>CAZNQG010000005.1:11961-57797 GCA_964575235.1 uncultured Bacteroides sp.
CCGGGAGATAAAGAACGGCGGACAGCTTTTCCGGTTTATGCAGCCTCACCGGGAGATAAAGAACGGCGGACAGCTTTTCCGGTTTATGCAGCCTCACCGGGAGCCCAAGAACGGCGGACAGCCTTTCCGGTTTATGGGCAGAAAGGCGAAGGGTTGCGGAATGGGTTAAGATTTGTAATTTTACGACACCGAAATACGGGGGAATGAAGATAGACGACAGGATGATAGAAAAGATCGCGGGACTCGCACGCCTGGAATTCGGCAAGGAGGAAAAGGAGAAGATACGCCGGGATCTGGAACAGATCCTTAACTTCGTGGAGAAGCTCAAGGAACTGGACACCCGGGACGTGGAACCCCTGGTCTGGCTGTCGGACCGCACCGGCGTGCTCAGGGAGGACCGCGAGACCACCTCCATTACCCATGAGGATGCGCTTTTGAATGCACCCGGTAAAAGCGGGCGCTTCTTCAGTGTTCCCAAAGTCATCCGCAAATAATCCGAAACATGGCAACGACAAGGCAGAACAAGGTCTCCAGGCTGCTGCACAAGGAACTGGGGGATATATTCCAGCGGGAAGGCAACGGTATGTTCTCCGGTAAAATGGTCACGGTGACCCGGGTGAACATCACCCCCGACCTCCAGCAGGCCAGGATCTTTTTAAGCGTATACCCCTCCACCGAAAAGAAGGATTTCGAAAGGGTCCTCGGGGAGCACGGCGGACATGTCCGCCACGAACTGGGCAACCGTATCCGGTACCAGTTGCGCGCCGTACCCGAGCTTCATTTTTTCATGGACGATTCCCTGGATTACCTCGACAACATAGACAGACTGCTCAAGCAATGAAATACGATCCCATCAAACGAGGCCTGGGCGAAGTATTCAACCGCACGCCTTTTTTGCGGAAACTTTTCTACCGCCTGCTGGACCTCCTGCTGCTGAGGGCCTGGCATATCAAGCGGGAACTCCGGAAGGCCAGAAAGCGGATCGGTCCCGCGGCAGAGGTACTGGACGCCGGATCCGGGTTCGGGCAGTACAGCTGGTACATGTCCCGCCTGTCCCGACAATGGAAGATCAAGGGGGTGGACGTTAAGGAGGAACAGATCGGGGATTGCAACCGTTTCTTTGAAAAGATCGGGAAGGGTGAGCGGGTAGGTTTCGAAACCGGGGACCTGACCCGCCTGCATGAGGAAGGCCGCTACGACCTTGTCCTCTGCGTGGACGTTATGGAACACATCCTCGAGGATGTCGAGGTCTTTAAAAACTTTGTTTTTTCCATGAAGGACGGAGGGATCCTGCTGATCTCCACCCCTTCGGACCAGGGAGGATCGGATGTTCACGGCCAAGAGGAGGATTCCTTCATCGAGGAGCATGTGCGGGATGGATACAACATCGGTGAAATCGAGGAGAAACTCCGGTCGGCGGGTTTCTCGCAGGTATATCCCCGGTATTCCTACGGACGGCCCGGCAAGATCTCCTGGAGGCTGTCCATGAAATACCCCATCATCATGCTGAACGCAAGCCGACTGTTCTATGTCATCCTCCCCTTCTATTACCTGCTGACCTTTCCTTTCAGCTTGCTGCTGAATTTCATGGATGTCTCGCTGAAGCACCGGACCGGTACGGGACTGATCGTAAAAGCGATAAAATGAACCTGCCCTTTTACATAGCGAGAAGGTACCTGCTGGCGAAAAAATCCCACAACGCCATCAACATCATTTCGGGCATTTCCGTTGCCGGGGTGGCCGTCGGCACGATGGCCCTGATAGCGGTCCTTTCGGTATTCAACGGGTTCGACAGCATCATCAAATCGCTTTACAATTCCTTCGACCCGGAAATCAAGATCACCATCGCGGAGGGGAAAACCTTCGATCCCGGGGCGTATCCCTTGGACCGGGTCCGGAACCATCCGGCCGTGGAATATTATTCCGAGGTGCTGGAGGAAAATGCCCTGCTGCGTTACGGCGACCGGCAGCACATCGCGACGGTGAAGGGGGTGGACGACCGCTTCCATCTCGTAAACGGGATCGACAGCATGATGGTGGACGGGCAGTACGCCCTGTGGGACGGGCAGAGGCCGAAAGCCGTCGTGGGACTGGGAGTGGCTTACCAGCTTGCCGTAGGGCTGAATTTCCTGAATCCCATAAACATTTACATCATCCGCCGGCAGGGGAATGTCTCGATGAACCCGGATCGGGCCATCAACCGGAAATACATTTTCCCGTCGGGCATCTTCAGCATCGAGCAGGAGATCAATTCAAAATACCTGCTGGTCCCCCTCGAGTTTGCGCGGGACCTTCTCCAGTACGATACCGAAGTCAGCGCCATCGAGCTGAAGCTGCGGGATGACGTGGATAAAGCCCTGGCCCAGAAGGAAATCAGCGAGATCCTCGGGGAGGAGTTCAACGTTAAAAACCGGAACCAGCAGAACGAGCTTTTTTACCGCATCATGAAATCGGAGAAATGGGCCATTTTCTTTATCCTCACCTTCATCCTGATCATAGCCTCCTTCAACATCATCGGTTCGCTGACCATGCTGATCCTGGATAAGAAGGGGGACATCGACACCCTGGACAGCCTGGGCGCATCGACCCCCCTGATCAAGCGTATCTTCCTGATCGAAGGATGGATGATATCCATCCTGGGGGCCGTCATCGGACTGATCCTGGGCTCCCTGATATCCTGGCTGCAGGCCGAGTTCGGACTGATCAAGCTCAGCGGTTCGGGCAGTTTCATCATCGATGCCTACCCGGTGGTCTTCCAGCCCCTGGACGTGGTCAAGGTCTTTTTCACGGTCATCGGCATCGGGTTCCTGGCCGCCTGGATACCGGTACGCTACGTTGCCCGCCGATACCGCCTGGACCGGGTGTGAATTAACGGGTTTCCAGGCTCCAGTCCACCGGCTCCTTTCCGGCTGCTTCCAGGAGCTCGTTGGTTTTTGAAAAATGCCGGCATCCGAAAAATCCCGAGTGGGCGGAGAAAGGCGATGGATGGGCGGCTTTCAGGATATGGTGTTTTGAAGAATCGATCAGGTATTCCTTGGCCTGCGCGTAACGCCCCCAGAGTATGAATACCAGCCCTTCCTTCTCATCCGAAAGCTTCCGGATCACGGCATCGGTGAAATTTTCCCAGCCCCTGTTCTGGTGGGAACCCGCCTGGTTGGCACGGACCGTAAGGGTGGCGTTGAGCAGCAGCACCCCCCGGTCGGCCCAGGCCTCCAGGTTCCCGTGCGTGGGCATGGGGATGCCCACATCGTTGTGCAGCTCGCGGAAGATGTTCACCAGTGACGGCGGGGAGGCGATCCCCTGGGGCACCGAAAAGCAAAGGCCGTGAGCCTGGCCTTTCCCGTGGTAAGGGTCCTGTCCCAGGATCACCGCCTTGACCTTTTCGAACGGGGTCCGGTCGAAAGCGGCAAAGATCCTGTTTCCCGGGGGATAGATTGTGTATGATTTTTTTTCCTCCACAAGGAAATTCTTAAGGTCTGCGAAATAAGGCTGGTTGAACTCCCCGATCAGGCGTTCCTTCCAGCTTTCATGGATCCTGGGATCGATCATGGTTGCAGGGTAAGGGTGATTAAAAATACGAAAAACCGGTGACACATGCCGGGTTCCGGGATGCAGGCCCAACCGGTCCGCCCCGGAAAGATATAAACAGCGAAATCTTGAAAACACGGGGTGTACGTTCATCAGCCGAAGGCATATTTTTTTTATACTTGGGCGAAATGGAGAAAACGAATCCGCCATGATCCGAAAGGTATTGTTCTGGACCGTGGCCCTCATCCTGGCCGGGGGTCTCGTGTATGTGTTCCTGGAGCTTCGCCGCGGAAGCATCCAGAAGGTTGAGGTGATACAGGCCGTTCCGACCGATGCAGCCATGCTGATCAACACCCATGACCTGAACGGTTTCATACGCGAGGAAATGGCCAGGAACAGGATCTGGCAGGAACTGGGTGACCTGAAGCATGTGGGACAGTTCCAGGAAGACGTGGATTTCCTGGATTCACTGCTGGCCGCTAACCGGGAGGTGGCCGGCCTCTACAGGGGGGCGGACCTTTCTTTCTCCCTGCACCTGTCCGGCCACAAACAGCTGGATTACATCCTGTATTATGCCATGCAGGACAAGGGCAGTGAAAAGGATATTTTACATTTTGTGCAGGACAAGATCCCGGACCGGGCCAGCATATCGAACCGGAGGTATAACGAAGTCAGGATTTACGACGTTGCCTTTCCGGGGAACAAGCGGGGATTTTCCTTCGCATTCTCCCACGGTCTGCTCCTGCTCAGCCGGTCATCGATCCTGCTGGAGGAATCGATCCGGCAGATCGAACTGAGCCAGGGGGTGGTTGATGAACCCGGGTTCCGGGATGTTGCCCGGACTGCGGGCAGGAATGTGGAAGGCAACCTGTTCCTTGATTACAGGACCCTTCCGGGCATTGCATCCAGGCTTTTCAACGAACGCTATTCGGAGCAGGTATCGGAATTCATCCATTTCGCCGACTGGTCGGAGATGGATGTCAACCTGCGGCCGGATGCCATACTCCTGAACGGCTTTACCCATTCCGGTTCCTCCCCGGAAGATTTGCTGAGCGTCATCCTGAAGCACCAGCCCCAGCGGCTTGACATCGAAGCCGTAATACCGGAAAACATTACGGCTTTTCTGGCCCTGGGACTGGATGATTTCCCCGAGTTCAAGCGGGATTACATCGAACACCTGGAGATCCACGGAAAGGGTCGGGCCTGGCTCCGGGAACTGAGAGCCCTGAACGAGAAATACAAAATGGACCTCGATAAGATCTTCCTGCCGGTCAT
This sequence comes from uncultured Bacteroides sp., assembly GCA_964575235.1. GTDB lineage: Bacteria > Bacteroidota > Bacteroidia > Bacteroidales > SM23-62 > SM23-62. The sequence continues at coordinate 16,765 of CAZNQG010000005.1, forward strand.
GGACAGGCAGGTGGCACTGGTGCTGACGGACGTAAGGAACAACGGCTGGGATGAAAATGCCTTCGTGGTCTGCAACACAAAGAGCCGGAGCCTGGCCGAGGAAAAACTCAGGGAGTTTCTCGGCATCATCGCGGGCAGGGAAGGCATCCCGCTGTCCTCCCTCATCCTGGACCGGCCCATTAACCACGATGTCGATCACACCTTTTACCAGATCCCCGTTCCCTACCTTCCCTCCAAACTGTTCGGCAGGATGTTCGCGGGCGTTAACAGCAAGTACTGCGCCTTCCACGACAATTACCTGATTTTCGGTAATTCCATAACTTCCCTTTCCCGATACATCCATGCAAACCAGCTTGGCAACAACCTGGGAAGCGACCTTGATTTCAACCAGTTCTCCGAGTACCTGGCCTCCCGCTCAAACCTGTATTTCTACCTGGATATTCCATCGGCCGGAAAGCTGGCGGAACGGTATCTTCGGGGGGACCTGGCCGATAAATTCAACAAGCAGGAGGAACTTTTCTCGAAATTCCAGGCCTTCGCCTACCAGATAACCTCTGAGAACGACCTGGCCTACAACAACATCATACTGAAATACACCCCGGATATGCGCGAGGATGCCCAGACCGTCTGGGAAAGCAGGCTGGACTTTCCGGTGGTCACCAAACCCAAGCTGGTGATCAACCATTACACCGGAGAAAAGGAGATTTTCGTGCAGGATGAGGGTAACAACATCTACCTTCTGAACAGCTCGGGCAGGATCCTTTGGAAGCAGAAGCTCGGGGGGCGGATCATGAGCGATGTCTACCAGATCGATTATTACAAGAACGGGAAGCTGCAGCTGCTGTTCAATACAAAAGAGCAGATCCACCTGGTGGACCGGAACGGGAACTACGTGGAGCGGTATCCCGTGACCCTGCGTTCACCCGCAACCAACGGCCTGGCCCTGTTTGATTATGAACAGAACAGGGACTACCGGATTGCGGTGGCGGGGGAAGACCGCGGTATATACATGTACGACAAGACCGGGAGCCTGGTACGGGGCTGGGGTTTCGGCAAAACCGAGGGCAGGGTAAACATGACCCTGAATCATTTCAGGGTGGGAAGCCGGGATTACATCGTATTTGCCGATCATTTTACAACCTACATCCTGAACCGCAGGGGGGAGGTGCGGGTCCGGCCGGAAAAACATTTCCCCGTGGCCGCCCATAACAACATCATCCTGGAAAGCAATACAACGGGCATCAAGCCCCGCCTTGCGCTCACGGATTCACTGGGACGGGTGCAGTTCATCTATTTTGACGGAACCGTTGAAACCGTGGAGCTGGGGACTTTCACGGGAGGTCATTATTTCGATTACAGCGACCTGGACGGAAACGGCCGCCGGGAGTTCATCTTTGTCGACGGGAAGGAGCTGAAGGTTTTCGGCCACGACGGATCGAAAAAATTTTCCCGCTCCTTTAAATCACCTCTCAGCGAAGCGCCGGTCATATACCAGTTTTCTTACGGCAACAAGAAGATCGGGTTGGTTTCCAGGAAATTGAACGAGCTTTACCTGGTCAACAACGACGGCAGCCTTTACAAGGGTTTTCCATTGCTCGGGTCGACCCCCTTCAGCATCGGGGTAATTTCCAAAACCGACTCCAAATTCAACCTGATCGTAGGAAGTGAGGAAAACTTTTTGTATAATTATTCCGTACAATAAAGATCTGCAAATCCTTACATCATGTCAATCCTTAAAAAAATTTTTCCATATGCATTGATCCTTTCTATTGTACTGGCCGGGATCTCGTGCAACGACGACTGGCTGAGGTCCGAATACGATACGACCGTACAATGGGAAGGCGGCTACAAAGGCCCTCTGGTTTTCGGGAAGCTCAGCCTGAGGGATCTGCTGGAGCAGTACGACTCGACGGGATTCGTCTCGGAGGATAGTACGGGATTGCTGTACGTGGCCTATTCGAAGGATACGGTACTGTCCGCACCGGAAGTCCTCCAGATCGAGGACCAGAATTTCCTGCAGGTTTTTTTCCGGGTTGATTCGACCATCCCCGGATGGTACCTCGATATGCTGGGAGATACCATTCGTTTCAGCCAGGACAAGGGTTTCGAGTTCGAGCGTACAGGCGAGGAACGGATCGACAGTGTTCACGTCAAGGCCGGCGAAATGCGGATCTACGTCCGCTCTAGTATCCGGCACGAGGGCATATTGACCATCAGCTCCGACGACGTGTACCTGGACGGCAAGAAATACAAAGAGGTCATCACGATCAGCGATGCATCCGGAGCGTATGAAGAAACCTTCACCATCCCGATGGACGGGGCAACCGTCCACCTGGACAACAGCGTTCCGGATTCATCTTCACTGGACCTGATGTTCGATTTTGACCTGATCAATTCCGGGAACGATATCCTGGCCACGGAAGAGGTGCAGATCATCAACTCCTTTCACAACCTTGAGTTTGAAGCCGCCTTCGGTTACATTCCGTATGACAGCCTGCTTATTGACAGGGCAAAGCTGGAATTCAGCCTGCTGGAAAGCAGTTTCGAGGGGGTTGTTAAGATCGCCAATCCCAGGCTTCACATTACCACGGAAAATTCGATGGGGATCCCCTTCGGCATCGAGCTGAGCGACCTGGAGGCTTATTTCAGGGACGGCAGCGGACTCGATATTACCGTTGACTCGAACACGATCATCGTTGACGCCCCGACGATTGACATGGTCGGGGAAACCGTCGTAAAAAAGAACAAGATCGATACGACCAACAGCAATATTTACCAGGCCGCGACATCCAACCTGACGGGTTTCCAGTACTCGATACGGGCCATAGCCAACCCGGAAGGACCCAGGGAGAATTTCATCCTGGAGGACAGCAAACTGGGGATCAACGTCGAGGCGATCGTACCCATGAACCTGAAAATACAGGATGTGGTCCTGAGCGACACCCTTGATTTTTCCATTCCCGCGGACAATGAGCTGGACCTGGGACCCGAGAACATCGACTACATGATGATGCGGATCGAGACCGACAACACCATGCCGATTGACATGGGCCTGCAGATCTATTTCGTGGACACCCTGAGCTGGAACATTCTGGATTCCCTTTTCCTGGACGACCGGGAACTGTTCCTGTCCGGCGTGCTGGATTATGAAAGCGGCCGGGTCGTGCAGGCCACACCGAAAGTAACCGAAGTGGAATTAGACCGGGACCAGATCGAACATGCCCTGGATGCAAACGGGATGCTCATGAAGGCATTCGCGGAGACCGCGGACGATGGCAACCGTTTCGTGAAGTTCTATGCGGACTATTCCCTGGATTTCAAACTGGGAACGCACATTGAGCTGAACTTAACGATCGAACCCGACCAGAATGATTAAAACACCACAAACCGATCCATAATGGCAATCAGAATCCTGCTCCGATATTCCCTGCCGGTATTTCTTGTCCTGGTGTTTCTTCACCCGGGGGCATCCGGGCAATTCGGCAACACCTATTACCACATGCACCTCGTACCGCAGGCAAACCAGCTGAACCCGGCCTTCCAGCCGGAATGCAACGGTTACCTGGGATTGGTGTCGCCCATACGTTTCAATGTGGAATCCAGCTCCCTTACCTACGGGGACATTTTTGCATGGAACAGTTCCGAGAGGAAATACATGACCTTCATGCATCCTTCGGGGGACAAGGACCGGTTCATGGATGCCCTGCAACCGGTCAACGTGGTACGGGCCGAGGTGGTATCAAGCCTGCTATCCTTCGGATGGCGTAAGGAAAATCTATTCTTCACCATGGATTTTTCGGAACGCATCATCCAGGAGATCTCCTTCCCGGAAGATTTCGCTGAATTCTTGATCTACGGAAACAAAAACATAAGCGATTTCAATTTCAGCGACCTTTCCGAGAACCTGACTCATTTTCACCAGATTTCACTCGGGGCTTCCTACAACCTGGAGGATGAAATGCAATTCGGAATCCGGGCCAAGATCCTGCTGGGAGGGGCGAATGCCACAACACGCAGGTCGGATGTCAGCATGAAAACCTCCATCGAGGAATGGGACATCAAATCGGATATCAAGGTGGATGCCTCCATACCTTTCCTGGAGAGCGTACCGCTTGACGACGAAGGGTTCCTGGACATGGACAGCATCGCAAATATCCTGGACCTGGAAGACACCACCCTTTTCGATATCCTGTTCGGACTGCCGGGCGAGGGGTCGGACCTTTTAACCCCCGGAGGATTGAAAACCATTGGGGGAATTAAGAACCCCGGCATAGCCATAGATTTCGGTTTCAGCTACACCCCCATTGAAAAACTGACCGTTTCGGCCAGCGTGGTGGACCTGGGATTCATACGCTGGAAGAATTACGTTTACAATTTCGAGCAGAACCTGGATTATACCTTCGACGGAATTGAATTCAAGCTGGAAGAGGATTATTCACCCGGGGAGGCCCTGCTGGATTCCCTGAAGCAGGACCTGAGAATAAGAGTCACGAAGGATCCTTACACCACCATGATGACCGGGAAGGTATACCTGGGAGCAGCTTACGACCTGCGGGAATGGATCCGCTTCGGAGGGGTCTTCCGGACCCGGATCCATAACTACCGATTCTACAACCAGTTCACCGTCTCGGCCAATTTCAGGCCCATTTCAATGTTCAGCGCAAGCTTCAGCTACTCGATCATGGGGGGCAGTTATATGAACCTGGGACTCGGAATATCCCTGCGCCTCGGTCCCCTGAACCTGTACTTCATTACCGACCAGGCCCCCTCGGCCTACTTCTTCCCGCAGGAATTTTCATCGCTGAATTTCAGGATGGGACTGAACATCGTCTGGGGATGTGCGGCCGTGCCGAAGGCCATGAAAGACCGGCCGCTTATCGATTGAAACAGGGGAATGCCTTCCGGTACGATCCCCGGTATAATGGGAAACGGCCGGGAGACCCGGCCCCGGTTGATTTAAATCCTGTATGACAACTGCACTGCGGATAATTCTGATCGCCCTTGTGGTCTGGTACCTGATCCGGATCGTTATCCGCTATATTATTCCGGCGCTTTTAGGAAGGAGGGAGAAAGACCGGGCTCCTTCCGGTCAGAGGGAAAAGGAATTCCGCAAGTCCACCCGGCAGGGGGATGTGACCATCACCGACTACGGCAGGCCTTCGAAGGATGTAAATGCCGACCAAGGGGATTACGTGGATTACGAGGAAGTGGATTGAACCGGCCCCGGCAAAAAAACACCATGGTCCCGCAGCGCGGGACCATGGCTTTTTTGAGGCCTTATTGAGATGAGAGTTGAGAGTCGGCCACGTTGAGAATTCCTTGTTGTGAGGCCTGCGGCCTAGGTAAAGATGATCTGGGTACCTTCTCCGCCCGACATGGCATAAAGGTCTCCCACGGTGATCACATCCTTGACGTTGTCGTCCAGGTCTTCCCTTTTCAGCTTGAACATATCGAACGCCAGTTTGCAGGCGTAAATCTCGCCTCCCCCGGCCACGATCATCTCGATGAATTCATCGACGGGCGGAACGTCAAGGGCTGCCATTTGTTTCTTCATCATGGCCGATACCCCGGCCTCAACGCCCGGGAGCATGCCCAGGAGGGTCGGGAAGGGGAGTCCGCCGGGCATACGCATGGCAGGATTTCCAACGGTTCCCGTCTGGAGCCTGTTCTGCCTCTTCTTGATGATGGCATCCAGGCCGAAGAACGTAAAGAAAAGCTTGGTTTCGATGCCTTCCATCACGGCCCCATTGGCCATCACCAGTCCCGCGTAAACATCCTCGATGGTCCCTTTTGCCACAATGATCATTACCTTCTTCAGGGGTGTTTCTTTTATTTCGTCAGCCATAACAATGGTTTTTTAAGTTTAATCGTTACACACAGGAAGTCGGCTTCGGGATGCCGGCGATCCTGGAGGATTTCTTCAGGGGTCCACCGGGAAAAAGGGTATAGAGTCCCTTGATATCGGTGATCCCGGACTTTCCAACCATTCGGATGGTAAGCTGGGTTCCCTTGGCATGTTCGGTCCTCAGGTATTCGACAACCTCAAGATGCTTATCGGTCAGCTCGATGCCTTCTTCTTTTGCGATCTCGGCGGCGATGTCCTTGTTCCACTGGGAAGGGTCCTTCAGGTACCCGTCGTCGGTGATCTCAACATTGACGCCTGCATACGTTTTAGTAGCCATAATTGATGATTTTAATGATGTATTTGAAAATATGTATTACGATGTAGCGGGTATTGCATTTTCCTTCGAGAGATTTTTCAAGAAGGTGATCATGAATCCGATGCCCTTCCTTATTTCCGGGCTCCTCATTTCCTTCATGGCCTTCCAGAGCGTGTATTCGGGAATGTCGTCGATCTCCAGTTTCTGGAATACGTTGACCGCGTTGTTCATGGCCTGCAGCATATCGGGCTGGGTCATGTTCTTGACCGTGTCCATGACGGTTACGATGTTATCGGCCAGGAGCCTTACGTCCTCGCCGGAATAATGGGTCACGACGTTGTCCATGGCCCTCATCATCTCTCGGACGAATTCGAAATATCCTTTCCGTTCCATTTCGGCCATTTTCCGGATGCCATCGATGATGGTTTCCCTCACCACGGGCCCCATATCCTGCATCAGGTCGTACATGGAATCGAAGGTATCCATGACCCAGGTGAATTTGTCGACGTTCTTCAGGAATTTAAACGACAGGTACTTCAGATCGTCCCAGTTCAGCTCAACGCCCTGCCGGTCCAGTTCCTCCACCGTGCTCCGGAAGGCATCCCTGGCAATGATGTTCACGTCGGCCACCAGGTCATCCATGCGCTCGCTGCGCTGTTTCTGCGTCATGGCGCATTCCAGGATGGCGTCCAGCTTTACGTTGATGTCATCGATCTGTCTCTGTAGATCTTTATCTGCCATGGTTCACAGGTTTTAGAGTATCTTGCCGGCCATGGTCATTTCATTCTCGATGGGCATTTCTTTGCCTTTCAGAAGGATATGCCAGTAAATCCAGCGGAAAAGGACCTTCCCGTAATGGTTCATCTTGGTGTTCTGAAGCAACCCGAAGGGTCCGATTCCCGGCAGGGGGTAAGTCCCGGGAAGGGGTTCGGTATCGTAATTGAAATCGATGATGGAGCCCATTCCGAAGCCGGTCTCTATGTAACAGTTGGAATGACCGTCGAATTTTGCCTTCAATTCCCTTCCCTTCATGGCGCACATCAGGTTCTCGTAAACGACCTCCGCAGCGAAATGAACCACGGAGCCGGCCTTGGATGTGGGAATGTTTGCCGCATCGCCGAGGACGAAAATGTTTTCGTACTTCTCGGAACGAAGCGTGTACTTATCGGTCGGGATAAATCCCAGGTCATCGCCCAATCCGCTCCGGATGACCATTTCACTGCCCATGTTAACCGGGACGATGGTCAGGATATCGAAGGGGATCTTCTTCTCGTCGTAGGAGACCAGTTGCTTGTTGTCGTTGTCCACGCTCTCTATATAGAATTCGGGTATGACCTCGATGTTCTTCTCCTGCATCAGCTCACCCAGCATTTTCGAGGACCTTGGCTTGGTGAAAGCGCCCGGCAATGGCGTGACGAACCTGATGTTCACCTTGTCTCGGATGCCGATTTCGTGAAAGTAATGGTCGGCAAGGAAGACGAATTCCAGGGGTGCCACAGGGCATTTAAAGGGCATTTCGGCGATGGCCATTACCAGGTCGCCTCCCTGCCATTCCCTGAAGCGGTCTGCCAGGGCCACGGCGCCTTCGATGGTATAGAAATCAAAAATATCCTTGTACCAGAGTTTGTCCTTAAGTCCCGGAGTCTCTTCCGGCACGGTCCTTGTCCCGGTGGCGATGATCAGGAAATCATAGGGCAGCACCTTTCCCCCTTCCAGCAAAACCTTGTTGTTATCCGGATCCACCCGGTCGATGGGGTTGTATATAAGCTTAACTCCGGCAGGGATGAAGTCGGCCTTTGGCTTCATCACGTCCTGGCGGTTGTAGATCCCGAAGGGTATGAACAAGAAACCGGGCTGGTAGTAGTGCGTCTCATGCTGGTCGATGATGGTGATCTCCCATTCCGAACGGTCCAGGACCTTTCTGAGTTTATTGACCATGATGGTACCGCCGGTACCCGCTCCGAGAACAACTAGTTTCTTCATGATTCTATTAAAGCTTTTATAGAAAATTATTTCAATATCGGGCCACAAATTTAGCAATTTCCCGGTAACAAATGGAAGAATAAAACATATTATATATCATTTTTTCTATTTATAAAAATAACATGATATATATATGAATATGTATAATTTGCAAGTGTCTCTAAATCAGCATACAGCGATGAATAATAGAAGATCGGCAGGTCCGAATAATTTGCTTTTGCTGCTGGAGATCATGCCGGATGAGCCCTATGTCACTCCGAGCCAGCGCTTGATATGCCTCATCGTCTCATGCGTCTTGGCTTGTTCCAGGTCCAAGATCTCAGGTTCGCCGAGTCCCCATTGCGAACGTACAGGCTGGATAAGGTTTCTTCGCACGGTCCAGATCATCGGAATTCCTGTCTTCAGAAGGCCCGGAATGGCCGGAGCCCATACCCGTCCCTCCAGCTCGAAAGGACCGACCTCGTCCAGGATGATCAGGTGCAGGCCTTTCAGTGGCAGTGAGAGAAGGTGGTCCAGTCCCGCCCTTATGGCCTGGGGATTGAACCGGAAATCCCTTATGGTTTCCCATCCGGGATAGAGGATCCGGGTGCAGAGGGCAAATTTATCCCTTCCGGGAACCAGCAGCAGATCGTATTCTTTTTCTCCGCTGACCGGATACCTGCCTGGCGCAAGAATGCCTCCGGTCCTGAGTCCCGAGCCATCCAGGGCAGGAAGAAGTCCCTCCAGGAATCGGGTCTTGCCCGTATTCACGGCTCCGGTCAGAAACTGTATCCTGGTTTCTTGCATCCTTAGGGAATTCAGCATTGTTGTACCGTTCGGGCCGACGGCCGGTTACGGTCCTGCCTGTGAATATGGGAGAACGGCAATGCATGCCGGCCTATCCATCCTGGTTCTGTACCTGTTTGAGGGACTGGGTAAGGTTGGTGGCAAAAACGAATTCGTTCAGATACTTGTTTTCGGCAGTCAGGACATCGTCCCTGCTTCCTTCCCAGCACTTGATCCCCTCGTATATGAACACGACCTTATCGCCGATCTCCATCACGGAATTCATGTCGTGGGTGTTCACGATGGTCGTAATGTCGAATTCTTTAGTGATCTCCCGGATCAGCTTATCGATGCGGATGGCCGTCTGCGGGTCGAGTCCGGAGTTAGGCTCATCGCAGAAAAGGTACCTCGGGTTCAGGGCAATGGCCCTTGCAATGCCGACCCGTTTGCGCATACCGCCGCTCAATTCCGCCGGGTACAGATGGTTGGATCCGTCCATATCCACCCGTTGCAGGCAGAAATTCGTCCGCTCCAGTTTCTCCGGATAGGACTGTTCGGTGAACATATCCAGGGGGTACATTACGTTTTCTTCCACCGTAAATGAATCGAACAGGGCCGCTCCCTGAAAAAGCATCCCGAATTCCTTGCGGAGGGATTTGCGCTTCTTGAAACTCATTTTTGTAAAATCCCTTCCGTCGAAAATTATCTCGCCCTCATCCACCTCGTGGAGTCCCACGATGGACTTCAGCAGCACCGTCTTTCCCGAGCCGCTTTTACCGATGATCAGGTTTGTCATTCCCTGTTCAAACAGGATGCTGATGTCGTCCAGAACGAGGTTCTCTCCGAATGATTTCGATATGTTGCGCACTTCAATCAATCCAGGATCAGTTGGGTCAGGATGAGGTTGAACATCAGGATGAATATGCTGCTGTGCACCACGGCGCGGGTCGAGGATTTACCCACTTCCAGCGAACTGCCCTGGGCATGGTATCCGTGGTAGGCCGATATGGTGGTGATCAGGAAGGCAAAGACCACCATTTTTTTCAGGGCATAGGTAAAGTAATACGGGTAGAAAACATACTGGAGTCCATACACAAATTCCTGGGGGGTGGAGGCATCCGTCAGGAAGGCGGTCATGTAACCGCCGGTCATTCCCACAAACAGGCTCAGTATGGTCAGCAGGGGGAAGAAGAACATGGTGGCCAGCAGTTTGGGGAGGATCAGGAAGCTGGCCGAATTCACACCCATGATCTCCAGGGCATCGATCTGTTCGGTGATCCTCATAGTGCCCAGCTCGGAAGCAATGCTTGAACCGACCTTACCGGCCAGGATAAGGGCCACCATGGTGGAGGAAAACTCGAGCAGAAGCATATCCCTCACCCCGACGCCGATCAGGTAGCGAGGCAGCAGGGGACTTTCGATGTTGTAGTTGGTCTGTATCGTGATGACCGCTCCCACGAAGACGGATATGATGACCACGATCCCGATGGAATTGATGCCCAGGAACTCAAGCTCCCGCATCGTCTGCCGGTAATACATACCGTACCGTTCCGGCCTGGCGAAGACCTTTGAAATCAGGATGTAATACCTGCCCAGATGGTAAAATAAGCGCATAGCATTGTAAATGTAGTGGTTTTTTATATTATATTAAATTGTAATTTTGTGCGCTCAAAACCCAGACGGTATGGATAAAAACAACTATTGTGTCATCATGGCCGGCGGTGTGGGAAGCAGGTTCTGGCCCATGAGCAGGGCCGAACGGCCCAAGCAATTCCTGGACATTCTTGGAACGGGACAAACCCTGCTGGAAATAACCTACGAAAGGCTTCGCCGGATCATACCCAACGAGAACATACTGGTGGTCACAAACCGGGTTTACGGACCGCTGGTCCGCGAACAGTTGCCCCAGCTTCCCGAAGCAAACATCCTGCTCGAGCCCTCGCGCAGGAATACGGCACCCTGCATTGCCTACGCGAGCTGCAAGATACATAAACGGAACCCGGAAGCAAGAATAGTGGTAGCCCCTTCGGACCATCTGATCCTGAAGGAGGACAAATTCCTGAAGGTTGTGCAGGACGGGCTGAAGTTCGTGGCCGAGGAAGAATCCCTGCTGACCATCGGGATCACCCCTTCCCGGCCGGAGACCGGGTACGGGTACATACAGGCGAACGGAACCGGCAAGTCCGGCACAAAATACCGTAACCTGAGAAAGGTCAAAACCTTTACCGAGAAGCCGGATCTGAAACTGGCAAAGGTATTTTATGAAAGCGGTGAATTCTTCTGGAACTCGGGAATCTTTTTCTGGTCGGTCAAGGCCATCCTCGAAGCATTCCGTCAACACCTGCCGGAGATGTACGGGGTGTTTTCAGAAGGCCAGGGGAAGTTCGACACGGATGAGGAGCCCGGCTTCATCGATTACGCCTATGCCGAATGCAAAAACATATCCATAGACTACGGCGTTATGGAGAAGGCGGACAATGTCTGCGTGATCACCGCCGATTTCGGCTGGTCCGACCTTGGAACCTGGGGGGCCCTTCACGACCAGCTGAAGAAAGACAGGCAGAACAACGTTGTTGTCGGCAAGGAGGTATTGACCTATGATGTGGAGGGATGCCTGGTGAACGTTCCGGCCGACAAGCTCGTTGTACTGCAGGGACTTAAGGATTTCATCGTCGTGGAAACCCAGGACGTACTTTTGGTCTGCCGTATGGAGGATGAACAGAAGATCCGTAACATCGTCAACGATGTGCGGATACAGCAGGGCAACCGATATATATAGGAAGCTGAAGGCATAGCCGGCACACTGCTTAATTTTGCGGCAGAATAACCACAAAATATAGGCAGCTTAGCAGCTATGCCTTCAGCTTTTAGCCGGCAACAACCTACCGCCCGGAGGCAATGCAGGAACGTCGCTGCCTTTTGCGGCAGTAACCGCAAAAGAGAGGCTCCTATTCCTGCATTGCCTCCGGGCGCATATAAAAAAAAGCCGCCATGTTCGTGTGGCGGCTTCTTCCCTGTATGATGGTGCTTAGTATTCCCAGAGGTCGTGCTCGAATTCGAATATCTCGTATTTTATATGCTCTGCCTCGAACATGGCATCCATGCCTTTCGCATAATCTCTGATGGCCCGGTTGTCATGAACGTTGGTTACACTGTAGATCCATGAACTGAATCTTCGCTGGTTCAGCAGGTCGTCGAATGAGATCCGTTGAGCGTCGTTCGCGGGATTGAATGCTTCCTGTTTGGCAAGGTAGTAGCGGATCTCGGGGTAGTAAACCCAGAACAGCGGTTCCTGTGTAATTTCCCCGGTTTTACGGATTTCATAAGTTATGGGGTCCTCGATTTCCTTTTCTTCAACCCTGAAGGGGCAGATGCCGATGATCCGGACCTGGAGGGTGGAATACCTGCGGTCGAAGAACCATTTTTCCTTCAACATGATCCGGTTGACATCATCGAGCACAATATTGACCCCTGTGACCTGCATGGTGAAATCCATGATGGTGGAATCGAATACGGGTTCAGTAATGGTATCCGGTTTCATTACCTGCATGATTTCCTCCATGCTCATGGGCTGCTCGAATTCATATGTCAGGAACGGCTTGTATGCATATACCTGGTGCCCGGGCAGGGGATTCTTGAGAATGTCGAGGAGCAGCTGGGTAAGGTTCTTTCGGTCCCCGATCGTCTTGGTCGGGTAATACAGGGGCTGGTTCATCTTTTCCCTGAGGTTGATCATTCTCCATACGGTCTTTTCATACATGATGTCCGATTCCCGGATATAGGGGTAGGGAACCGGATCCTTCTTCGGGATGTGCTCCTTGGTGTAGACCTCACGCTTCTCGACCAGGTCGAGGGATTGTGCTTTCAGTGCCGGTGCCCCGGCGATGATTATGAGAAGGACTCCCGTTACGATATTCCTTATTGTTTTCATCCTTGTATGGCTTATATCGATTTACTGTATTTTAAGACCAAGCGTAGGCAGGGTTACCACGGCACCGTCCGGGCCCACCGCCTTGATTTCGTTGAAATAGATGCTTGAATTCGATCGCACCTGGTCCCTCAGGGTTTGCCGTATTTCAGAGTTGAAATTGGCTCCCTGGTTGGGGACCCGCTTGGTGAATCCCTGTACCGTTGCCTCGAACTCGTAGCTTGTGATCTGGTAACTCACACCCCCGAACTTGAACCATTCCGGCATTTCAGCCTTCAAACCCAGCTCGGCCAGCGCAGCCGATCTACGTAAGTTCCCGCCCCTCTTTCCCGCCAGGGCAGGAAATGGCGGGGGTACCCTTTCTACCCTGAACTCCTTGCTTCCCATGGAGCGGCTTACCCCGTCAACCATAACGGAAACCGATACCGTTGCCATTCCAAGCCTGGTGGGGGTTACGGTATAGCGGGTACCGGACCCGACCATTCTTCCGTTGTTGATTCTGGCCCGGATGCTGTTGGCCGGGTATCCGGGAACGGATATCTCGACCGGGTTGTCGATTGCGTTATAGAATACGTTCATCTCCGTTGGGGACACGACCAGTGCCGGTTCTGCAACGATATAGCTTTCCCTGAATGGCTTGTTGGTATACGAACCGTCCATTCGCTTCAGGCTGATGATGCCTTCCCATTTTTTCTCACCCAGGCTGCTGGGCCTTACCCTGTAGATTCCTTTGCCTCCGGCTATAGGCACGGTATCGTAATCCCTTCCAAGCTCCCCGACCATATTGTACTCCACGGTGCCGTCATCGCCAACGATGGAATCGTAGGTGCCGATGTATACCTTCGGCTCCTGGGTGGTATCGAAGGCGGCCATGAACACGCTCGCTTCGTATTCGCTGCCCCTTATGACATGGTTGGATTTCGGAATAACGACCGGTTCAATCAGGTTGAATTTGAATGAACCGGCTTCGATCTGTGCATAAAGGTAATTCAGAGTTTCTGACTCGGCGTTCCGCACATCGCTCTGCATCTTGGACATCAGGGCAATAACACCGACCAGGGGCACGTGCGAAAAATATGCGTGCTGCCAGGAGTGTTTTTCCCCGTCAGGAGCAATATAATCGTCGGTATTCAGACTTGATTCGATCGATCCCCGGATGCTTTGGTTTTCTTCGGAGATCAAGGAAAGAAAATACTCACGCAGTTCGTCGATAGCCACTTTCAGATCGTTGGCCTTTCCCCCCTCGTCGGGTCCGATCATGATCTCGGCCGGTTTGTCCTGGTTGTCATTCGCCCGGATATCGGCAGTGTGAACCTCCTCTCCTACAATGGCTTCAGCATCTTCACCGTCAGCATACTGGACGATCTCAATTTTAAGATCCTGTATGTATTTATGCAATTCATCCGACCTTCTTTTCACCTCGAGGGCCTTTGCCTGCCAGGGACCCGCTTTCACCGGGTTCTCTGCTGCCGCACGGTCGAATTCCTGGTAATAAACATCGTTTTTCTGTGCGAAATTTTTAGTAGTCGTAACCATGCCTTCATCCACCAGCACAAAAGCATCAAGCACTTCTTTTGAGACATTCAGTGCAAGCATGGCCATCAGCACCAAATACATCATGCCGATCATCTTTTGTCTCGGGGTTTCTTTTGCGTGTGCCATGGGTTATAGTCTCGGGTTTTGGTTCTGCTTTTAGGTTTATTTCACATTCATGGCTGAAAGCATGTTGCCATAGACGGTGTTCAGGTCTGCAATGTTCTTGCTGAGCTGGGACATCTGCTGTTTGTATTTTTCGGTTTCCTCCACGGAGGCCTTGAGATTTTTCATCATGTCCTCGATGCCCCGGTATACCTGGTCGGCGCCCTTCATATGTTCGGTGGTGCCTTTGAGCTGGGCTGCATAGGCCTCGTTCAGGGCCTGCAGGTTCCGGTTCATGGCCTCGAGCTGAGAGCCGAATGTTTCGTTGCTGGTGGTAATGCTTTTGGCCTTTGCGGCAGCCTCGGAATAGCTTGCGGCCACTTCCGACCCGCTGCTGGCTATTTTTTCTGCAGCTTTCTGATAGGATTCGGAAAGAATGCTCGCGGCCGAAGCCAGTTTATGGGTCGATTCGGTATAATTTTCCGTAAGTCCCCCGACCCCCTGAGCGGCCTTTTCAACGTTTTCGGCGTATTGTCGTGTCGCAACGGATGCCTCCGAGATATCCGCAAGGTTTGCGGCCGTAGAAGATAAATTGTTCAATCCGGTACCCAGGTTCTTGATGGTTTCGGGCTTAATATCGGCCTGGTTGAATATGTCTTCAAATTTTTCCAGGGTTACGCCTCTTCCGGCAAGCGCTTCATCCCGGTACTCATCCAGTTCATCCGGATCGGTCATACCGGCAAGTTCGGGGTATACAAGTGTCCAGTCAAGCTCTTCGTGGAGTGGCTCGAATGCTGAAAAGAAGAAAATAGTCGCTTCGGTACATAATCCAATTGAAATCACAAGGCCACCACCGGGGATATGCTGGATTTTAAACAAGGCGCCGATGATCACAACGGATGCGCCCATACCGTACAACTTGGCCATGAAATTTTTCCAACCGGCACTCTGAGTGAGTTCTGTAAGATTCATAATTATAGGATTAAATGATTTTCATTTTTAATTGTTACCCATGTAGGGGCGGATGCACCTGAATCCGATATAGGAGGTCGAAGTGTCCTGATATTCATAGGTACGGGTGCTGACCTGCAGGTAGTATGCAATATCCTTCCAGGAACCGCCGCGGATCACCTTTCTTTTCATCACATGGTTGTCCCTATCGGTTGCAATATACTTATAATCCGGGTTCAGGTCATGCTGGAAGAAATAGGCGGATTCGTCGTAGGCGTTGGCACACCATTCTGCAACGTTTCCGGCCATATCGTACAGGTTGAGTTCGTTGGGTTCGTATGTCCCGACCGCTGTGGTTGTGATCCCGCCGTCAGCGGCATAATCACCCCTCAGCGGTTTGAAGTTGGCCAGGAAGCATCCTTCCCGGTTCCTGGTGTAGAGTCCACCCCAGGGATACATGGAATTCTCTAATCCGCCACGGGCGGCGAATTCCCACTCGGATTCGAGGGGGAGCCGGTAATCCTGGACGTATATGTCTCCTTGCTTAGCCAGGGCGTTGTTCAGGAGCTGGGTTCTCCAGATGCAAAATGCATTGGCCTGCTTCCAGGTGATCCCGACGACGGGGTAATTGTCGAAGGAGGGATGCCAGAAATACATATTGGCGGCAGGCTCGTTGTAGGAATAGGTGAAATCCCGTATCCAGCAGAGGGTGTCCGGATAGACGTTGACCACGTCCTTCAGGATGAAGGAGCCCCGGTTCTCAATGGGTTGTTCGTTGCCTTCGGGATCAATGATGGTGCCGGAATATTCTCCGGGGTCCTGGTCGAGGTCCCCGATGTCTTCGAGGTAATAATTCTGGAATCGATTCTTGTTCTTGGCTGCCTGCTGAAGGTCTACCCAGAAATACCGGTAATTCAACTTGTGCGGATTGATCTCCTTGCGTCCGAAAAACCGCTCTTCCACGCCGTAATAAAGGTTATCCAGAGCCTGCCGAACGTCTTCATTTTCATAAAGCCGCTTGTCATCCAGCCTGGTTTCCCAGTTGAGCTGGTAAGCCCTCCCAAAGATATCTTCCTCAAGATCGGCGCCGTATGCATCCACCAGAATGCGGAAATCCTCTTCCAGGATCTCACCGAGCAGTTCCCTTTTGAGGGAGTCTCTTACCCAGAATACAAACTGCCTGTATTCGTTATTGGTTATCTCGGTCTGGTCCATCCAGAAAGCATCTACCGTAACCGTTTTGGTAAAATGGTTCTGGGCGAAAGGAACATCCTGGTCCGCCGGACCCATGTTATAGGACCCCTGGGGGATGAATTCCATTCCGAATGGTTCGGGCTCAAAATATTTTTTACGTCCGGGGACCCCCGTAAGCTCACCGGTATAGATGTTCCCGCAACTGCTGAAAATTCCTATTAAAATACCAAATGCAACTAACTTTTTCATAGCTTTCCGGGTATTTTGTATCGTATTATTTACTGCAATGTATTTATAAAACTGACTTTCAAAGCCTAAAATAAGAAAAAAATCAATAATTCATTTCACTCCCTTACAAAAAACGTATGCTCTTATACTTTTGAGGGGCCTTGTCCAGGCTGAGGCTGAAACAATACCCCAGTGTGAATTCGTGCGATCCGGAACTGCTGTTTCCGATTTCAGAAGTTGTGAAATCATACGAATATCCAACCCTTAAGCCGTTAAACAATTCTACCCCTACGATCCCGATCACGGCATCGCCGGCCCTATAGGAAACGCCCCCCCAAAACTTTTTATTGTATCGTACCAGTGTGCTGATATTAAAGGAATTTGCACGTGCATCGGTTTGGAAGACGAACGACGGCAGGATCTCGAAAAGGGGATTGGACAGCTGGAAGCGGTATCCCGCGATGGCATAGTAATGCCTTGCCAGGTACGGATTTGCCGTTTCGTACTTGATTTTGGGCTTGTTCAGATGGGTGGTGGAAATGCCGAAATACAGGTTGTCCGTGCTGTAATAAAGGCCCAGGGACATATCGAATACGATCTTGCTTTCCTTCTGCGGGATGGACGGATCCTGGTCAGGCTGCTGAATGTCAGTCCGTCCCGGCACCACCGGAACATACCAGCCGTCTTCCAGGGCCTGGTTGTAAAATCCAAGGTCAACTCCGATGCCGAGGGTCCCGGATCCGATCGACAGCCTGTATGCATAGGTGGCCGCCAGGGCCAGGTTGTTATTGAGTGCCAGGTTGTCGCTCAGTATGGATAATCCCACCCCGCTGCTTATACCGAAGGGTTTTATGGGTGCGTCGGCGCTGAAATACGAGCTGGCGGGCTTTCCCGGGAATCCCACCCATTGCTGCCTGACAGACCCGGACAGGCAGATCATGTCGGAACTGCCGGCGTATCCAGGGTTGATGGCGGACCGGTTGTACATGTACTGGCTGAATACAGGGTCCTGCTGTGCATATGAGACAAGTCCCGGAAGACACAAAACCAATAAAACTGCGTATCTGCTCATATATTCCTGAAAACAAGGGCGTTACACTCGCATAAATCACCCTCTGGAAAAAGGTAAAGTAAGCAAAAATAATCCTTCCGGCCAAGCATTATTAGCAAATTTAAGTTAATAACCATGGGCCTTTGATAAGCTTTTATACCCTTAATTCTTAATAAGGTTACGCATGGGGGATTAAAATATTGCCTGTTGGCCATAGTAAGTCGCGGCGGGACCCGGATATTGACGGCGGAATAAAGACTCAATTCAGCTTCTGGAAGGCGTTCAGCCAGCGGTCCGGGATTTCCTGGTTGCATGCCTTCTGGTAATCATCCGGGGAACAGGAGACGATCACGTGCCTTGTCCTGGCCTGGTGTATGACGGGTACTTCGAACCACCAGCGGTCCGTTTCAAGGCTTTTATAGAACACGATATCGTGATCCATATCGCTGTGGGAAACGATGAATTTCTTGAAGGCATCGGGGGCGGAAAGCGGATGTTCCTCCTTGCGCCGGGAAAGGCCTTCCATGAAGTACCAGGCGGCTTGGGCGGCCAGATGGGCGGTCTGTTCGTCCCTGTCCGCCGCGGGAATCAGGTTGAAAAGCCCGAAACACCTCCCGACCGGGCTGAGTCCCGCATAACGGCTTATCTGGCAGACTTCCTCTCCGGTAAAGCCGTTGGGCGAAGGATGGGAGCCGGCCGGGGCGTCGGACTGGCGGACCGAGCTGATGTCCAGGCTGACAAATGCAGCGTCACGAAGGATGGGTTCCACCCCGGCCATATTCTTCCGGATATCCCCGAGGCGCAGGCTCTGGTGGTAATTATCTTTCAAATAATCCAGGTCTCCCTGGTCAACGAAATAGGTCTGGTGTCCCAGGTTGGTATATGAAAAAAGCAATTCCTTTTTTCGTGAAAGGATGGGGATCAGGTAGGATTCGGGTTTGATCCGGTCATCGATAATGCCCATATCCAGCCTGGAATCTACGGTGGCGAAACTGAATTTCCGGTTTATTTTTTCAAAAGCCAGGTAAATCCCGTAGCTCAGGTCCTGGCTTCCTCCGATCAACAGAACGGTGAGTTTTCGTTCCAGGAGCTCGAGCAGCACGTCCCTCAGTGCAAAGTATGTATCCTGAACGGAGTTCCCGCATTTCAGGTTTCCCAGGTCGATGATCTTCAGTTTCGGGTTAACCCGGAACAGGCGGTAGAGATGGCTGCGCACCAGGTCCGGTGCGGTCGCCGCACCCGGGATGGTTGAGGCGCGGTCTTCCGGTGCACCCAGCAGGGCCAGGTGGAACTGATCCAGGTTTTTTACAGGGGTGTCCGGAGTATGAATGTAAATGTTCCGGCAGAACAGGGCTTTATCCGACAGGTGTTGATCGGCTGGTTTTTCCAGCCCGACCGGATCGCAATAGTCTTGAACGTTCATTCAGCGGATATGCTTATGCTTTCTTTGGCTTTGTTTTTCTGGCCTTTTCAATGATTCCCAGGCAGTCTTCGTAACTCAGGTCCTCGGCTTTCCTTCCCCTGGGGATCCTGAAATTCTCCCTGTCCAGGCTGATGTATGGTCCCCAACGGCCATTCAGGATCTGCAATGCGGGATTTTCCTCGAATTTCCGGATGAGTTTATTCTTTTCCTGCTCCCGTTTTCTGTCGATCAATTCGATGGCCCTTTCCAGGCCGATGCTGAGCGGATCATCGTTTTTCCCAAGGGAATAGAACTTGCCTTTGTGCCGGGCATAGGGGCCAAACTTACCAACACCGATGAGTACTTCCTGTCCCTCGTATTCGCCCAGGGTTCTTGGAAGCTTGAAAAGAGAAAGGGCTTCCTCCAGGGTGATGGTCTTTATGCTCTGGTTCTTCAGCAAACTGGCAAAACGGGGTTTCTCGGCATCGCTCGCTTCGCCGACCTGGACCATGGGACCGAAACGGCCGATCTTTACGCTGACCTGCCTGCCCGATTCGGGATCCGTTCCGAGTATCCGTTCTCCCTTCGGACGCTGGCTGGTCTGGGTCGTTTCGACAACCTGTCTGTGAAACCCCGGATAAAATTTATCGATCATACGGGTCCACTCCAGTTCCCCTACAGCAATCTTATCGAATTCCTTTTCAATGCTGGCCGTGAAATTGTAATCCAGAATATTGCTGAAATATTCCACCAGGAAATCGTTTACCAGAGAACCGATATCCGTCGGGAACAGCTTGGCTTTCTCCTTACCGTACACTTCGGTCCGGGTTTCCCGGGTGATCGCATCGCCTGCCAGGCTGTATACGCAGTAGGTCCTTTCCCATCCAGGACGGTCTTCCTTAACCGTGTATCCACGGTTCTGAATGGTGGAGATGGTTGGTGCATAGGTGGATGGCCGGCCGATGCCGAGTTCCTCCAGTTTCTTTACCAGGCTCGCTTCTGCGTACCGCATGGGTGCCTTGGTGAAACGCTCGGCCGCATCCATGCGGAGCAGGTTCAGGGGGTCGTTTTCCTTCATCGGAGGAAGCAGGCCTTCCGGTGATTCTTCCGGCTCCTCATCGGTTGATTCCATGTATACCTTGAGGAATCCTTCGAACCGTATGACTTCACCGCTGGCCAGCAGGTGGTCCGGCAAGGTGGAGATGCCGATGCGGGCGGTGGTCTTTTCAAGTTGTGCCTCGCTCATCTGGGAGGCGATGGTCCTTTTCCAGATCAGTTCGTAAAGCCTTTGCTCCTGCCGGTTCCCGCTTACACTCCGGTTCTGGAGATAGGTTGGACGGATGGCTTCGTGGGCTTCCTGGGCCCCCTTGGTCCGGGTGGAGAAATTACGGGTTTTCGAGTATTCCTGCCCGAACTCTCCCGCGATCAGGTCCCGCGCAGCAGCCAGGGCGGATCTGGCAAGATTTACCGAATCGGTTCTCATGTAGGTGATCTTCCCGCTTTCGTATAGCCGTTGAGCGACGCTCATGGTCTGTGACACGGAGAATCCCAGTTTGCGGCTTGCTTCCTGCTGGAGTGTGGATGTCGTAAAGGGCGGGGCGGGTGATTTTTTAAGGGGTTTCTTGCTTATCTCAAGTACCCGGAAGGTTGCCCCCCTGCAGGAAGAAAGGAACTCATTCGCCTTTTCACGGTCCTTCAGCCGGGTTGGCAGTTCTGCCTGGAAGGTATGGTTCTTCCCGCTCGCGTCGCTAAACTCGAACTGTGCCGTGAGGCGGTAAAAGGAAAGCGGCTTGAAATCCTCGATTTCATTCTCGCGCTCTACGATCAGGCGGACCGCAACACTCTGGACACGGCCGGCCGAAAGAGCAGGCTTTACCTTTTTCCAGAGCAGGGGCGAAAGCTCAAAGCCAACCAGGCGGTCCAGGACCCTTCGGGCCTGCTGGGCGTTCACCAGGTTGCGGTTGATGTCCCTTGGATTCCGGATGGCCTCTTCGATGGCCGATTTGGTGATCTCGTGGAATACGATCCTCCGGGTCCTGCCGGGGTCCAGCTTCAGTACTTCGGAAAGATGCCAGGCAATGGCTTCCCCTTCCCGGTCCTCATCCGAAGCCAGCCAGATGGTGGAAGCTTCCCCGGCGGATTTCCGCAGCTCAGCCACAACCTTTTTCTTTTCGCCGGGGATGATGTATTCGGGTGTGTAATTACGTTCGATGTCGATCCCGTAATTATCCTTGGCAAGATCCCGTATGTGTCCGAAGCTGGATTTAACGGTGAATTCCTTACCCAGAAAATTACTGATGGTATTGGCCTTTGCCGGTGACTCAACGATTACTAGATTCTCTGCCATATCAAATACCCTGAGGCCTTGGTTAAGACACCACAAAGTAAAATAAAACGGGTGCGATCTTCAAAATTTTAAATTAAATTATTAGTAATTTAGCTGCAAATTGCCTCCTGTATGTCAAACACTCCGCGGCTTTGGAAGAGATACCTGGTCATTCTGTGGTCCGTCTACTCCATTCCCTTCCTGATGCTTGTCCTGTTGTTCTTCCTGCTCGCAAGAGGCCGGCTCGGGTATGTACCCACCTTCGAGGACCTGGAGAACCCGGACAACAACCTGGCTTCGGAGGTATATTCCGCCGATTCGGTGCTGCTGGGCCCCATCTACGTTGAAAACCGCACATACGTGAAATTTGACGACCTCTCCAGGAATCTTGTGAATGCCCTGATCGCCACCGAGGATATCCGATTCCAACGTCATTCCGGGGTGGATGCCAGGGGCACCGGACGAATGCTTATCAAATCCATCCTGCTGCGCCAGGATGCCGGGGGAGGAAGCACCATTACCCAGCAACTGGCAAAGAAATTATATCCCCGGGATACAACCTATTACAGTTGGAGGATCAGACGGTATTTCAAACTGGGTGTCTCGAAATTCAAGGAATGGAATACGGCTGTTAAGCTGGAAAGGAACTATACGAAGAACGAACTGCTGGTAATGTACCTGAATACGGTTGATTTCGGGCACAATACCTTTGGTATTAAAACCGCCAGCGACGTATTCTTCGATACTTCGCCGGACTCATTGAAAGTGGAACAGGCTGCCGTGCTTATAGGGCTCCTCAAGGCACCGACCCGGTACTCCCCGGTGATGAATCCCGAACGTTCCCTGTTCAGGCGGAACATCGTGCTCAGCCAGATGCTCAAATACGGGTTCCTGACCGAAGAGGAATTCGACTCCCTTTCGGTTCTGCCCATTGAACTGAATTACAGGGTGCAGGACCATAACGTGGGACTGGCAACCTATCTGAGGCAATACCTGGCCAAGGTCATAAGCAAGACCAAGCCGCAACGCAGGGAGTATTTCATGTTCAGCCAGTATGAGAAAGATTCCATCCAGTGGGCGGAAAACCCGCTTTTCGGCTGGGCGAACAAGAATCTGAAACCGGACGGTTCTTCTTATAACATTTATCGGGACGGACTCAAAATATATACGACCATCGACAGCAAATTGCAGCAATATGCAGAGGAAGCCGTGGTCGAACACCTTGGAGGCTACCTCCAGGAGGCCTTCTACCAGGAGAAGGAAGGCAGTCCCTCAGCCCCGTTCTCGGAGGACCTGGACGAGGAACAGATCCAGCGGCTCATCAACCGGTCGATGCGGAACTCGGATCGATACCGCAGACTGAGGAATGCCGGGGTATCGATGGATTCCATCGAACGCTCCTTCAACACACCGGTGAATATGACCGTCTTTTCCTGGGAAGGGGAAAAGGACACCATCATGACCCCGATGGATTCCATCATCTGGTATAAGTATTTCCTGCGTGCAGCCATGATGGCCATGGAGCCTAAAACGGGACACGTAAGGGCCTATGTCGGGGGACCCAATTTCAAGTATTTCAAATACGACCCCATCACCATGGGAGGCAGGCAGGCTGGTTCGACCTTCAAGCCTTTCCTCTACACCCTCGCCATGCAGGAAGGTTACACCCCCTGCTACAAGGTGCCCAACGTTCCCCAGACCTTCGTGGATCGGGACTCCACCTGGACGCCGCGGAGCAGCACGCGCAACCTCGGTAAAATGGTAACCCTGAGATGGGGACTCGCACATTCGGTGAACAACATTTCGGCATGGCTGGTAAAGCAATTCCCGCCGCAGACCATCGTGGACGATGTCATCAAGAAAATGGGGGTACGGAGTTTCATCATGCCGGTGAATTCGATCATATACGGGACCTCCGATGTCACCCTTTACGAAATGGTCGGGGCATACAATACCTTCGCCAACAAAGGGGTGTATGTGGAACCCATTTTTGTGACCCGCATCGAGGACCGCAACGGCAACGTCCTGACGACCTTCCAGCCCAAACAGAGCGAAGCCTTTTCGGAAAAAACCGCATACCTGATGGTGGACCTGTTGAAAGGGGTCGTGGACGGAGGGACGGCAACCTACCGCATCCGGACGGTTTATGAAATCACCGCGGAAATGGGGGGCAAGACCGGGACCACCCAGAACCATTCCGACGGCTGGTACATGGGAATCACGCCCAACCTGGTGGCCGGGGTATGGGTCGGGGGGGATGACCGCTCCATCCATTTCGACGAAATGGCCCTGGGCCAGGGAGCCAACATGGCCCTGCCCATCTACGGGATCTTCATGTCAAAGGTCTATGCGGACAGTACCCGGGGCGTCACCCAGGAGGACAAATTCGAAAAACCGCCCAACTTCAACCTGGTCCTGGATTGCCCGGAGGACATCAGCGATATCACCAAGGGATTTAATTACGAACTCTGGGAAGAGGATTTCAAATAAGAGCGAAACCGGTTTTTCCGCTTGCATTTAACGACCTTCTCAACAGCGATCCCGGTGACATCCAGGCTGAAGTTTTCACTCGAAAGATCTTCGTCGCTTAGTCCCGCCCGGTCAAAGGTCAGGTTTTTTATTTTTCCCTTTGCCGTGCGGTTCGCCTTGATGCAGATACGGTTGGTATCGCTGGAGGCTTTCCGGATCCCCTTCCAGAAATAATCCACCGTGAAGCTCACATCCGCCGGGTAATCGTTGGTGTTGCGGAGCATCAGGTTAAGGATCCGGGGACTGTCCTTCTTCAGGAATTTGGAGGGTTTCCATTTGTAGGCAATCTCGATTCCGTCCTCGCTGGCAAGCGGCGTATAGTCCTTCTGCGCCTGCAGGATCCCTGCTGTGACGATAAGAACGGCAGACAGGGCAATTGCATATTTCAAATTCAGTTTTTTCATGGTTCAAATATATAAAGATTCTTTGTTCGCCGGTACGAATCGAACTACCTCGGTATGGAGTCGATCAGTTCACGGGTATAGGGAGAGGCCGGCCGGGTGAACAGTTCATCCCCGGATGCTTCCTCCACCAGCCTGCCGTCTTTCATGACCAGGATGCGGTCGGACATGTACCGGACAACGGACAGGTCGTGTGAAATGAAAAAATAGGTCAGGCCAAGGCTTTCTTTCAGATCGTTGAGCAGATTCAGGATCCTGGCTTGCACGGACACATCGAGGGAAGATACGGATTCATCGCAGATGATCAGTTCGGGTCCGGTGGCCAGGGACCTGGCCAGCCCGATCCGCTGTCTTTGTCCCCCGCTGAATTCATGCGGGTACCTTCGGTAATGCTCTTCACCGAGTCCCACCCGCTTGAGCAGTCCGACCGTGGCCCGCTTCCTTTCGCCGGCATCCCCGTGCATGCCGTGCACGCGCATGACCTCCTGTATGGCGGGTCCCACGGCCAGGGTTGGATTCAGGGAAGAAAAGGGGTCCTGGAAGATAAACTGGACCTTCTGACGGTATGCATTCATGTCCCTGCCGCGAAGGGAGGAAACGTCCTTTCCGCGGTACAGGATAAGGCCTTGCCCGGAGCGGATCAGGCGGATGATGCTCCTTCCCAGTGTGGATTTGCCGCAGCCCGATTCCCCGATCAGTCCGAGGGTTTCACCGGGATGGATACAGAAGTTAAGATCGTCCACCGCCGCAAGTTTTTTTACAGGTACCCCGAATACGCTCCGCCTCAGGGTATATTCCACCCGGAGGTTCCTGACCTCGAGCAGGGGCTGCGCTTGGGACCCGGACCTTACGGTATCATGCACGACGGTCTTGCCGGGGGTTGCGCTTTTGCGGTCGGTAAAGTCTGCCAGGGTGGGGAGGCGGGCGGGTTTATCCCTCCACGGTTTCGTCGGGTCCGGTGATACCGGCCGGCAGGCGATCAATCCCCTGGTATAGGGATGCCGGGGATGCCCGAACAGTTCTTCCACGTTGCCGGATTCAACAATCTCACCCCGGTACATCACCAGGGCCCGCCTGCATACCATGCGGATCACGCCCAGGTCATGGGAAATAAAAATCATGCTCATCATCCTTTGCTTGCGGATCTTCAGCAGCAGGTCAAGGATTTTTTTCTGGACCGTTACATCCAGGGCGGTCGTGGGTTCGTCTGCGATCAGGATTTCCGGATTGCCGGCCAGTGCCATGGCGATCATAACCCGCTGTCTTTGTCCCCCGCTCAACCGGTGCGGATATTTCCCGACGAAACCCCGGTCGGCAGGGAGATCCACCTCCCTGAACAGGGAAAGCACCTTTTCCCGTGCATCCCGGGCGCTGCATTCCTGGTGGAGGCGTACGGCTTCCAGAACCTGTTCCCCGCAACGCATGGACGGGTTCAGGCTGGTCATGGGCTCCTGGAAGATCATGGAGACCACCCTTCCCCGGTATGCCCGCATCTGCTTTTCGTTCAGACCGGCAAGGTCTTCCGCTCCGGATGATCCCGGTGCAGGTTCCCGGGAACCTGCCGTTTGTGTGGTGCCGGCTTTACCGCCGGGTTCGTCCGTTCCAGGGATCTTTGAGTTTCCGCGCCGGACCAGAACGCTGCCCTGTGTGATTTTCATTCCCGGGGGCAGCAGTTGCAGAATGGCCAGGGCGGTAAGGGTTTTTCCCGACCCGGATTCACCAACGATGCCCAGGGCCTCACCGGAGCGGAGCGAAAAGGAAAGGTTCCGGACCAGGTCCCTTTTTCTCTCCCCTTCCGGAAGGCTTACGGACAGGTCCCGGATGCTCAGTATAACCTGGGATTCGGATTCCTTCATGGGTTTCAGGACGGTCGTATCTTATGAATGGTTACCTTGTTGCCTTCCAGTTCGGCATGCCAGTTGGGGTTCAGGATACGCTGCGCATACCGGTAATAGAGCCGTGAACGGATGGATGCAGCCTGGGATTCATGTTCATCCTTGAATTCACCGGTAAATTCATAGGTGTCCGAGTGCTCGTGGTTCTCGTGGTAGATCCGAACGATCTCTATGACCGTGGCTATGATGCGGTAGACTTCACCTCGGTTCGTTTCGGAGTATTCATCCTCAAATTCTTCGCTCAGAACGCTGAAGTTTATGATGTTTCCCAGGTAATTGTCCCTTTTCTTGCCGAACCTTACCTGGTATTTCAACCCGCTTCCGGTCGTAAAATAATAGGTGTCCCCGCTCTGGATTTCGGGAACCTCGATTTCATAAGGCTCTGAGGAGGGCCTATAATCTTCGCGCAGGAGGATATTCGACGGATTGGGGGACATAACAAAATAACGCGCTGAAATTTAGGAAAATTATCCGAACAAGCGTTTATACACTTCCCGGAGCTTTCCCGCAAAACGGATCTCGATCTTATAGCGGGCGGGATCGATGCCCTTTTTATTGTAGCTCGAAACGAAAATGGACCGGAAGCCCAGTTTTTCGGCTTCCGTGATCCGTTGTTCGATCCGGCTGACCGGCCTGACCTCGCCTGAGAGCCCGATTTCAGCAGCGAAGCAAACCGTTTTGTCCACCGGGATCTCGGTGCTTGAAGAAAGGGTGGCAATCGTTACGGCCAGGTCGATGGCGGGATCATCCACCCGGATGCCTCCGGCGATGTTCAGGAATACGTCCTTGGTTCCCAGGTTGAAACCGGCTCTTTTCTCGAGGACGGCCAGGAGCATGTTCAGGCGCCGGATGTCAAATCCCGTGCAGGACCGCTGCGGCGTTCCGTATACGGCGGAGCTGACAAGGGACTGAACCTCGATCAGGAACGGGCGGTTCCCGTGGAGTGTGGAAGCAACGGCAATCCCGCTCATGTTCTCATCTCCGTGCGAAAGCAGGATCTCGGAAGGATTGCCGACCTCCTTGAGGCCTTTTCCGGTCATTTCAAAAATGCCGAGTTCCGAGGTGGCTCCGAACCGGTTCTTCGATGCCCTGAGGATGCGGTATGCGTAATGACGGTCTCCTTCGAACTGCAGCACGACATCCACGATGTGTTCCAGCACCTTGGGTCCGGCCAAATGGCCTTCCTTGTTGATATGTCCGATCAGGACGACCGGGATGCCGCGGTCCTTTGTGTGCTGCAGGACCCTTGCGGCGCATTCCCGGATCTGTGAGATCGTACCGGGCGATGAATCCATCCGGTCGGAGTAGAGGGTCTGGATCGAGTCGATGATGACCAGGTCGGGCGGGTCCTGATCCAGCTGGGCAAGGATGTTCTCCAGCCAGGTCTCGTTGAGGATCAGGCATCCCTCGTGCGGGGATCCGATCCGGTCGGCCCGGATCCGTATTTGTTCGGCGCTTTCCTCCCCGGTCAGATAAAGAACCTTGTTCTTTTTCATCAGCAGGGCGATCTGCAGGGCCAGGGTGGATTTGCCGATTCCGGGCTCTCCACCGATAAGGACCATGGAACCCGGGACAAACCCGCCGCCGAGAAGACGGTCAAATTCTTTCATTCCGGTTTTCATCCGGTCCCTGCCGGGAGGGTTCACCCGGGTGATCGGCTGGGCGACGGCAGATCCCGCCGGCGGGGATCCACCGGCTGTGCGTGCCCTTGTTACGATCTCTTCGGTATAGGTGTTCCATTCACCGCAGGAGGGGCAACGCCCGATCCATTTGGCGGATTTTGCCCCGCACTGCTGGCATACGAATTCCGACTTTGATTTACTTGTTTGCAGATCCCAGTATTTTTTGATAGATATCCGTGGTCGAATAACCCTGCACCAAGGGCAGGACGGTCACTTCCCCTCCCAGCTCCTCCATCACGCGGAACTCGGGCAGCTTGTCGATGTTGTCGTAATCCCCTCCCTTCACCCATACATCCGGGATGAGGAGCCTCATCAGTTCGCAAGGGGTGTCCTCCCCTAAGAGCACGACGTAATCAACGAATTCAAAAGCGGCCAGGGTGAGGGCACGGGACTCCTCGTCAACCGCCGGCCGGGATGCTCCCTTGAGCCTGCGGACGGAGGCATCCGAATTCAGGCCGATGATGAATACATCGCCCATATCCGAGGCATCCGAAAGATATTCCATATGTCCCCGGTGCAGGATATCGAAACATCCGTTGGTGAACACAATCCGCTTTCCTTCCGCTTTTTTTGCCCGGAGTATTGGGACCAGGGATTCGCGGTCGAGGATTTTGGAGCGTATGTTTTCAATCGTCGACATCCGGATCATGCGTTTTCGGTTCGGTTGCTGCTTTAAGGGCCCTGCGCTGAAAAGAGAACAGGAACATGAAGGAAACGGCTCCCAGAGTGATCAGCATGATCATCTGTGCCCCGTGGGTAATGGTGGCGTAGGTGAGCCCGACTTCCCTTGTGATGCCGTAAAGCGTCAGGCCAAGCGCCACGATGTAATGATATGCGCCGATGCCGCCCTGTGCGGGCACGATGAAGCCAAAGGTCCCGATGACCAGCAGGAACAGTGCATCGACCACCCTGAGCTCCGAAGTCTCGGGCAGGGCGAAAAGGGCTACATAGGTCATGGCCCAGTAAAGTCCCCAGATCAGGATGGAATGCAAGATAAAACTCCAGCGTTTCTTCAGTTTGAAAATGGTCTTCAATCCATCCACAATGCCCTTGATGAAGGCTTTCGGCTTCTGGATGAATTTAACGCCGGAAAGCCTGCTCCGGAAGGCATAGTATAAAACGACCAGGGCCAGCGGCGTTCCGACCAGGATGAGGAGCAGGATCCAGGTTCCCCCGATGGAGCGGTCAAGCTGGTCAACCACGGGATTGAAAATGTTCTCGTTGAGCCAGGTACCGAAGAAATCAAAACGGAAAATGATCAGCACGAACATTAAAATGGTCACCATGACCAGGTCTATGATCCGTTCCACGATTACCGTACCGAAAAGTTTGTCCACGGGTATCTTTTCCGCTTTTGAGAGAGTGGCACAGCGGGTCAGTTCGCCCAGCCTGGGGAAGGCAAAATTGGCCAGGTACCCGGTATTCAGGGCAAAGAAACTGTTCAGGAAGGTGGCTTTGTAGTTCAGGGGCTCGATCAGCAGAGTCCATCGGTATGAGCGGCTCAGGAGCGAAAGGAACCCAATCACGATGTAGAGCAGTATGTAGCCGTAGCGTGCGTGTACAAAGCTCTGCCATAATGTGTTCAGGTCAACTCCCCGAAAAGCAAAGTACAGAAGAATGCCTGCAATGGACAGGAACAGGAGGAACCGAAGGGCTTTGAAAATCTTCTTTTTCAAGGAAGGTTCTTAATTGACGAGTTTATTGGTAGCCGTGTCGGGGAAAACGATTGTGGGCTCGAAGGACTTGGCCTCTTCAATATCCATGGAGGCGTAGGAAATGATGATGATGATATCCCCGACGGCGACCTTCCGGGCTGCCGGGCCGTTCATGCAAATTATGCCCGAGCCTCTTTCCCCCGTGATCACATAGGTTTCCAGCCTTTCTCCGTTGTTGATGTTAACGATCTGTACCTTTTCGCCGGCGAGGATGTTGGCGGCATCCATCAGGTCCTCGTCGATGGTGATGCTTCCAACGTAATGGAGGATTGCCTCCGTTACGGTGCACATGTGGATCTTTGATTTTAAGACCTCGATATTCATAACGGTGCAAAGTTATAAAGAAAAATCCATATTATCTATCAGGCGAACCTGCCCGACTTTTACCGCAATGCAGGCCCGGATGGGAGCGGGTTCATCCCAGCCGGAAACCGGCTGCAGGCGCTTTTCGTCGACCAGTTCGAAATAATCCACCTTCAGCAGGGGATCCCGGCTCAGGTATTCGATGGTCCGGCGGATGAGTTCCTCCACGGGCATCCTTCCGGCTTTGCCCCTGGCCTGCATCAGCGCCGCCGGTATCCGTGCGGCGGCTTTTCTTTCATCCGGTGACAGCAACCGGTTCCTGGAACTCATGGCCAGCCCGTCTTTTTCGCGCACGATGGGGCATGCCTGGATCCGGACCGGCAGTTTCAGATCCCGGGTCATTTTACGGATGATGGCAAGCTGCTGGAAATCCTTTTCCCCGAAGTAGGCAACATCGGGCCCTATGATGGTGAAAAGCTTGCTGACGATCTGGGCCACCCCCCTGAAATGACCGGGCCTGTGCTTTCCTTCCATGCGCAGGTCGAGTCCCCCGAAATCAAAATCCCTCGTATCGGGTTCCGGATACATTTCACCGGCAGAGGGAGCAAACACCAGGTCTACCTCGTATTTTTCAAGCAGATCCAGGTCGTCCCGTAAGTTCCTCGGGTAGGTCTGAAAATCCGTTTTATCGTTGAACTGGGTTGGGTTTACAAAAATGCTGACCGCCGTAATATCATTCTCCTTGAGGGATCTATCAACCAGGGAAAGATGGCCTTCATGCAATGCCCCCATGGTGGGTACAAACCCGAGAGAGCCTTTTCCCCTTTTGAGATCCCCGATCTGGGACCGGACTGCAGGTATGGTATCGGCAAATGTCAAGACCCGGATTTTCCCTGCAAATATATGCAGAATCGTTCACAGACCGGCTCTGTTAATAAGCTGTTTATAAGTACAGGAAGTGAAGAATTTTTAGTAATTTTGCATGGCCATCTCCGAAAACAGTCATGAAGAAAGCCAAAGTTTTATTCATCTCCCAGGAAATTACTCCGTACCTTCCCGAATCAGAGATGTCAAAAATTGGGCGTTACCTTCCACAGGGAATCCAGGAAAAAGGAAGGGAGATACGCACCTTCATGCCCCGGTATGGTTCGATAAACGAGCGAAGAAACCAGTTGCATGAGGTGATCAGGCTTTCGGGAATGAATCTGATCATAAACGATACGGATCATCCGCTGATCATCAAGGTTGCCTCGATCCAATCCGCCAGGATGCAGGTGTATTTCATTGACAACGAGGATTATTTTCACAGGAAACATGTATTGAAGGACGATAAGGGCGAATACTTTGAAGACAACGACGAACGGGTCATCTTTTTCGCCAGGGGGGTCCTGGAAACCGTGCGCAAACTCCGGTGGTCGCCCGATATTGTTCATTGCCACGGCTGGATCACCAGCCTGGTACCCCTTTACCTGAAACGATCCTTTATGGACGACCCGCTGTATAACAAGTCGAAAATCATATACTCGGTATACAACGACGAATTCAATAAATCCCTGCGCAAGGAATTCAAGCATAAGCTGAAGCTGGACGGCATTCGGGACAGCGATGTAGAGATTCTTGCCCAGCCCAGTTATGTAAACCTGACCCGGCTGGCGCTGGATATGTCGGATGCAGCCATCATCGGAAGCCGGGAGATCAACAAATCGGTACAGAAACATATCAAAACCATAAAGAAGCCCGTTCTTGAATACAAGTCTGAGGAAGAGTACATCGATGCCTACTCGAAATTCTATGATGAAATATTAACGAAGAAGGTTGATGAGGACTGATACATCTTTTTTCAGGTGCTTTATTCCGGGCAAGCGATTTTCTTTTTTTGTTTTTGGATCCATCCTGGTATCCGCCCTGCTGGTCTCATGTGAGGAGAAGCCGGATTTTGTTGGCAAGGAATTCCTGCCCAGCGGGGATGATTTTACCGTCCTGTTTGATTCAACCGAGGTGATTTACGGTTATACGCGGACGGCTGATTCCATCCCCTCCCTGAGCAAGCAGTATTATCTGCTGGGCAGTACCGTCGACCCGACCTTCGGGGTTTCCGATGCCGAGATCCTGAGTACCATCGCCCCATCCATAAACAGCAGGGGATTCGGACAGAACGCATATGCTGATTCGGTGATCCTTTACCTGGCATTGAGCGAGCGGATCGGGGAGGGCACCCTGCCCATAGGCATATCCCTGTACGAATCAACCCAGTATTTTCCCTACGATACCGCTTTTTATTCCAATATGGATATGACAGGGAAATACAGGGAGACGCGTCTTGGAACGGCAAGCATCGCGGAAGGAGATACAACCGTACAGATCCGCATCTCGGAACCGGAATTCATTAACAAATTCCTCACCGCCCACGATTCCATGCTGCGTTATTCGGAAAACCTGAGAAAGCTGATGAACGGGTTTTATTTAAGGGCGAGCCAGGCCTTTGACGAAGGCGGCATGGTGCGCATCGATTTCGACGATACCCAGACCTACCTTTATTTCTATTACGGAAACGATTCGGTCGTCGGGCAAAAGCAATATTATTCCCTTGAAAGCGCAGACAACAGCAGATTGAACCTTTTCAGGCATGATCACGACGGTTATCCGCTGGGGGCGTTCCTTCAGGACGGGTCCAATGACGACTCCCTGCTTTTTATTCAATCCATGGCCGGGGTAAATCCCGTCATCCGTTTCCCGGAGCTCACCCGGTGGCTGGATTCCATGCCCGTGGCGATCAACGAAGCCAAACTCATCCTGAAGGTGGCCGACACCGGTCTGGTAGAACAGAACAGCACCTATTTCCCTTCCAGACTGAATATGTACCTGATTCTCGAGGACAGCAGGTACAACTATACCTATGATTACCTGGTGGATGCCGAAAATGTCGGGGGAGAATACGATAAGGCAGAAGGAACCTATGCGTTTACGATAAAAGTCCATCTCCAGAGCCTGCTCGAGGACAAGGTATCCAACCTGCAGATGATCATACTTCCGGGCAACAGTGCCCAGACACTTACAAGGGCGGTGCTTTACGGCTGGGGACCGGACCCAGGAAAACGAATTCGGCTTGAAATTACATACACCCCATTATAATGTGTGGAATTGTTGGATATATCGGAGATAAGAACGTTTATCCCATCCTGATCAACGGCCTGAAGCGGCTTGAATACAGGGGATATGACTCGGCAGGGATCTCGATCCTGAACCACGGCATCAAGGTCTATAAAAAGCGGGGGAAGGTATCCGAGCTGGAGGACTTCATATCGGACAAGGACGTTGCAGGCACGATCGGCATCGGGCACACGCGCTGGGCCACCCACGGGGAACCCAGCGACATCAATGCCCATCCCCACACATCCCGGGACGGCCACTTCGTGATCATCCACAACGGGATCATTGAGAATTACGCCGTGCTGAAGGGCAAACTCATAGACCGGGGCTATACCTTTGCCAGTGAAACCGACACGGAAGTGCTGGCCAACCTGATCGAGTACATTTACCTGAAGGGGAAGGTGACGGCGGAAATAGCCGTACGCCTGGCACTGACCAAGGTGGTGGGAGCATACGGGCTGGTCATCCTGTGCAGGAACGAGCCCGACAAACTCATCGCCGCCCGCAAAGGGAGTCCCCTGGTCATCGGCATCGGGGACAAGGAATATTTCCTGGCCTCGGATGCCACGCCCATAGTGGAATACACCAAAAGCGTCGTATACCTCAACAACGACGACGTTGCCATCATAAAGAAAGATGAACTGATCCTTAAAACGGTACGAAACGACAAGCCTAAGCCGAAGGTCCAGAAACTCGACCTGGACATCGGGGCCATCGAAAAGAACGGTTTCGATCATTTCATGCTGAAGGAGATTTTCGAGCAGCCCAGGTCCATACAGGATACCTTCCGGGGACGGATCAGCTCCGACCTGAAAGACCTGCGCCTCGGGGGACTCTTCGACGTCATGCCGCGCCTGATGAAGGCAAGGCGGATCATCATCATCGGGTGCGGGACCTCCTGGCATGCGGGACTGGTGGGGGAATACCTTTTCGAGGACCTTGCAAGGCTGCCGGTGGAGGTAGAATATGCCAGCGAATTCAGGTACCGGAATCCCCTTATCGGCAAGGAGGACGTGGTCATTGCCATCAGTCAGAGCGGAGAAACGGCCGACACCTTGGCAGCCATCCAGCTGGCAAAGGACGCAGGCGCCCTCGTTCTGGGGATCTGCAACGTGGTCGGGTCAAGCATTCCCCGGGAAACCGACGCGGGGGTGTATACCCACGCGGGACCCGAGATCGGGGTTGCCTCCACCAAGGCATTTACGGCCCAGGTTACGGTACTGGCCATGATGGCGATCCTGATCGGGCGAACCAAAGGGCTCATGCCCGAGAAGGAATTCCAGAACCTAATTCATGAGTTGAACCAGATCCCCGACAAGATGGAGTACCTTCTTACCTTCAACGACCAGTACCGAAAGATCGCGGAACTCTACCAGGGCGCGGACAATTTCCTCTACCTCGGGCGGGG
Organism: uncultured Bacteroides sp.; assembly: GCA_964575235.1. Taxonomy (GTDB): domain Bacteria; phylum Bacteroidota; class Bacteroidia; order Bacteroidales; family SM23-62; genus SM23-62. The sequence goes on from CAZNQG010000005.1 coordinate 51,475, forward strand.
GTATTTTTTCCCGGTGGCTCTGGAAGGCGCGCTGAAGCTGAAGGAAATATCCTATATCCACGCCGAGGGATACCCGGCCGCCGAAATGAAGCACGGTCCCATAGCCCTGATCGACCAGAACATGCCCGTGGTGGTCATTGCAGCCAAGGATAAGTCCTACGAGAAGATCGTCAGCAATATCCAGGAGGTAAAGGCCCGGAACGGGATCGTGATCGCCATCGTCTCGGAAGGCGATACGATCATCAAGGGCATGGCCGACCATGTTCTGGAGATTCCGCATGCGGACGAGAGGATCTCGGCACTGCTCGCGGTAGTGCCCCTGCAGCTGCTATCCTATCATATTGCCGTGTTTCGGGGCTGCGACGTGGACCAGCCAAGGAATCTGGCGAAATCTGTTACCGTGGAATAAGGCCTCCGGCATTATCTGTTCGTCGCTGCTTTTTGCGCAGTAGCACAAAAAAAGGCTCCTCACAGACAATGCCTTCGGCTTAGGCATTTGTCGCTGCTTTTTACGCAGTAGCATAAAAAAAAGGCTCCTCATCAGCAGAACCTCCGGCATCACCAATTCGTCGCTGCCTTTCGTGCGGATAACACGAAAGAGAGGCGACTCATCCGGCAATGCCTTCGGCTTAGGCATTTGTCGCTGCTTTTTACGCAGTAGCACAAAAAAAGGCTCCTCACAGACAATGCCTTCGGATTTACCGGCAGAAGGTCAGCGTTGTTTGTACTGCAGGTCGTAGTATTTGGCGTAGTCGCCGGAGAGGACGTGATCGAGCCATTCCCGGTTGGAGAGGTACCAGTCCACCGTCCTTTCGAGTCCCTCGCGGAAGCCGGTTGCCGGTTCCCAGTCCAGTTCCCTCTTGATTTTGCCGGCATCGATAGCATAGCGAAGGTCGTGACCGGCACGGTCCTTTACGAATTCGATCAATGCGGCCGATGTGCGGGCAGGGCGGTCAAGCCTGTCGTCCATGATTTCGCAGAGGAGCCTGATCAGATCGATGTTCTTCCATTCGTTGTTTCCGCCGATGTTATAGGTCTCCCCTTTTCGTCCGCGGTGGAATATCCGGTCGATGGCTTCCGCATGGTCTTCCACGAACAGCCAGTCGCGCACGTTCTCACCTTTTCCGTAAACGGGTACGGGGAGATTGTTCTTGATGTTGTTGATGGCAAGGGGAATGAGTTTTTCCGGGAATTGGTTGGGACCGTAATTGTTGGAACAGTTCGAAAGTACCACGGGCAGTCCGTAGGTATGATGGTAGGCCCGGACCAGGTGGTCGGAGCTTGCCTTGGAGGCGGAATAGGGGCTGCGCGGATCGTAGGGGGTGGTTTCGCTGAAACGGCCTTCGCTGCCCAGGGAGCCGTAAACCTCGTCGGTGGAGATGTGGTAGAACAGTTTCCCTTCCGTTGAATCCTTCCAGAGGATGCGGCAGGCATTCAAAAGGTTGACCGTACCGATGATGTTGGTGTTGATGAAGGCCAGCGGGTCCAGGATGGACCGGTCCACGTGTGATTCGGCGGCCAGGTGAATGACCGCATCCGCCCCCTTTTCCTTAAAAATCCTGTTCAGGAAACCTGCATCCGTTATGTCTCCCTTGATGAATTCATAGTTGGGCAGTTGTTCCAGGTCCCTCAGGTTTTCCAGGTTGCCCGCATAGGTAAGGGCATCCAGGTTCAGGATCCGGTAGTCCGGGTATTTTTTCACGAAGTGCCGGACCGCATGGGATCCGATGAATCCCGCTCCTCCGGTTATGACGATTGTCTTTTTCACTGGTTCCTAGACTTAATATATTTTTGGCTGCGGATATTGCCGGTCCGTCGCTGCTTTTTGCGCAGTAACGTAAAAAAAGGCTCCTTGACCGGCGATATCCATCAGCCAGATCTTAAATTCTGTTGCCATCGCCAGGCCGAGCGCAGTGTTTCATGCAGGGGTGTTTCGGCCTTCCAGCCCAGGACCCTGTTGGCCAGGGATGTGTCGGCCCAGACCTGCTCAATGTCCCCTTCCCTGCGGCCAAAGACCTTGTATTTAACCTGCACTCCCGTAGCCTCAACGAATGCCTGGATGACCTCGAAAACGGACAATCCCTTTCCGGTCCCCAGGTTGAAGATCTCAAGCCTATTTTCATTTTTACCTGCCAGCAGCCGCTCAATGGATACGACATGCGCCTGTGAAAGGTCCACCACATCGATGTAATCCCTTATGGCCGATCCGTCCGGTGTATTATAGTCGTTACCAAAAACCCGGAGCTCATCCCGGATGCCGATGGCCGTCTGGGTAAGGAACGGAACGAGGTTGTCGGGAACGCCGATGGGCAGTTCCCCGATGTGTGCGGACGGATGCGCCCCTATGGGATTGAAATACCGCAGGGAAATGGCATTCGGGTTGTTTTCCGCATTGATGAAATCTGCAATGATTTCCTCGGAGATCTGCTTGGTGTTGCCGTAGGGGGAAGTGGCCTTTTTGATGGGGCTCTCCTCCGTAACCGGGAGATTGTCCGGCTGACCGTAAACGGTACAGGAAGAGGAGAAAACAAAATTCCGGATGGCATGTTCCTGCATCTCGTTCAGCAGGTTGATCAGCGACAGAAGGTTGTTTTCGTAGTACATCAGGGGTTTTTCTACCGATTCCGGGACGGTCTTGTAGGCCGCAAAGTGTATGACTGCCCGGATCCCCGGATGCTTCCTGAAACAATCCTTCAGAGCCCGCCGGTCGCACAGGTCGAGTTTCTCAAACCGGGGTTTCCTTTTGGTGATCTTTTCGATCCCGTTGAGGACCTCAATGCCTGAATTGACCAGGTTGTCGATGATGAGCACGTCATACCCGGCCTCCATCAGCTCTACGGCCGTATGGGAACCAATATAACCCGTACCTCCGGTGACGACAATCAGGTCTTTCATTATCATTCGGTTTACAGGCTCCAGTAAATCAGCTTGTTGATCTTTCCCCTGTAAATCCCCTTAACATCCATAAAAAGGGCATCGCTTGCCCCCAGCGAGGTGAAATAGTCCTCCTTCAGTCCGGTGTATTCCTTATGGTTTACCGCCACGACAACGGCATCGTAAGGCGGTTTTACCGAGTTGCCCAGTTCGATGTTGTATTCCCGGAGCACTTCTTCCGGGGAGGCATTCGGATCGATCACGTCCACCTCTATGCCGAAGGACTGGAATTCACGGATCAGGTCGATAGCCTTGGAATTACGTATGTCGCTGACATTCTCCTTGAAGGTAATGCCCATGACCAGGATGCGGCAGGACTGTATGTGCTTTTTAAGGCTGACCAGTTTCTTGAGTCCCTGGTTTGCCACCCAGGCGCCCATGCCATCGTTGATGTCCCTTCCCGAATTAATGATCCGGGCATGGTGGCCGTAGGTCCTGGATTTATAGGCCAGGTAATAAGGGTCCACTCCGATGCAATGCCCCCCTACGAGTCCCGGGTAAAACCTCAGGAAATTCCATTTGGTCCCGGCCGCTTCCAGGACTTCGTAGGTATTGATGCCCATCTTGCTGAAGATCATGGATAATTCGTTCATGAAGGCGATGTTGATATCCCGCTGGGTGTTTTCGATGATCTTGGCGGCTTCGGCAACCTTGATCGAGCTCGCCCGGTGGATTCCGGCCGTGATAATGAGTTCATACAGGCGGGCGATCACATCTGATGATTCCTCGTCGCATCCCGAGGTCACTTTTGTGATGGTGGTGAGGGTGTGGGCATCGTCCCCCGGGTTGATCCTTTCCGGCGAGAACCCAACCTTGAACTGCTTGATGTATTTCAGTCCGGATACCTGCTCCAGCAGCGGCACGCAATCCTCCTCCGTACAGCCCGGGTAAACGGTCGATTCGAAGACAACGTAATCCCCTTCGTCCAGGTATTCCCCCACGGTATCGCAGGCGCTGAGCAGGGGACCCAGGTCCGGCTGCTTGTGTTCATCGATGGGTGTGGGCACGGTGACGATGTAAAACCCGGCCTTCTTCAGGTCCCCGTCCCTGGTGGTGAAGGTAATGTCGCACCCCCGGAATGCCTCGGGCGGCATCTCCTTGCTCGGATCGATTCCTTTTTTCAGCAATTCCACACGATCCGGCCTGATATCATAGCCGATGACCTTCATCTTTTTTGCAAGTTCCAGGGCGATCGGCAATCCAACGTAGCCGAGACCGATGACCGCAAGTTTCTTATTCCCGTTAAGTAAGTCCTCAATCATATCCGGTGTTTTACCATGTTATTTAAGCAGGGGGTGAGCATTTTGTGCTTTTCCGCCCGGCTTTGCATTCCGGATTTCGTATACCATTTCGATGGATTTCCTGGACTCCTGGAGGCCAAAACCTTTTCCGTCGAGGATCTGCTGATAGGTAACGGTGTGAAGGTCGGTAAAACCATCGCTGAACTCGAATTCCTCCCCGTCGATGCTGATGTTCCGGAACGTCCTCTGTTCCCTGGCCTTTACGTAGTCCGGCAGGTCGTCGCAGTCGATGCTCAGGAACCACCGGACCCTGGCCTTTTCCAGCTCCAGGTATCCGGAGGCCTTATCGTCTTCCAGCAGGTGTGTTTCGTTCCGCTTTACATCCCCGAATATCCAGATAAGCATATCGAAAAAATGGATGCCGATGTTGGTGGCAATGCCTCCCGATTTCTGGATGTTCCCTTTCCAGGAGTAGTGGTACCAGTTCCCCCTGCTGGTAATGTAAGTAAGCACGATGTCATAGGTCCGGTCCGGGGGATCAGCGGAAACCATTTCCTTTAATTCCTGGATGGACGGGTGCAGGCGAAGCTGGAGCACGTTGTAAACCTTTTTACCTGTATCTTTCTCATACATGGCAAGTCCGTCAAAGTTCCAGGGATTCAGAACGAGTGGTTTCTCGCAGATGGCGTGGGCACCGCTGCGCAGGGCGAACCGGATGTGTGCATCGTGAAGGTAATTGGGAGAGCAGATACCGATGTAATCAACCCGTGTGCCTTCCCTTCTTAACTTGTCAATATGCCTGTCAAACCGTTCAAACTCGACGAAAAAATCTGCTTCGGGAAAATAAGAGTCGATGATCCCGACGCTGTCGTTGATGTCCAGAGCCGCGACCAGATGGTTCCCGGTTTCCTTTATGGCCCTCAGATGCCTGACGGCAATATAGCCTCCAACTCCTATCAGTGCAAAATTAAAGTTCATATTTTGGCGACGGTTTCGTTCTTCAATTCATATTTCTCCCCGCTTTCGGGACAGACGGCCCGGTTGTCATGGTCGAAATGAAGGCGGTGTCCGTACTCGCTCATCCATCCGACCTGCCTGGCCGGGTTTCCCATGACCAACGCATAAGGAGGCACATCCCGGGTAACCACGGCGCCCGCACCGATAAAACAATAAGCCCCGAGGGTAATGCCGCATATGACGGTGGCATTGGCACCGATCGTGGCTCCTTTCCGCACGAGGGTTTTTACGTACCGGTCCTTACGCACAACCGCGGACCTGGGATTCACAATGTTGGTAAAAACCATGGAGGGTCCCAGGAATACATCGTCCTCGCAGATCACTCCGGTATAGATTGAAACGTTGTTCTGCACCTTGACGTTGTTGCCGAGAACCACATCCGTCGAAACCAGGACATTCTGGCCGAGGTTGCAGTTCTCGCCCAGGGTGGCGCCGGACATGATGTGGGTAAAATGCCAGATCCGGCATCCCTTTCCGATGCGGCTACCTTGGTCGATCACAGCGGTCTCGTGTGCGAAATAATCGGGTTTACCCATGGTGTCGGGTTATGAATTCCTTAATGTGATGGCAAATATATTCAATCTGATCGGATTCCAGTTCCGTATGCATGGGAATCGAAATAACCGACCTCGACATGGATTCCGTCACGGGGAAATCCCCTTCCCGGTAGCCCAGGTCCCGGTAAGCTTTCTGCAGGTGCAGCGGAAGAGGGTAATAGACCATGCAGGGTATATCCTTGCTTACCAGGTAATCCTTCATCGCATCGCGGTCGCCGTTCTCAAGGACGAGGGTGTACTGGTGGAAGATGTGTGTGGACCATTTTGCCCTGAAGGGGATCCGGAGGCCCTCCATGTTTCCGAGCAGCCGGTCGTAGGCCGCTGCCGCTTCCTGCCTGGCCGCATGGAAGGAATCGAGATGACGGAGTTTGACCCTGAGGACGGCCGCCTGCAGGGTATCCAGCCGTGAATTCACCCCCACCTCGTCGTAGTAGTACTTGACCATGGATCCGTGGTTTACGATGGTTCGTACCCGGTCGTGCGCTTACCCGCTGCGCGGGATAAACCCTCCGCCGTCGGCGGACCCGCCCAGGGGTTTTGATGGGCAGAAGGAGGCCCTAACCCCGGGGCCGCA
>CAZNQG010000006.1:0-57515 GCA_964575235.1 uncultured Bacteroides sp.
GGTCAGGGGCCGGCCGGGCAGCCTGGATCCCTATGCGGCGGTGATTATAGCTGATCCCGTTCTGCCCTTCCCGGAAGAGGACAAGTTCGTGATCGACCAGTACATTATGAGCGGGGGAAAGGTGCTGTGGCTGATCGACCCGGTAGAGGTCAGCATGGACAGCCTGTTCATGGGCAGCACCGTGGCCCTTTACCGTTCGCTGAACCTGGAAGACCAGCTGTTCCGTTACGGTGTGCGCCTGAACCCGAACCTGGTCGAGGACATACAGTGCCATGTCATACCGGTGAACAAGGGGATTGCCGGGGGACCCGCAAGCTGGCAGTTGAGTCTATGGTTCTATTACCCGCTCATCTCACCGGGGAACGGAAACCCCGTAACCCGGGCACTGAACATGATCCTGGTCCGGTTCGCTTCGGTCATCGACACGGTCGGTGAGAACCCGGATGTTCGGAAAACGGTGTTGCTGAGCACCTCTCTCTACAGCCGTCAGGTTGCCGTTCCCGCACCGGTGAGCCTGCGGGAAACGGACCGGGCTCCCCTGGAATCGGAATTCAACCGTTCTTACCTCCCCGTCGGTGTCCTGCTGGAAGGCCGGTTCGAATCCGTCTTCAGGAACCGCAGCGTGCCCGCTGTGCAGTCACCAGCCCCCCCTTCCATTCGTGAAAAAAGCCTGCCCACACGGATGATCGTGGTTGCGGACGGTGACATCATCCGCAACGAGGTGAACGAGTCTCCAGACGGTCCTGTCATCGCACCGCTCGGATACGACCGCTTCACCTCGCAGACTTTCGGGAACAGGGGATTCATACTTAACGCGGTGAATTACCTGACCGACCAGACGGGCCTGATGAGGCTGAGGGGAAGGGAGTTCAGGCTCCGCCTGCTGGACAAGCAGAAGATCCGCAACGAATCCCTCCTGTGGAAACTGGTCAATACCATTGTTCCCTCTTTCCTGGTCATACTGTTCGGGATAAGTGTTATGATCGTCCGCATTGAAAAATACGGTACCAAGTCGGTATGAAAGGCATCCGCATCTACCTGATCGTGCTGGGGGTGCTGGCAGCACTCTCGCTGTATTTCCTGCTGGGCAGGAGGAGCGGCAGCATGGCGCCCGGGGAACGTGATTTTGCAGTGGCAGACACGGGCGCTATACAGTATGTCCTGATCTCGCATGAGGGGAAGGAAGCGAACCTCTCCCGGTCCGGCGGCGGCTGGCGGGTAAACGGGGCGCCGGCACGGAAGGAAGCCGTCCGGGGTCTGCAGGTCCTGGTCTCCCGGCTGGAAGTCCTTGCCCCGGTATCGAAGAACCGGGAGGAGGGTATCGCCCGGGCGATCACCGAACGTTCAACCCGGATCCGCATCGGTATGTATGACGGTCGGGAGAAGGCATACCGGGTCCGCTACGACAGCCTGTCCTCTTCCACCTGCATGAGGATGGAAGGAGGCAGAACAATATTCCGGGTGCGGGTCAGGGGATACCGGCGGGACAACCTGGAGGATCTTTTCCAGGCCGACCCGCGTTACTGGAGGGACAATGTAATCTTTCATATTTTACCGGGTGACGTCCGGTCGGTGATTCTCCGGAACGAGGCCATGCCGGACCGATCATTCCAACTGGCCCGGAACCAAAACGGCGATTTCGAAGTGGCAAGCGGTACCGTCCCGGAGACCTGGATGCCTGCAGACGGGGAAAGCGTGGCGCAGTACCTGGGTTACTTCTACGATGTGCGTTTCGAGCGCTTCCTGGACCCCTCGAAGGATACCCTTTACCACAAAGGCGACCCGGATTACGTTCTCAGCATCGAATGCATCGATGGTGAACGGTCCGGGATAGGGCTTTACCCGGTCTACCATACCGGTCAGGGGGGAGAGGGGCAGGCTGACCTTAACCGCCTGTATGCAAGGATCGTGGGAGGCGATGAATGGGTTTTGCTCCGGTATATCCAGATCGACCCGCTTTTACAGGATTCCCGGTATTTTACGGGACCTTAAAAAATGAAATCCCGGTATAAGTCGTCTGAGTTTTTTTTTGTATAATTGATATTTAGAATTTAAACAGAACATCCATGAAATTTGTTGTTTCCAGCACAGACCTCCTGGCTCATCTGCAAAACGTAAACAGGGTGATCAGTTCAAAGAATACCCTCCCGATCCTCGATAATTTTTTATTCAAGCTGGACGGCAATGAACTGGAAATTACCGCCTCCGACCTGGAGACGACCCTCATAACCCGGATATCCCTGGAAAATGCTTCCGACAGCGGCAGCATTGCCGTCCCGGCCCGGATCCTGACCGACACCCTGAAAGAATTTCCCGAGCAGCCCCTTACCTTCGAGATCGACCCGGCCAAACTGTCCGTTGTGATCCATTCCGAGAACGGGAAATTTACCATCGTAGGACAGAATGCCGGCGATTTTCCACACATGCCGAGCGTGAAGGCCGAATCGAAGTCCACCGTCGAACTTCCTGCCGATGTGCTCCACAGCGGTATCGGTAAAACCCTGTTCGCAACGGCGGATGATGAGCTCAGGCCGGTTATGAACGGGATCTTCATCGAACTTTCAACCGACGACCTCACCTTTGTAGCCTCCGACGCCCATAAGCTGGTGCGTTACAAACGCACGGATGCAAAAGCGGATACGGCAGCCTCCTTCATTCTTCCGAAAAAACCGGCTTCCCTGCTGAAGAACGTACTGCCGAATGAAGAAAACCCGGTAACCATTGAATTCGATGAGAAGAACGCCTTCTTCTCCATGACCGAGTACAAAATGGTCTGCAGACTCGTGGAAGGGAATTACCCGAGCTACAACTCGGTAATACCCACCGATAATCCGAACAAACTCAGCATTGACCGCATGGAGTTTTACAATACCCTCAAGCGTGTGGCGGTCTATTCAAACCAGGCCAGCAACCTGGTCAAGCTGTCCCTCAAGGGGAACCAGATGACGGTATCCGCCCAGGACATTGATTTCTCCATATCGGCATACGAGCGGCTGAACTGCCAGTACGAGGGCGAGGACATGGAGATCGGTTTCAAGTCCACATTCCTGCTTGAGATACTCTCCAACCTGGCGTCCACCGATGTAATGTTCGAGCTGTCCGATCCGACGCGTGCCGGCATACTCCTGCCCGGAAGCACGTCAAACGAAGCGGAGGATGTGCTGATGCTGCTCATGCCCATGATGATCAATGCATAACCCTAAACAACCATATAGTGTCCATAACCCGGCAGGCTTCTTTTGGCGATCCTATTTGAATCATGGAGCTGAATCTTAAGAATCCCATCATTTTCTTTGACCTTGAAACGACCGGGCTCAACGTCGCCAGCGACCGGATCGTTGAAATTTCCTGGCTTAAAATCATGCCCGGGGGACAGCAGTCCAGCCATACACAGCTTGTTAACCCGACCGTACCAATCGATCCCAAGGTAACGGCCATTCACGGCATTTCCGACGAGGATGTGAAGGACAAGCCCACTTTCAAGGAAATTGCCAGATCGCTCGCCAGGGAATTCGAGGGATGCGACCTGGCGGGATACAACTCCAACAAGTTTGACATCCCGCTGCTTGCCGAGGAATTCCTGAGGGCGGAAGTTGATTTTGACATGAGCAAACGTAAATTCGTCGATGTACAGGTGATCTTTCACAAGATGGAACAGCGCACCCTGAGCGCGGCATACAAGTTTTACTGCAGCAAGGATCTTTCGGAGGCGCACAGCGCCGAGGCGGATACCCTGGCCACCTATGAGATCCTCAAAGCACAGCTTGACCGGTACCCGGATCTGGAGAACAGCGTGGAATTTCTTTCCGGATTTTCCTCGCAGAAGCGGTTCGTGGATTTTGCAGGGCGGATCGTCCTGAACGATAAGGGGATCGAGATATTCAATTTCGGAAAGTACAAGGGAGAGCCGGTGGCGGAAGTGCTGGAGAAGGACCCGGGTTACTTCGGATGGATCCTGAACGGGGATTTTCCCATGTACACCAAGAAGGTGCTGACCGGCATCAAACTCAGGGCCTACGGCAAATAGTCTGAAAACCCCTCGAACCATGAAAATAATCTGCCTGGCCAGGAATTACGTGGCCCATGCAAGGGAACTGAACAATCCGCTGCCGGAAAAGCCCCTGTTTTTCATGAAACATGAAAACTGCATTATTCGCGGCAACAAACCCTTTTATTACCCGGACTTCAGCAGCGATATCCATCATGAAATAGAGCTGGTGCTGAAGATCGGCAAGCAGGGCAAGAACATAGACCGGGAATCTGCGCATCTTTATTACAACAGGATCGGGCTGGGCATTGATTTCACGGCACGCGACCTGCAGTCCGAAGCCAGGAAGAACGGAGCCCCGTGGGAGATCGCAAAATCCTTTGACCGTTCCGCCCCGCTGAGCCGTTTCATTCCGGTGGGGAACTTCGACATAAACCGCATATTCTTCCGCCTGGACATCAACGGCAGGACCGTACAGGAAGGGAATTCCTCCCTGATGATCTTTCCCGTTGATGTGCAGATTGCCTACATTTCACGGTTTATAACCCTGAAGCCGGGCGACCTGCTGTTCACCGGGACACCGGAAGGGGTGGGCCCGGTGAGGGTCGGCGACCGTCTGGAGGCTTACCTGGGGGATCGGAAAATGATGGATTTCTATGTCAGATGAACCGGGTTCTCCCTGTCCAGGGCCGTGAACCAGTCCCGGATCTCCCGATCGAAACCGGCCGGGGCCAGGAGCCGGTCCGGCCTTAAGAGATTCAGCTTATGTTGCAGACTGTCCCGGATCACCTCGACCAGCACGGGTTCCCAGGACGGTTTCTCCTCCGGGGACGCGTATGCCTGGGCCAGCCGGATGTAAAATTCATAAACCTGGGAGAACCTCTCCTGCTGAAGGCTTACGAAGTCCCCCATGAAAGCGAATTTCCGGCTGAAATTCAGGAAACGCGCCTGCACGTTTGCCGTTACCTCCTGAGGGAGTTGGTCCGCTTCGATGCCGCGGAGCAGGTATATTTCAGCATAGCGATAGATTCCCATTCTCCCGAAGGCATCGAGATCGTCGCTCGCGGAAAGCAGGTCCAGCAGGTCCGGCATGCAAGGTTCTTCCCTTACCGGGGCTCCCGGTGATTTATCGTCGTGATGTTCGATAACGAAAAGGATTTCCTCCATGGACTCTGCCGAAGGTTTCCCTTCAGGGTTCCGGTCTCCCAGGAAATACTCCTCGCAGAGGCGCCGGCTCTCCCTTCCGTGCCGCTCCCCGGGTGTGTGCACCAGGCCGGTATCGTGGAAGAATGCTGCGATCAACAGCCGTTCAGGCATGGTAATGGGGACTTCCAGTCCCCCGTCTTCCAGCCGCATAAGCAGGGATTTTCCGTTGTCCCATACCCGGCGGTGATGGAACTGGTCGTGGGAGGGGAGGAAGACGGTGGAGAAAAGCTCCCCGCAATGCCGGTACAGGTGGCCCAGCCAGCGGGCTTCGGCTTCTCCGATGGTTTCCCGCACGCTTTTCTTCATGCTGTCATGGCATTGTCCGGTTCAGACATAACTGAGCTTCACTATGTTGGTGCGGCCCCGTTCGTTGGTCGGAGTGCTGCCCACGTGTATGATCACATCGTCGTCCTGCACCAGGTTCATTTCCCTCAGCCGCTGGATGGATACCTCGATGTACCGGTCGATGCTTTCGAACAACTCCGAATAGTAGGCCCGGACGCCCCAGATCAGGGATAGTTTCCGGATGACGCGCGGGTTGTCCGTAAAGGCGAATATGGAGGCCGCCGGCCGGTGGCTTGCAATCCGCAGGGCCGTATAACCTGAATAGGTAAAGGTGATGATGGCCCTGGCCCTGGTCTGTTCGGCCATACTGCAGGCGGCAAAGCAGATGGAATCGGCCAGGAAGGTGCGGGAGAACTCCCTGGGTGGATTGTTCCGGAAGTAATGGTAACCGGTTTCGGTTGCATCGATGATCTTCTGCATGCTGTGCACCACTTCGACGGGATACTTGCCGACGGAAGTCTCGCCGCTTAGCATCAGAGCGTCCGCACCGTCCAGCACGGCATTCCCAACGTCGTTCGCCTCTGCCCTTGTGGGCCGGAAGTTCGTGATCATGCTTTCCATCATCTGTGTGGCAATGATCACAGGTTTGCTGCGGCCGATGCATTTATTGACCAGGTCTTTCTGGATCAGGGGGACCTTGTCAAAGGGAACCTCCACGCCCAGGTCGCCCCGGGCAACCATAATCCCGTCCGACATGTCTATGATCTGGTCGATTTCCTGCAGTGCCTCCGGCTTCTCGATCTTGGCAATGACCCGGGCATGGGGCCTTTTGCTCCGTTTGATGATTTCCTTCAGTTCCAGGATGTCGGTAACGCTGCGGACGAAAGAAAGAGCGATCCAGTCGATCCCCTGCTCCAGGGCAAAATTTGCGTCCTCGATGTCTTTTTCGGTAAGGCTGGGGAGGGAGATCTTTGTATCCGGGAGGTTTACACCTTTTTTAGAACTGAGGACGCCCCCGCTGACCACCCGGGTAACAACCACGTCCTTTCCGTTGGTCCCCTTTACTTCCAGGCAGATCTTGCCGTCGTCCACCAGGATCTGTTCCCCTTCCGTCACATCCCGGGCAAGCAGCGGATAGCTCATGTAGGCCTTTTCGGCATCTCCGGTGCAGGGCTTGTTGACCAGGCGGAATTCCTGACCATCGACCAGCTCCACCCCGTTGTCCTTCATGTCACCAATGCGCAGCTTGGGTCCCTGAAGATCGGCCAGCATGGCCACATAGGTCCCGTTTTCCTCGTTGATCTCATTGATCAGCCGGATCGTTTTCAGATGGTCTTCATGGCTCCCGTGTGAAAAATTCAGCCTGCAGACATCGACTCCCTCTTCGAAAAGCCTTTCGAGGACCTCTTTGGAGGACGAGGCAGGTCCCAGGGTAGCCACCATCTTGGTGTGGGATCGTTCGTGTCGTAATCTTAGAGCGCTCATTTCGATAATGTGTTTAGCATCAGGCCTTACCGGATATAATCCTCATAGGAGCGGGGCAAAAACCCGAAACTCATGACGCAGTTGTATTTATATTCCTTATGCGGCTTGATCGACACCCCGAGGGAGTTGAACCTCGGATTCAGCAGGTTTTTCCGGTGGCCGAGATCCTCGATCCCTTCATCGATCAGCAACTGCATAACGATCTCTTCGGGAGTGTACTCGCCGTAATAAATGTTCTCACCCACCTCCATGTAACGGTTCATTACCGGATCGTACCGGTTCTTAAAACCCTTGTGCCCCTCGTATCCCTTCTTGCCCGACTGCGTGGCGTGGCCCCTGGCAACATCGTAAAGGTCTTTTTCCGGGACCATCATAGGCAGTTCCTTCACGTCCTTCAGGTCGCGGTAAAGGCTACGGGTGTAGCGGTCGGGTTCCTTTTCTTTAAGGATCAGGTACTGCCTCAGGAAGGTTTCGGAAAAAAGGGCGCCGTCGGCCCTTGCCAGGTTCGCTATGAGAACCACCTTCTTTTCGTCCCGGTTCAGGAATTCGCAGCCTTCTCCCGTATTGGCCCTGGCCACAACCGAATCTTCCCATCCGCTGTAGGAATATTCGTTCTGCGCCTCAAGGGCCAGATTTCCTGCAAGGCAGCCAATGATCAGAAAGGGAATATGCTTCGTCATGGATCGAATGTTCTCTTCATGTAAATGTCGTAATCCCGGAATGCAAAAAATCCCAGTTTCTCGTATAGTTTTTTAGCGGCGATGTTCTCCTTGTGTACCTCGAGTTTTACCTGCTGTCCCTTTTGCCGGATCCATTCAAGCGATACCCGGCCCAGTTCCTCTCCCAGTCCCTTTCCCTGGAAATCCGGCAGAATACCGAAATGATGGATGTAGATCCGTCGGCCGTCCCAGGTCATCCAGGAGGAACCGATGATCCTTCCGCTGCCGGTTTCCTCCATGACCAGGAGCCTTCCTCCGTGTGTGTTGCAGAGCTCGACCACCTCCTCCGTATCCCCCCTTTCCGGCTGAGACAGCCCGGTCCGGTCCCACAGCTCAAGCAAGGATCCAAAGTCTCCGGTCCGGTAATCCCTGATCCGGGTATTAATCTCCGGTTTCTTCCTTGTCATCCTTGATAACGTATAGCTGTCCGTGAAGGTACCTGAGAACCCGGACCCTTTCATTTTTATTGATGTAGCCGTATTCAGAAACGGCATCGTAAATCTCTCCGTCGATCAGTACTTTGCCGGATGGCCTCAGAATGGATTCGGCGATGCCTGTTTTGCCTACCAGTGCCTTAGGCTGGCTTTCCACACCGAGAAATCCTTCTTCCGTATCCAGGTTGCGATCCAGTGCCAGTCCCGCAAAAGCCCTGTTTGTGAACAGCTGTTTGCCCAGGAAGAGGGAAAGGACCAGGGAGAGGAACATGGAGGTTATGACGATAAAGAACTTTTTAATCACTTCCGAGAACGCGATGTTCCATTTAAAATCGAAAACGATGTTGTCCACCATGGCCAGGGTGAGTCCCGTTATAACCAGCAGGATCCCGGCCACGCCGGCCACGCCGAATCCGGGGATGGCAAAGATCTCCACTGCGATCAATATGAGTCCCACAACAAAGATCAGCAGTTCCCAGTGCTGTGCCAGTCCCTCCAGATACAGGGGTGCAAAATACAGGATTGCGGCGAGCACTGCTGCAGCCAGGGGAAAACCGATGCCCGGGGATTGCAGTTCAAAGTAAATGCCCCCTACGAGTACCATGATGAGGATCCCGCTAACGATCGGGTTCAGCAAAAAACCGATGATCTTGTCCAGGGCGGATGATTTGTGCCGGATGATTTCGTATTTCTCGATGTGGGCCTGTTTGAGGACGTCTTCAATGTTTTCGGCCAATCCCTCGCAGAATCCGTATCTTATGGCCTCTTCGGCCGTGAAGGTGAGGACCTTTCCGGTGTCGGATATGCCTTCAACGTAAAGAGAGGGATCGACCATTGCTTCGGCGATCTTAGGATCCCTGTGCCAGCGGATGATGGTGTCGTTGTCTGAGGTAATGACCGTATCCTTCCCGTGGGATTCTGCGGTAGCCCGCATCATGGAGCGCATGAAGGACTGGTATTTATCGGGGACCATCTTACCGGCCTGGTCCACCACGGTTGCCGCCCCGATGCTCCCTCCCGGCCGCATGTAAATGCTGTCGCAGGCAATGGAGATCAGAGCTCCGGCAGAGGCGGCCTGGTTGTTGATAAACACCCACACGGGGATCCGGCTGTTCAGGATCCTGGTACGCATCGAGTCCGCCGCATCCAGCATTCCCCCATACGTATTCATCCGGATGATGATCAGGTCAACCTTCAGGCTCTCAGCCTGTTCAAAAGCCCGCTGGGTGGTCCGCCAAATCGGCGGGGCAATCATTTCCGAGATATCGAATGTGTACACCCGGAATGGAGTCCCGGCACCCGGTTCTCCTGCAGGTTGTGCCGACAGTGCCAGAAGGGCAATCAGCACGATCGGGTATATGTATTTACGTTGCATGGCAGACCCTGAATTTAGGTAGTACGATTCGAGCTTAAAAATACAAAAACTAAATCAGATCGGATTTTGCCCGTAAAAACTTCTAACTTTAACCTGAAAATTGATCCGGGATGAAGATTTCTGAACTCTCAGCCATATCACCGATCGACGGCCGGTACCGTTCCAAGGTCGAGGAACTGGCCCCCTTTTTTTCCGAATTCGGACTGATCCGGTATCGTGTGTTCGTTGAGATAGAGTATTTCATAGCACTATGCGAACTGCCCTTGCCGGAACTGGCCGGCATGCAGCAAGGTGTATATGAAAAACTGAGGGACATTTATACGGAGTTCTCACAGGAGGACGCGCAGGAGGTCAAGGATTATGAGAAAACAACCAACCACGATGTCAAGGCGGTTGAGTATTTCATCAAGGAACGATTTAACGGCCTGGGACTGGGGGAGAAGAAAGAATTCATCCATTTTGCCCTGACCTCGCAGGACATCAACAATACGGCCACCCCGCTTTCCCTGAAGGATGCCATGTCACAGGTCTATTATCCCCTGATGAATGAATTTACGGAAATGCTTCGCGAGCGCGCGGACCAGTGGGCCCTGACCCCCATGCTGGGACGGACCCACGGACAACCCGCATCACCGACAAGGATGGGGAAAGAGATGAAGGTATTCCTGGAAAGGATTCAAATCCAGCTGGCATCCTTAAGGGAAATCCCATATACCGGTAAATTCGGGGGCGCCACCGGCAATTTCAATGCGCATCACGCTGCCTGTCCCGATGTGGACTGGATCCTGTTCGCCGACCGTTTTGTCGGGGAGAGACTGGGACTGACCCGGCAGCGGACCACCACACAGATCGAACATTACGACCAGCTTGCAGCCCTGTTCGATAACCTTAAGAGGATCAACACCATCCTGATTGATTTTTCCCGGGACGTATGGTCTTACATTTCCATGGAGTATTTCAAGCAGAAGATACGGAAAGGGGAAGTCGGTTCCTCCGTTATGCCGCACAAGGTAAATCCGATCGACTTCGAGAATGCGGAGGGCAACCTGGGCGTTGCCAACGCCCTTTTTGAGCATCTGGGCGCAAAACTTCCCGTCTCCAGGCTCCAGCGTGACCTAACGGATTCAACCGTGCTGCGTAACGTCGGGATGCCTCTTGCCCATACCGTGCTGGCGGTGAAATCCCTTCTCAAGGGACTGGACAAGCTGATCATCAACGAGGAGAAAATGAAGGAGGATCTCGGCCGGAACTGGGCGGTGGTCACCGAGGCGATCCAGACCATACTCAGGAGGGAGGGATACCCCAGACCCTATGAAGCCCTGAAGGATCTCACCCGCACCAACAAAATGATCACCCGTGAGATACTACATTCCTTCCTGGATTCGTTAGAATTAGATGCAGCGGTCATTGAGGAGTTAAAGCGTATCACACCGGAAAACTACACGGGTATTTAATTTACGGTAAGCAAGGCTTCCAGGACATCCGATGAGGCGATTTAAAACCATTGCGGGCTATATCAGGCCATACTGGCTTTACGCGGTGCTGAACATCCTTTTCAACATCCTTTCGGCTTTTTTTGCCCTGTTCTCATTTGTCATGGCCATTCCGTTCCTGAAGATCCTTTTCAAGACCCAGGAGATGGTCACCGAGGCGGTACCCTTTGCCCTGAACATGGATGCGATACAGCATAATTTCAATTACATGGTGAGCTCGATCATTCTCAAGTACGGCGATGCCCCTGCGTTGCTGGCCGTCTCCATCCTTGTGGTCATCCTGGCCCTGCTGAAAACCGGGTTCAAATTCCTGGCCAATTACTACATCACCCCCTGCAGGGTGGGTGTGGTGAAGGATATCCGCAACCGGGTGTATCAGAAAACCCTCCGGCTGCCCATGTCATACTTTTCCGATGCCCGGAAGGGAGATATCATGGCCCGTGTGGGGATGGACGTGAATGAGATCGAGCTCTCGGTGATGAGCTCCCTGGAAATGATCTTCCGGGATCCGATCACCATCGTCGTTTTCCTGGTCTCCATGTTCGTAATGAGCTACCAGCTCACCCTCTTTGCCCTGGTGCTCCTTCCCTTTTCAGGGATCATCATAGGAAGGATCGGAAGGAACCTGCGCAAACAATCCAGGAAACTGCAGAACCAGCAGGGTACCCTTTTTTCCGTGCTGGAGGAAACCCTGACGGGCATGAGGATCGTAAAGGCCTTCAATGCGGAACGTAAAATGACCGGCAGGTTTAGCGGGATCAACCAGGAATTTACCGATACCATAACCAAGGTATACCGGAGGCGCTTCCTTGCCTCACCGATGAGCGAATTCCTTGGAACGGTTGTGATGATGGTCCTGATGTACATCGGTGGCACCATCGTACTGAACCAGACCTCATCGCTTGATCCCGAGGCTTTTATCGCATACCTGATCGTGTTTTCCCAGATCATCACCCCGGCCAAGGCATTTTCAACCGGTTATTACAACATCCAGAAGGGAATGGCTGCCTTCGAGCGGGTGGAGCAGATCCTGGATACCCGGATAACCATAAAGGATACCTTGGATGCAGCCCCCATCCGGTCGTTTGAAGATTGCATCGAATACCGGGATGTTACCTTCGCCTATAATACCGAACCGGTGCTTAAAAACATCCATCTGAAAATTGAGAAGGGAGAGACGCTTGCCATCGTTGGAAAATCCGGTGCTGGAAAATCCACACTCGTGGATCTTCTGCCCAGGTTCATCGATCCGGTTGGAGGGACCATTCTGATCAACGGGGAGGATATCCGTAGCTACCGGATTGCCGATCTGCGTAATCTCATGGGAATCGTGAGCCAGCAGTCCATCTTATTCAACGATACGTTTCACAACAACATCGCATTCGGGCTCGACGGGGTCCCCGAAGAAGAGGTGATCAATGCCGCCAGGATCGCCAACGCCCACGATTTCATCATGGATACCGTACAGGGATACCAGACCAACGTCGGTGACGCGGGAAGCAAACTCAGCGGCGGCCAGCGCCAGCGGATCAGCATCGCAAGGGCCTTGTTGAAGAATCCTCCGATTTTAATCCTTGATGAAGCAACCTCTTCGCTCGATACTGAGTCTGAAAAGTATGTACAGGAAGCGATCGAACACTTGATGAAAAACCGTACCTCGATCGTGATTGCACACCGGCTTTCAACGGTAAAGCATGCCGATGAGATCGTCGTGATCGAGGAGGGGCGAATCGAGGAACGCGGTACACACGCAGAATTACTTAAAGAAAAGGGATTGTATGCGAAATACCATATGCTGCAAATGTTTTGACAAAGGGTTTTCAAAATCCATAAAAAGGTTTTAACTTTAAATAATAAGTTGAGGCTGGCACCACACCCACTCCATGAACAACGGCTATATTAACTGGCAATTATGAAGGTTTGCGGATTCAGTTTTGTGCGCAATGCAGAAAAATTCTCCTACCCGGTCATCGAATCGGTTCAGTCCGTACTGCCCTTATGCGACAGGTTCATCATGAACGTCGGGAACTCCGAGGACGAGACCCTGGATATGATACGTTCCATCCCGTCGGATAAGATAGAGGTCATGGAAAGCACCTGGGATGAATCCCGGCGCCGCAACGGGGAAGTACTTTCGGCGGAAACCAACAAGGCCCTTGACAGTATACCCGGGGAATACGACTGGGCGTTTTATATCCAGGCGGACGAGGTGGTCCACGAAAAGTACCATGAAAACATCCTCAGGGCTATGGCCCGATGGCTGGAGGAACCGCAGGTCGAGGGACTGCTTTTCCATTACCTGCATTTCTTCGGGAGTTACGATTACAATGCCGATTCACGGTCCTGGTACCGGAACGAGATCAGGGTCATAAGAAACGATAATAAAATCCGGTCCTACCGGGATGCGCAGGGATTCCGGATCGATGGCAGAAAACTGAAGGTCAAGCCACTGGACGCCTACATATACCATTACGGATGGGTCCGCCCGCCAGACATCATGCAGCAGAAGCATTTGAGTTTCAACAAGCTCTATCACACCGACCAGTGGGTTGACCGCAAGGTGAACCACACGAAACTTTTCGATTATTCCTCCGTGGAATCCATAAAACGGTTCATGGGAACCCACCCGAAGGTCATGAGGGAAAGGATCCGGAAGCTCAACTGGAAGGTTAAGCTGGACGAGAAAAAGAAAAGTTTCAAGGCCACAGACCGGATTCTGTACTGGATCGAAAAGAACACGGGTAAACGGCTTTTTGAATACAAGAATTACAAGCTGATCTGAACCGAAGCATGCGTTTCCGCTTCAGTACTTGATGCCCACTACCACGATGTCGTCGACCTGCTCGTAATCCCCCCTCCATTCTTCTATGGAAGCATTCAGGATCTCTTTCTGCTCATCCATGGGTTTATCCTGCATGGAGAGCAGGAGCTCCTGGAAGTGCCTGGATTTGAATTTTTTCCCTTCGGGTCCCCCGAACTGGTCTGCGTACCCGTCGGAGAACATATACAGGCTGTCTCCCTTGCGAAGTGCAATGTCATGTGTGGTGAATGCGTGCATATTGTCGTAAATGGCAATGGGCATCCGGTCGGCACGCTGTTCGGTAAGTTCCCCGTTGCGGACCAGCCACAGGGGGTTGTAGGCCCCGGCAAACCACAGCATGTTCTTTTTATAACTGATTTTGCTGAGCGCCATGTCCATGCCGTCCCTGGTCTCGGATTCAGCCTGCCTCTGTTTCAGTGAGGATACGACGGATTCCCTGAGCATATCCAGGATGCGGCCGGGTTCGGTAACGTTGTTTTTATCCACGATCTCGTTCAGGAAGGATATGCCCAGCATGCTCATGAAGGCACCCGGTACGCCGTGACCGGTGCAGTCCGCCGCCACCACGATCACTTCTCCGTTCTTTTTCTTTGCCCAGTAAAAATCACCGCTTACGATGTCCCTGGGTTTGAACAGGATAAAGGAATCCGTGAAGGCATCCTTCAGGACCTCGAAAGACGGCAGGAGGGCATTCTGTATCCTTTTTGCATACCGGATGCTGTCGGTGATATCCCGGTTCCTTGCCTCGATTACGTCCTTCTGGTTGCTGATCTCGACGTTGGCGGCCTCCAGGTTTTTGTTCTTTTCCTCGATCACCGTCTTTTGCCTGCGTATTTCCACCGTGCGTTCCTGAACCTTGATCTCAAGCTCGCGGTTCTTCCGTATCAACTGCCTCTCGCGGTATTTCATGAAGCTGTAAATGCCCAGCGCCAGCAGGAAGATGACGATGCCGTAGAACCACCAGGTCTGCCAGAAGGGGGGACTGATCACGATGCTGTACCTCAGCGGGGAGGAAGCAATCCGGCTGGCGCTGGTGGCCACCACGTTAAGGGTGTACTGCCCGGGTTTCAGTCCCGAGTAAGTTACCACGTTGTTCCGGGTGGGAGGGGAGAAGTCTTTCTCCAGCCCTTCCAGGTAATACCGGTAACTTATTTTTTCCGGATTGGTGTTGGAAATGGCTTCGAAAGTAAAGGTCAGGTGGTTGCTCGAGTGGGGCAGATCGAGCATGTAGGGGACCGGGTAGAAGGGCTGTATGCTGTCGGTCTCCTGAGCCCAGGGGACGTCCTGGTAGAAGAGGTCGATATCCGTAATGTGCAGCAGGGGTTTGGAGGCTTGCGCGGGTTCGAGTTGGGGACTGTAACGTGTGAGTCCCCCGACCGTTCCGAACCACACATTGCCCTGGGGATCAAGGCAAGTGGCGTTCAACTGGTTTTCGAGTCCCCTGAACCCATCGGTCCGGTCGTAATTCCGTATGCGGCTGATCCCCTTGCTGCTGTCGAGGGTTATGCGGTCGAAGCCCTTGTCGGTTGCGACCAGCAGGGTGGAATCGTCCGGGAATACCAGGGAGTATATGTTGTTGGAGCTCAGGACCGTATTGTCCGCCACCAGGCCGATGGGCATGCTGTCGTTCCGCATGTCGAAGCGGAACAATCCCCCGCCGAAGGTGCCGATCCAGATATCCCCGTCCCCGTCCTCCGCAAGTGTATTCAGTTTTTTATAGTAGAGCCCTTCTTCCTCGTCGAAGTCCCTCATGGTTCCTTCGAAGAATTTGACAAGTCCCCCGTAGGTGGCAACCCATATGTTCCCGGAACGGTCCTGGATGATGTGCTGGACCTCGTTGTTGATCAGGGCGTTTTCCGACGATTCGGTAATGTTGAAGAAGCCCCGCCCGTTATAGATGCTGATGCCTCCGCGGGTCCCGCACCAGAGCAGTTCACGCTTCTCATCCAGCGCCAGGCAGTTGACGTAATCGTTGACCAGGCCGTCCTTTTCCGTCAGGTACCGGAACCTCCTCCCGTCAAAGTATGCAATGCCGTTAGACGGCGAGGCCAGCCAGAAGGAACCGTCCCGCCCGATGGCAATGTCGCTGATGGATTTATCCCGGATGCCCACGTTTTCGCTGTACTGGATGAACTCCGGGATCGCTTCACCCGGGACCATGGCGTTCAGTCCGCCCCCGAGGGTTGCGATCCAGAGGATTCCGTTCCGGTCCTGTTCAACGGCGGAGACCAGGTTGTCGGAAAGGCCGTCCAATTCATTGTAATGGGCAAAGTAATCCCCGCCATAACGGCAGATCCCGCTTCCGAATGCGCTGAACCACAGGTTCCCCTCGAAATCCTCCAGGATGTCGTAAACCTGGTTCCCCGGCATCCCCATGGAATCGGTAAAAAAGCGCACACCGCTTCGGGATAGTTTCAGCGCCCCCCTGGATGCCGTACCGAACCACAGGTTCCCCCTTGAATCCGCCAGGATGTTCCATACGGTTTCCGGTCCAAGATCAATCTTTTCGGACAGTTTCTTTACCTTCCCCGTTGTATCAATGCAGAAGGCCTCCTCGTTGTGGCAGCCCACCCACATATTGCCCGCTCCATCCTCTTCCATGCAGGTGATCTTTCCCGATGGGATATTGATCCCGGGCAGAAGGTTTTCGATGCCGGTGGTATTCCCGTCCCTGCTGAGGATGTTGATCCCCTTACCGTATGTGCCGGCCCAGATCCTTCCCCGGTTGTCTTCGGTAAGCGACAGGATAAATTCCGAACTCAGGCCCCTGTCCCGGTCAAACCGTTCGTAAAGGATGGTATCCCGCTCAACCCGGTAGATCCGGATCAGCCCGGAGTTCCTTGTTCCCGCCCAGACATCCCCCCGCCGGTCCGTCATCAGGCAGGTGACGGGTTCACCGGATAATTCCGGGTACCGGTCGAATCCCCTGAACCGGACCCCGTCGTAAAGGATCAGTCCCCCGTCGGTCCCGACCCACAGGTTCCCCTTCAGGTCCTCGGTGACCGCCCGGACCGAATTGCTCGGCAATCCCTCACGGATGGTGTAGGACCGGAATCCCCGGCCTTCGTAACGCAGCAATCCCCCTCCGTTGGTCCCCAGCCAGATGATCCCCCTGGAATCCTGGAAGAGGGTGAATACGGATGAATTGGGCAATCCTTCCTGGATGGAGAAAACGGTGAAATTGTTGTGCTGTGCGAACGTTGGTAAATGAACCAGGCAAAAGATCAGGAAAGAGCTGATTGTAAAGCGCCGCAGCATAATGCATCAGTCTATTTCATCTTTCCGGATAAAGATAAACTGTCCCCCTTCATCGCCCGTGTTCTTGATCGGTTCGAATTTCGGGGATTGTTCCGAATTATTGATCACCGGGATCTTGATGGCCCCGTAAAGCTGGCTGGCATCATAGAACCTCCGGTCGTTCGTTTGCAGGGCTTTCAGCACGTAATAGGCAAAAACGGAATGCCCCTCCCGGCCTCCGTCCATTACCGGTTCCACCCCGCCCGAGGTCAGGGCGCTCCTCGACATGCGGTTGTGAACCGTGTTGTAGTAACGATCGGAATCCTCGAAGGGTATGCTTACCGTTTTGCCCCGGAAGATATCGCCGCTGAAGCAGGCATCGGAGATCAGCAGGGTATGCTTGGAATTGATGCCGCCCAGGTAGGTCTGGATATCGGTATTCGAGATATAATTCGACACGGATGATGTGCTGGCATCCGCCGGGACCCAGAACCCCTTGTCCAGGTTCCGCACGTACTCCCCGTGGCCGGAATAGTAGATCAGCACATTGTCGTTATCCTTGGCCGCCTTCATCAGCCACTCGAAGGCTTTGATGATGTTTTCCCTGCTGGCCTCATCGTCGTACAGCGTCCTGAAATGGTCGATCTTGTAGGTTGATTCAAGTGTCTCCTTGATGGTCCGGGCATCCCTTACCGCGTTGTTCAGGGGCTGCCAGGCCCCGGAATATTTGTCGATGCCGATGATCAGGGCATAGTATTCCCCGATGATCATTTCCTGCTCCTCCAGGGCGACGTTCAGTCCCGCAAGCGGGTCGGCCGAACCCCTCGTTTTCTTGGGATCCTTCGAGAGGTTCATACTTTTGAAATTACTCTCACCCGATTGTGAGAACAGTGTGCCTGCGATGAAAACAAAGGTGAGCAACAGTGAACCTGCTTTTGTTTTCATTGTATCGAAGATTAAAAGGTTAGTACATATCCGAAATTAACACCTCCATAAGGATTGGGTGCGACCGTAAACCGGTTCCTATTTAATGCCTCCGAATCGTCCGGGGCCTTTTTGTTCGAAAATCCCTTCACCGTCACCCAGACGATGTCGCTGACCCATACGGCCGCCCCGAGGCCGGTGAAAACATAGAACTGCCGGTTGGCCGAGTTGGCCTTGCCGTAGAGCTTATCGAAGTCCTCCCGCTCGGTGGAAGCCAGGTAGTCGTCGTAATACATGTTCGACCGGGTTTTCTGGTATACCCCGTAGCCCATCAGCCCGTAGGCAAGGATAGTCTTGTACCAGGGCTTGATCGCGGCGGTTTTCGTATTGGTGACGAATACGTCGCCCAGCCCGGGCACCGGTACCGAGAGCAGGGCACAGGCGGGTCCGCCGGGCACTTCCGTGATGGAGGCTATGTTTACGATGGCCTTTACCCTCCCGATCTCGTCCACATCCTCGAAGATGTCCCAGACGATCCGCTTACCCTTGCCACCCTTGATTCCCGGGCCTACATCCCCGGTGGTCGCCTTGGGGTAATAGTAAAAATCTTCGTCGTCCACGAAGGCCACCTCAATCTCGAAGCGTTCCACCGGTGAGGCTTTGACAAGGTCGTAGTGGATAAGGACTTTGGTCCCTTCCCGCTCGACCGCCTCGAAGGATACGTTGGTGATCCTGGCCTTGCTTTCCTGGGCGAAAACTGAATTGCCTGCCAGCAGAAGTGTGATCAGTGTTGTACAAATAGTTGATTTCCAGTGCATATGGGATCATTTTTCCCCGTTCTATATCAAAGTTACATAAAAAAAATCATTGAAAAGATCATCTGCTGCTGGTATAATTCAGCCGAATGTAGTAAATTTATTTAAGAGATTGCAAATGAATGTATTCCAAGAGGAGACCTCAGATTGTCGCAATACAGTGATAGGATCTGTCCTGGAACTGGTATTGTATGATAAATCCAAGACACATCATATATATCCAGTTTGCCATCTCCGGACCGGGCAAATTTGTGATCAATACTCTGAGCTATACAATCCAGAGCCCGGAATATTGTTCCTGTTTTGAATTTCCAGACAACTTCATTGCTATTTATTAACCAAACCCATCGTGATGCAAAGAAACAGATCCTTGACTGTCAAATACCCGATCAGTGTATTTCTGGTTTTTGCTTTTTTTACGATAAATCGTCTGGATGCGCAATTTCAGACCTCTACACCATTGGAATCCGGCTGCGTTGGTGTTGCCTGGAGCGATACCATTCGTGCCGAAGATTCTTATGATGTTGACTCCTGGGCAGATATAACCCCGGGTAATGTCGGGCCCAATATAACTTCTTACGGGGGCGGATCCGGCATTTTAAAGCAAAAAAATCATGATGAGCCGGCAAATATGGCCTTAGTTGTATATATACTGGAAGCGGATATGCTCAGTATCGTTGCACAGGAATACAGCTTTTATGCAAGTTTTGACGAAGATCCGCCTTTACCCACTCCCCCGGCAAAGGAGTTTAGATTTACCATCAACCCAAGTCCATCAATAACAGCTTATAATGTAACAGATGTGAGCTGTTTTGGCGGGAATGATGGTGCCATCGATATTACTGTATCGGGAGGAACCATACCTTATTCATACGAATGGGATAACGGGGATGACACGGAAGATATCAGTTCACTCACTGCCGGTGCCTATGCTGTTACGATAACGGATGTCAAAAGTTGTAAGGCCAGCGGGTCTTATCCCGTAAACCAGCCTGCCGATCTACCGGATGCTGATGTTACCCCCCAGAATGTAACGTGCTACGGGGGATCAGATGGAAGCATTGGCTTCTCAAATGTATCCGGTGGAACCAGTCCGTATCAGTTTTCAGCGGACGGAGGCGGTTCCTGGCAAACCACTGCAAGCATCACGGGTCTTTCTAAGGGTAATTACAATGTTCAGATCAAAGATGCAAAGGAATGCACCGTAGTGCTAGACCCGGACCTGTCAATCGATGAACCGGCTCAACTTAATGCAACCGTTAACACTACGGATGCCAACTGTGGTGATAACGGGGTCATCAGGATAGAAAATCCCTCGGGGGGAACTAACGGTTATCAGTACAGTATTACTACAACTACTACAGACGACTGGGGAACTGACAATGAGTTCACCGGTCTTGCTCCGGACGATTATACGGTTAAGATCAGGGATGCGGCCTACACCGGTTGCGAGCGGACACTTGCCGACCCTGCGGGGATAAACTTTACACCACAACCCGTAGATCTGATGCTGGTTCTGGATCTTTCAGGGAGCATGCTATCCCATATGCCTTCCGGAGCAGATAAATCCAAACTCCAGGTGCTGGAAGAGGCTGTAAAAGTCTTCCTGGATCAATGGCAGACCTGGAAAAATACTGAAACACTGGACCACAGGATCGGACTGACTTACTTTAAAGAAGACGTTTATTCATTCGAGGTAACTGCGGATCCTCCGCCCTTAAGATATTTACGAACCGATACAAACGATATGGCCCTGTTTCTCACCGGCCTTCCTACAGTTTCCTACGATCTGACTGCAATGGGAGGGGGTATTCAAAACGCTTTAAACCTGTTAACCAGACTCAATACCCATGAAAAAATCCTTCTGTTTACGGACGGGATGCAGAATGTAAATCCCCTGGTAGATCCGGTATCTCTTAAGATTCAAAATGGTTCGGCATCTGCCAATTCAAACATTCCAGAAGATGTTCCCCCTGCGGATTTGAATGAGGTTGAGAATATATTTGCAGTGGGTGTCGGACTCAGTACCAGCAATACCAGTTACGAGGAGTTGCTGAAGAAAATATCCCACGAAGACGCAAATGCCTTTTTCACCATGGATGCCAACACCTTCCTGGATAATTTCTTCACGGCCGACTGGGCTTACATTATGGGTTGTAACAGTCCGAGGCTTATTGATTACCGGTATGGAAATCTGGCCGGGTCCTCCGCAGAGGAGGTATTCAGTGTCAGTGATAATGTTGATAAAATCATGTTCAAGTTGGTAGGAGACAGAGGAGACGGGCTTGATTTCAGGTTATATAAGGACGGTGTGGAGATCCCTCCGGGTTCAGGAAGCGTCAGCCACCAGGACTTCTACAAATTGTTCCTTATCAGGTTTCCTTTAATTGTGAACGGGCAGGCAGTAAATGCGGGAGGAGACTGGACGATGAAAATAAGCGGTAACGACGGTTCATCCTATAAATCAGCTGCCTTTGAAAATGAATCCGAACTGAATTTCAATTGCGCCATAAGCAGTATGAACCACAGGATCGGAGATACGATCAAATTACATGTATCGTTGGATTATGCCGGACGTGAAATTACTGAAGGATGCGATGTCAAGGCAATAATCCTGAAACCGGGGGAAGATTTGGGTGACATGTTGGCAAGGATCAGGATACCTGATAAGTACTTCATCTGGGAAAAGGATGGTGAGAGACCCGTTTACAATATTCTCCCGCCCGAACAGGTCGTATTCGAAAGCGGTATGCAGCCAGGCCATAAGAAATTCGAGGTCCTTATGAATGATCCGGGATTCTTTGCTTCATTCAGGGAAAGTGGAAACGAAGTTACCCTACACAACAATGCCGACGGAACTTATTCAGGAAATTACACGAACACAAATGTAACAGGACCCTACAGGATAGTATTCCAGGTTTTCGGTTCCAGCACGGGGATAGGCCGGATCAACCGGATTGTCACCAAATCTACCGTTGTGAACTATGCCGTCATTCAACGGTCACTCTCAGATCTTTACGTGATACATGGAACGGGGACAAGGAATCCTACGCAGATCTCCCTTCGTCCAAGGGATTCTTCAGGATTGTTAATAGGTCCGGTTTATGAGGATATTATTAATGTCACACTTTCAGACGGATCGGTCGGACCACTTAGAAATAAACTGGACGGAAGATATTCTGCACTTTTAAATGTTCCGGCAAACTCGGACCCCGTTATTACAGTAAAGGTTTTCGACGATTCGATTTACAACGGCAAATTATCCGGCCTTGAAGAGAAGTACTCGATTGGTTTGACCGGGACCTATTCCTTGCCGGTTTCAAGTTTCGCCAACGCTTTTTCAGGCGGCCCTGGTGCAGCAATCGATTTTGAGTGGAAATTTAAAAAGCCGTTCAGCCTGGATATCCTGGCAGGCTATTCAAGTTTCGATCCGGATTATGGTATTACAGGTGGCACAGCTTTCCTGCAGTATGTTCCGGCAGCAACAATAGGAGGTTTTATGCCGTATGCAGGTGCAGGAGCGGGATTGTATAAACCAAAAAGCATGGACTTATCCCCAGGTCTCGCAGGCAAAATTGGATTTAAAAGGAGACTGGCAGGACCCAGATCCATTAACAGAAGTTTAAGGATGGATTTCAATCATTTATGGCTGGATATAAAT
This sequence comes from uncultured Bacteroides sp., assembly GCA_964575235.1. Classification (GTDB taxonomy): domain Bacteria; phylum Bacteroidota; class Bacteroidia; order Bacteroidales; family SM23-62; genus SM23-62. Next base: position 22,444 of record CAZNQG010000006.1, read on the forward strand.
GCCATGTATCACACTCTTTTCGTACCGAATAACGACAGGAACTATTTAAGCATCGGAATTGGTTTGAGATATTCATTCTGATACTGATCCGGATTTCCGGAGCCAGTATATTCTAAGACAATGTTATAATGAAACGGGTATTGATTGCATTCATTGCGATTTTTATTCTGGTATCAGCGGTCAAACTCAGTGCCCAACCATTGAGCGGCACCAAAACTATCGGCGGAACGAGTCCGGATTATGCCAGCTTTACGGCAGCAGTTGCCGCACTTGAATCCCAGGGACTCGGAGGAGCGGTGGTTTTCGATGTCAGGCCCGGGACATATACAGAACAGATAAGTATTGGTGAAATTGCTAATGCAAGCGCAACGAACACAATCACATTCAAATCATCGACCAACGACAGTTCTGATGTGATTCTTACGTACACACCGGCAGGATCATCCGATAATTTTACCGTGGAACTGGTTGGTACGGATTATATAACCTTTCGCGACATGACACTTGCAAGCAGTGGAACCGAGTATGCGCATATAATATACGGAAGAGACGGAACCAATCATTTGAACTTTCTGAATAACCGGTTTATAGGTTCCCAATCGGTTGATGTAAACAAAGCACGATCAATCTACCTTTCGAATAACATAGTCATACAGGATATCAATATTGAAAACAACTATTTCCTGTATAACAGACGGGGAATTTATATTGCAGGCAGTAGTGTCACTCCCCAGGTATCGGTCCTGATAAGAGACAATTATTTTGAAGACGTAAGGTATATGAACATAGGGATTACCGGTGCAGATTCCCCGGAAATATCAGGTAATGAGATCTTTTCATCGCTAGCTGAATTCACTCATGGCATATATGTAAATGACAATATAAACAAACAGAAGATTTTCAATAATAAAGTCAATTTCCCGAATACAACCTCCGGTTCGGGAATTAATATTGGTGATTGTATTGGTACCTCGGATAATGAAGGACTGATTTCAAATAACTTCATCCGTATTAACTGTGAATTGGCAGGTGCTTACAGTTACGGGATCTATGTCTATGATTCGCAATACCAGAATATATATAACAATTCGGTACATCAGACCGGGACCATGCCCTCCGGCAGGGGAATTTATACCAAGAGTCCCGCCACCAATGTGGAATTCATCAACAATATTATCGCAAATATTGCACAGGGCTATTGTAATTATATTGAGGTTACAACCTCGATAACCATGGATTACAATGATCTTTTTACGAATGGGAGTTATATTGGATTCTGGGATTCCCAGAATATCAGCGATCTTAGCGGCTGGCAATCAGCTACAGGCCAGGAATATAATTCAATTTCTGTGGATCCTGAGTTTTTCAATGATTACGACCTGCATGCTTCTAATCTCGAACTCCAGTCGGGAACCCCCCTTTCAAGTGTGACGGACGATATAGATGGTGAGTCGAGGGATCCGGTAAATCCTTGTATGGGTGCCGATGAGTTTGTATACGGTGCCCTGGCAGGAGAATATATGGTAGGTCCCTCTTCTGCAGATTTCCAAACGTTCAATGATGCAGTCAATGCCCTGAAATCAAGAGGTGTCAGGGGAGAGGTCACCTTTAATGTTGAATCGGGGACCTACACTGAGCAGATCAGTATCCCGGAGATCAATGGCATATCTGATGTTCAGAGGGTTACTTTCCAGTCGCAATCCCTTGACAGTACAGATGTTATTCTGAGATTTAGTCCAACTTCAAATCCGGAAAACTATACAATCTTGCTTGACGGTGCGGATTACTTCACATTCAGAAAATTAACCCTTGCCACAACAGGGACTGATTATGCCCGTGTCGTAACCATCCTGAATAAGGCTACCAATAACAAGTTTGAAAACAATTTTTTCCTGGGTATCTCTACAACCTCCACCCTCGATCTTTTTAGCATTATTTATTCCTACCAGGATAATGACAGCAATAACATTTTCATGAATAACCTGTTTGAAGATGGTTCGTATGGGATATATCTGATGGGTGACGGAGCGGAATATGAGCGGAACACTGAAATAAGACAGAATGAATTTAAAAATCAATATAAGGGAGGTATCTACCTGAGGTATAATAATGCATTGCTGGTTCGAAATAATCATTTCTCTTCTTCCTCGACGATTACAAATTACGTTGGGATCAACGGAACGGATTTGTCCGATGATGTTCAGGTATTGACCAATACCCTGGCACTTGGATCGCTACAGGGGGGATACGGGATTTATCTCTATAATTGCATTGGAACGGCGGATAAGCCGGAATTGGTATCAAATAATTACATTCAACTGAATACGAATGGTAACAATTGCACAGGTATATATCTCAGGAACTCAGCTTACAACAGGATTTATTATAATTCTGTCATTATTGATGGCTCATTTTCGAACAGCCAGCCTCTGAATCTGTATCAAACGAACGATAATATTAAAATTCAGAACAATATCCTGTCAAATTATACCGGTAGCCATGCTTTCTACAGTAATTTAAATACCGCGGTAATAAGTGATTATAATAATCTTTTTACAACCGGATCTGAGATCGGTTACTGGGAAGGGATCTCCTACTCTGACCTTGATGACTGGCGGACCAATACCTCGCAGGATATTAATTCCCTTTCAGTGAATCCAGATTTTGTGGTTGGACTTGAACCGCATTTCCCGAATCCCCTTCTTAATGATTCTGGAACGCCTGTTGCTGAAGTTACGGATGACATAGACGGCGAAATGAGAGATGCCACTGCCCCGGATATCGGCGCGGATGAGTTCTGCCTGCCGCCGGTTGCAAAGGATACAACCGGCTGCACAACCCGGGCCATTCCGGACCTGACGGCTTCGGGAAGCAACATCAGGTGGTACGGGGACGGTGAACTGACTACCCTGCTGCATTCCGGGAGCACTTTTACCAGCGGGCAGACGGATGCGGGGACTTACACATACTATGCAACCCAGACCGTGAATGAAAGCGAAAGCCGGGCCGATACGGTGACGCTGAACATATATACCACCCCCGGAATACCGCCCGCCACCGATGAAACGATCTGTTACGGGGAACCCACACCGGACCTTGCCGCCGCGGGTACGGACCTGAAATGGTACGACGATGAGGCCCTGACCAGCCAGGTCGGCGCCGGAACATCCTATGCCAGCGGGCAGACGGATGCCGGGGTATACCCGTATTACGTGACCCAGACGGCGGACGGTTGCGAAAGCGACCCGGATACCTCCGTGCTGACCATCCATTCCATCCCGGCTGCTCCGGCCAGCGAAACCTTTGTTTCCTGTTTCGGGAGCCCGGTACCCGACCTGTCAGCGGTGGGTGAAGACATACACTGGTATTCGGATGAGGCGCTGAGCAGCCTTGTCCATACAGGTGACATATACTCTTCGGGCGATACCCTGGCGGGGGACTACCCCTACTTCCCGACACAAACTGTTTTCGGCTGCGAGAGCGATGCCGCGTACGACACCCTCAGGATCAAGCCCAGGCCGGCTGTCCCGGTTGCCGACAGCCAGGCGGTCTGTTACGCGGATAACGTTCCCGAACTGACTGCTACGGGCGATTCCCTGAGGTGGTATGAGGACGAAGAACACACGGTCCTTGCCTTTAGCGGGACAACCTTTGCGACCGGCAAGACCGGGGTCGGGGAATACCCGTATTATGTAACCCAGACCGTTAACGGTTGCGAGAGCCTGAACAAACCGGTAGCCCTGTTTATCAACGCCCTGCCGGATCCGGTGGTGATCGAAGACCAGGTGATATGCGAGGTCGACACCCAGGAATGGCACCTGGGTTCCACGGCCAAAACATCGCACAGCTATGCCTGGACGGGGGACCTGAGCTCCAGCCTTTCCGACCCGGTGGTCAAGCCGGCCGAATTCGGTACCTACCGTTATTTCCTGACCGAAACCATCGATTCCACGGGATGCCAGTCCAGCGACAGCGTTTTTATTACGGTCCATCCGGATCCCGACGCAGAAGTCCTGGCCGACCAGGTGCTCTGCTCCAGCGAGATAAGGGCATTCCAGATCGGGGCAGCGGCCGTTACCGGGAATTCCTGCTCCTGGGTTTCGAACCCTGCCGGATATACGAGCTCGGAATCAAACCCAACGGTCACCCCGACATCCTCGATCAGCTATACCCTGACCGAAACCGTCGATGCGACGGGATGCAGCAAGAACAACTCGGTATCCTTCACGATCAACCCAAACCCCTATGCCTACGTGACGGGGGATCAGACGATCTGCCAAACCGCCGCGAAGGATTTCTCACTGGGAGGAACGGCGGTGGCCGGCAACAGTTATGCGTGGACTTCCAGCTTTGACGAATGGACCTCCGCGGCATCCAACCCTGTCGTGCATCCCACCGACCCGGGCACCTATACCTACACCCTGACCGAAACCATCGATGCCACGGACTGCAAGGCGAGCAACTCGGTCACCATCCTGATCAATCCCAATCCCGTGGTATCCATTTCACCGGTCCAGAACCCGATCGACCAGGGAAGCAGCACGAACCTGAATGCTTCCGGGGCCCAGGACTATGTGTGGAGCCCGGCCAGTGGATTGAGCGATACCACCGACGCCCAGGTGAACGCATCGCCCACGGAGAATACCACCTATTACCTGGAGGGAACGAACCAGTACGGCTGCAAGGATTACGATACCCTGGACCTCTGGGTGTGGTGTCCTGCCTGTACCGACGAGGATCCCTTCTACTCAGCCGAGGGAGACTTTGGTTTGGGCTGTACGAACAACCTGTACAGGAACAACCTGGACTGTTCGTGGACCATCCTTCCCAGCGGGACGGACAGCGTTTACCTGCATTTCATACCGCCCTTCGATATCCTGGAAGGGGATTATGTGCGGGTATACAACGGGGATGATGCGACCGCGCCTGTGATCGGGGAATATAACAACGGGAATCCGCCGCCGTCACTGATCGGCGCCGGCAGCTCCATGTTCATCCGGTTCGTCACGGACGGCCAGGACGGGGGTCTCGGCTTCCGGGCCGAATGGTCGGATGTTCCCATCGTCGATATGCTGGATGAAATCGCTGGTGAAAGGTTCAGAATCTACCCGAATCCCGCCGGGGACAAACTCTTTGTTGTGTTCGATGAACATCCGGAAAGCGAGATCCGGCTCTTTGTCTACAATCAGCTGGGAAAGATCGTTTTAAGCCGGCAGGTGGAGGTGGGCGGTGCCGTCACACGGGAAGAACTGGATGTCGGATCGCTCAGATCCGGGATTTACATGATCCGTATCCTGGGAACGTCAGGAGCCTTTACCCGGCAATTCATAAAGGAATAAACGGACATGCCGGCCGGGATCTGCCCGGTTCCGTCCGGGGGTCATACCGGTATCCCGCATCGCTTCATTGGGGAAACCGCAGTTTTCATTAATTTTGGTTTGGGAACTGTACTGCCATCGCCACCTAAACCGGATCTGAAATGAAGTATCTTGTTTCAACCCTCGTTTTTATTTTTGGTGTAATCGCAGGTATCCGGGCCCAGCCAACCATCACCAGCCATCCTTCGGGCACTACTTTTTGCTGGTCCATAAGCGAAAGTCCGACCCATATCCTTTCCGTGAGTGCCAGCGGTCAGGAACCCCTGTCTTACCAGTGGTACAAGGATGGAATTCCAATTGCTGCAGGCGGACAATCCTCCACCTATACGGTCACGCTTAGCCAGATCGACGACGAGTCGACGTTCTACTGCAGGGTTACGGACGGGAACAGCGATTATGCCAACAGTAATTCCGCAACGGTGTATGAGAGGATGAATCCAGAAAAACCAGATCGCATGAATGTATTTCCCCTTACGACGAATTGTCCCGGTGGCTCGTTTAAACTGGAAGCGGAGGGAATGGATACACCGGATGCGGAATGGACGTTTTATGCGGGAAGCTGCGGGGGGGGATCCGCTATTGGAACGGGACGTGAGATCACGGTCTCCCCGGCATCAACCACAACCTATTATGTCAGGGAGGAGGGCGATTGCGGTGTCAGTCTCTGTGAGAGCGGAACCGTTACCATTTATACGCTTTCGACTGCCCCATCCGGTGTTTCTTCCACACAGTCGACGATTTGTGCCGGAGATCAAACCACGCTGTCTGTGACGGGAGGGTCCCTGGGCTCCCTTGCTCACTGGGAATGGTTCACCGGCGGCTGCGGGACAACCTTCATCGGTTCGGGTGCAAGCATTGACGTTTCTCCTGCTTCAAGCACCACCTATTATGTCCGGGCGAAGGGAGCCTGCAATACCACAAGTTGCAAAAGTGCTGCCGTTACCGTAAAGGCTCTTCCTTCGGCCCCTGCCGGGAGTGATAAAACCATATGCGAGAGCGGGGATGCTTCCCTGACGGCCAGCGGGACGGACCTGAAGTGGTACAGCGATGCCGGCCTCGGTGAGCAGGTCGGGAGCGGGAGCCCTTACAACACCGGCATCGAAGATGCGGGCAGCTACACATTCTACGTGACCCAGACAAGCAACGGGTGCGAGGGCCCGGCCAAAGCCGTTCAACTCAAAGTGAACCCGAACGCCGATCCGGATGTTCTGGAAGACCAGGTCCTCTGCGATGACGAGCTCGGGGTGTTCCAGATCGGGTCAACATCCCTGGATGGCCATTCCTACGACTGGAGCTCACAGCCTCCCGGGTTCACGTCAAGCGAGGCCAATCCTTCCGTTGCCCCCGATACCAGCGTGGTTTTCTTTCTTCGGGAGACCATCGATTCCTCCGGCTGCTTTGCAGATGACTCGGTGTCCTTTACCATCCATCCCACGCCGGTTCCGGAGATTGGCCGGGATACGGGGATCTGCCGGAATTCCGTCATCCCTTTCCGCATCGGGTCTGCAGGGAAAACGGGACACGCGTATGCATGGGCCAGCCGTCCACCGGGATTCTCATCAGCCGAAGCGGACCCGCTTGTTGCCCCCGGTGCCACGACTACCTACATCCTGACCGAATCCATCCTGGCAACCGGCTGCAGCGCGAAGGATTCGCTGCGCGTCGACATCTACCCCGTTCCGGTTCCGCAGACAGCCGGCGATACGACCCTCTGTTCCGGCGATCTGCTTCCGTTCCGGATCGGATCGGAAGCCCTTCCTGGCCACAGCTACCTCTGGGTCTCCGAACCGGCCGGCTTTACCAGCACCAGCCCCAACCCGCTTGTCAACCCGGATCAGACCATAAGGTATTACCTTCTGGAAACCATCGATTCCACATCCTGCGCCACGGAGGACACCGTGCTGGTCACCATACACCCGACGCCGGAAGTCGAAGTCAATTACACCGAATACTATATGAATGCCGGTGAGCAGGTTACCCTCACGGCAAGCGGTACGGAACAGTACGAGTGGTTCCCGGGCACATGGCTGAGTGACACCACCGGACCTTCCATCACGGCGAGTCCCCTTGAGAACATAGAATACATGGTATGCGGTTCCAACAGTTTCGGTTGCACCGACCGGGATACCGTGGCACTGTACGTATACTGCCGGGCATGTTCGGATACCGTCTTCATCCAACCATCCGGTTATTTCAACCACGGCTGCAGGAACAACAACTACAACGACGATGCAGCCTGCTCGTGGACCATCCTTCCCAGCGGGGTCAGCCGGATCTACCTGTCTTTCCGGCCGGACAGCTTTGATATCGGGGCGGGGGACTGGCTCTACGTCTACGACGGCCAGGATGCCACGGCCGAACTGATCGGCAAATACAACAACGACGATCCGCCACCGCCGGAGATCACCGGCGGCAATTCGCTCTACATCCGGTTTGTTTCGGACGGCTCCGTCACGGGAGCGGGCTTCCAGGCCAGGTGGGCGGACGAACCCGTAACCGAAAGCACAAGCCCTGCAGTATACGGCCCGAGAATCTATCCGAATCCTGCAGGCAGCATCCTTACGCTTGAATTTCATTCAGGGATCGTCGGCACTGCCGATATCCGGATTTTTAACGGAACGGGCAGGCTCGTATACATGCATCGGTTCGCGGTGGAACCAGGATGGATCAGGGAGGTAATCGATACCGGGGAATTCAAGGCAGGCATGTATCTGATAAGGGTGCATAACCGGGAGCAGGTGATCAGCGGGAAATTCATCAGGGAATAGATGCCCGTGGGCAGGCCCTCGTCCGGGCCTTACAGATCCGGGGCAGAATTTTTGAGATCCGGGTACATTTTTATGATCTTCATTTCCTTGGTCCCGTCGGAAGCATTCGCAAACACCCCCGCAAAGACATATCCTCCGTCACCCGCCTGCAGGATGCAGCGGTGGCCTAGCGCTTCACCGTTAAAATCGGTCCTTTCCAGTTCAAGTCCCCCTCCATCCGTCTTGATCAGGGTCATCCCCGAGCTCATGATAAGGAACCCGTTGTCCCGGGTACGGCAGACCGATGCGCCCGTTTCACAGTCGCAGTTATCGTAGGAACGCTGCCACTGGCTCGTGCCATCCAGGCCGGTGCGTACCAGCGAAAGCCTGCTGTCCGTAAGGGCGCCGAGGACGGCATAACCGTCGTCGAGGCCTATCAGGGACGCATTGATCGGGTGGCAGTTCTCGATCAGTGTGCGGTCCCAGATCATATTATCGAGGTCGGAGGCATCCAGTTTGAGCAGGTGTAGGTTGTATTGCCCGGGGTAGTTCTTGTCCTCGAATGCGGTCAGGATGATGTAATTTCCATCCGCGGACCCGAGGATGGAATACCCGTAATCGTTCAGGCCGGTTCCGTTTTCAGCCGGGTTACCAAAATTATAACGGGTCTGCTCCGAAGCATCGGCAAGGGTTTCATAGATCACGGCCTCCGAACCCAGGCCGGCAGCCTCCCAGGTCAGGGAATGGCCGAGCAGGAGGAATCCCCCGTCCGTTTTCTGGATCATGGAATAGGCCTTATCTTCCTTGGTCCACCCGTATCTTTCCTCCCCGATTTTATTCCCCAGCAGGTTCGCGGTAACCAGGTACATCTGCCAGTCGGTTCCTCCGACCTTTTTCACGCCTGCCAGGGCATATCCCTGGTTGCCCGCAAGCTTGATGATGGAAGTCCCCTGCTCGGGATCGCTGTCGCCAAAACTGGAGTTCCAGAGCATGGATCCGGTCGTTTCGTCCACTTTCACCATGTACATGTCCTGGTTCCCCGAACCGGTTTCCTCCCGCGTCCCAACCGCAATATATCCGCCGTTGTCGTAAAGAATGCCCCAGGCTTCCTTGTCGGCATTATCCGCAATCGTGGTTTCAAAGGTGATGAAATCATGGTCCGGCCTTTTTTCAAGTGTCCACGGATCGCAGGACGCAAGGATCACGGTGATGGACAGGAGGCCGATAAAGGATTCACGTAAGTTCATAATTATGAAACGGTTCGCCCTGAATTAAATCCTTGGCTAGAACTAAAATACTGAATTTAATTTGGTTGGGCAACAGTAAAGCGTTGAGAAGATCTTCCCGGGGCGCTGGCACCATGGCAAAATTCCCCTGTATTATTGCATTCCATCCAGATAGGCCTTATTTTTATAAAAGAAGAATCCTCCATCCATTTATATCCGATGCATCCCTAAACCAAACTCACCATGAAGAAAGCCATACGTTACCTGTTCATTGCCCTGCTTATCCCCGTGTCGGCAGCCGGCCAGCTCCCGGATATTTCGGTTCACTGGGGACCCGAATACCCCCTGCCGGGGAAGGAAAAGGAACAGAGCTATACCATCTGCGATGACGGCAGGGGTGGTTTTTACTCCCTCAGGGAAAGGTATAAATACGTCAACGGGCAGGTCAGCAATGTGCTGCGCTACATCGAACATTTCGATGCAAACGGCAACCGCGCCGGTTCCGAGCGGTTCAAGATCAGGCATAAGGGGGGGGACCGGTTCTTTGACGGAATTTACCAGAACGAGGGGAAGATGTACCTGGTGACCTATCACCTGCGCAGGAGCGATAAGATGAACGTGCTGTCCGTGCAGGACATCGACCGCGAGACCCTGCTGGTGAGCGAGGATATCCGAGGGGTTGCGGAAGTTCCGTATGAAAGGGGATTGTTTGGGTTTGTGAACCTGTACTCCCTGAAGGTTGCCAACGACCGGATCTATGTTTTTCATGCCGCACCCGAACCGGGCACCGGCAATACCCTGGTAAGCCTCCACGTGTTCGACCGGGATTTCAACCTGCAGTGGAAACGATTCCATACCCTGCCGTACCGGGAGGAACTGTTCCAGCCGGAGGATTTTGACATCGACCGGAACGGAACCGTCCGCGTAATGGCAACCATTTACAGGGATATGAAGCGGAAGGTGCGGCAGGGAAGACCCAACTACGAATACCATTTCTTCGTCTTTACCAACGAGGGAAAGGAATATACCGAGCATACCGTTACCCTGGGAGAAAAGCTGATCACCGACATGCGCTTCTCCTACCGCCCGGACGGGGATATCGTCTGTGCGGGCTTCTATTCCGACCAATTCAGTTTGCTGAAGACGAACACAATAGCGGGAGCCTTTTACCTGGTTCTGGATCCCGGATCCTCCGGTATCGTACACGAAAATTACAGGATCTTCGATGAGGAATTCCTCTCGTACTTCATGTCGGCCGATGCGGCTTCAAGGGGAAAGGAGATCAAGAATGTGAACCTGAGGAACCTGCAATTCACGGAAAACGGTTCGGCTCTGCTGCTGGCAGAGGAATATACCCAGTATGAAGGGGGTGTCTCCATAACTACCCTGTCCTATACGTACGGGAGCGATTACTGGATTCAGACCACGACCACATTCACGGTCAAATGGATGAATTATGAGTTCGACAACATCATCGTATTGAAGGCCAGCCCGGAAGGGATCATTGATTTTGTGGACCTCATACCAAAAAAGCAGCATACTTCGGCGGATGGAGGGATGTATTCTTCCTTTGCCTCAGCATACGTTGGGGACAAGATCTACCTGATCTACAACGACAACCCGAAGAACCTGTCGGCGGCTCCCGGGGAGGTCTACCGCTTCCGCAAGAAAAGCAAGGAATCGGTCGTGGTCTGCGCCGAGATCGACGACAAGGGAAGCATAAACCGGGAAGCACTTTTCAGCTCCGGTGACGCGGAGACGGTCACCTGTCCCCGGTCGTGCAGGCAGGTCTCCGAAAACCGGATGAAGATCTACGGTACGAAGGGCAAGAAGTATAAGTGGGGGATCCTGACGTTCGGGACGGAGTGAGGGGGATTACTCCCTCACCGAAACGAGCTTCCACCGCGGTCCGAGTAAATGAAAAACCGCGCTCCGTCGCGGTTTGACTGAGGTTTGCGGAGAAAGAGGGATTCGAACCCCCGGTCCGCGTGAACGGACAACGGTTTTCAAGACCGCCGCATTAGACCACTCTGCCATTTCTCCGTTGGGGCAAAATTAGGACATATTTTCAAAAAATGTATAAAAATAGTATATGCCTGATATTCAGACAATTAACTTTTCCGGGAAAGAAATGTCCGGAATCCCGGAAAAGCAGAGTTTACGGGGGGTACGGAATGCTTAGTTAACAGAAATGTACATTTTATCAACATTTCCGGCATTTTTTTTTGCTCAAACTTGCTAAACATGAATAATAGTCTATATTTGTAGTAAAATATGATTTCTCTAGAATTACTAACCCTAAAATTTATTTATTATGAACAAAGCACAATTAATTGATGCGATCGCCAACGATGCTAAACTGACAAAGGCTGATGCAAAAAGAGCTTTGGATGCATTCGTGAAGACCACCACGGGAGCGCTTAAAAAAGGTGATAGGGTAGCCCTTGTTGGATTCGGATCCTTCTCTGTGTCAAAAAGGAATGCCAGGACGGGCAGGAACCCGCAGACCGGCAAGCCCATCACCATTGCTGCTAAGAAAGTCGTCAAGTTTAAGGCTGGCGCAGACCTATCAGGTGCTGTTTAATAAAGATATTTTGTTCTATTTTGAAGGGGCACATCCGTGCTCCTTTTTTTTTATATTTCCACCGGCATGAAGGAAGACCCGAAAAAGCAGATCGGGCATCTTTCCGGCTTCGTTACCGAAAGGAGGATGGAGCTGTTCGAACGGGTACTGGCGAATCGCACCCGCTATATTACCGTCGTGCTGGAGGACATATACCAATCACACAACGCCAGTGCCGTATTGAGGTCCTGCGAATGTTTCGGTATTCAGGATGTGCACATCATTGAAAACCGTAATGAATACCGGGTTAACCCGGACGTGGTCATGGGGGCAAACAAGTGGCTGACCCTGACCCGGTACCGGGATGAGGAGTTTAACACGCCGGCGGTGGTTTCCCGTTTGAAAAAGAACGGTTACCGCATCGTGGCAACCACCAGCGCAGAGGGCTCGGTGTCCCTGGAGGATTTTAATGTCGGTGCCGGCAAACTTGCCCTGTTTTTCGGGACCGAACTCACCGGGCTAACGACCGAGATGATGGACCGGGCGGATGAATTCCTGCGAATCCCCATTTACGGGTTCACCGATAGTTACAACATCTCGGTTTCTGCCGCCATCATCCTCCACCATCTCACATGGAAATTGCACGGGTCGGGGGTGGACTGGAAACTGGGTGAACGGGAGCGGGACGAACTCATGGTCCAATGGCTCCGAAAGTCCATCAAACACCTCCGGGGATCAAAATAACTCCTGCCTTCCCGCTTTATTTCCATTCCATTCCTTCATCGTAAGCATTTATTTCATATCTTTGATGAATAGTGTGTTAGCATTGATAAACCAGTTTTTATCATTGACTAAACTGAAATAGAATGAATTGCATCATTATTGAGGACGACAAGCTTTCCCTTCGGATCATCGAAGAGTTTGTAAACAAAACTGCCGAACTCAACCTGGTCGAATCCTACAATAACGCAGTGGATGCAATCAATACCATCAACCGGGACAGCAACATCCAGTTGATCTTTCTGGATGTGGAGCTCCCGGACATGTCCGGGATGGAGTTCCTCGACTCCCTGGACATCAATCCCCAGGTCATAATCATCTCCTCCAAGGACAAATATGCCGTGGATGCCTTCAATCATGAGGTGACCGACTACCTGGTAAAGCCCATTAACTATGCCAGGTTTTACAAGGCCATCGAGCGGGCCAGGAAGCGGCACCAGGTCCGGAACGGGCTGGACAGGATCGGCAAGGACGAAATCTTCATTAAGAAGAATTCAACCCTGGTGAGGCTGCGATACGATGAGATCCTCTGGGTCGAGGCCCTTGAGAATTACGTGATATTCAACACCTTCGATGATAAGTTCACCATTCATTTCACCATGAAGGCCATCGAGCAGAAACTGCCTACGGACAAATTCACACGGGTTCACCGCTCCTACATTGTAAATACCGGCAGCATCGAGGTCATCGAGGACAATTCCGTCCTGATCCGGATCCAGGACGGCACCAAAACCATACCCATCGGCAAATCATACAAGGACAAGCTGATGGGAGACATCAACCTGATGGTCAAATAATGGCTTCCAACCGGGACTTATTCCTGCGTCATCTTGCTCAGACTTCCGACAATCCCTACCTGCTGGAAGTAGAAAGAGCCGAGGGGATTTATCTGTACGGTCCGGACGGGAAGAAATACATCGACCTGGTATCGGGCATTTCCGTCAGCAACCTTGGGCATGCACACCCCCGCATCCTGAAAGCCGTCCATGAACAGGCCGACCGCCATGCCCACCTGCATGTTTACGGGGAACTGGTTCAGAAATCCCAGGTGGAGTACGCGGCCAGGCTTGCTGAAGTCCTGCCCGGCAACCTGGATTGCACCTATTTCGTGAACTCCGGAAGCGAGGCCGTTGAGGGAGCCCTGAAGCTGGCCCGCAGGTTTACGGGCAGGTACCGGACCATAGCTTTCCGGAATGCATATCACGGCAGCACTGCAGGGGCTCTTGGCATCATGGGAGGGGAGGAGTTCAAGAATGCATTCAGGCCGCTCTCCCCGGGCAACGGTTTTCTGACCTTCAATGATTTTAACGAACTCGGGCAGATCGACAGCTCGGTTGCCTGCGTCATCGTGGAGCCCATACAGGGAGAGGGCGGCATCATCCTTCCGCAAGAGGGATTCCTGAAGGAAATCCGCGACCGATGCACACAGGCGGGAGCCCTGCTGATTCTCGATGAAGTTCAGACGGCCTTTGGCAGGACGGGATCCTTATTTGCATTTGAGCACTGGGGTGTGGTCCCCGATATATTAATCCTCGCCAAGGCGCTGGGGGGTGGCATGCCGCTGGGAGCCTTCATTGCTTCCGGGGAACTGATGGGAACTCTCCGTCGCGATCCCGCGCTCGGACACATTTCTACATTCGGGGGACATCCGGTTTCCTGTGCCGCGGGACTTGCATGCCTGGAGGTGCTTCTGGAGGGGGACCTGGTTGTTGAGGCTGCCCGGAAGGAAAAGCTGTTCAGGGAACAACTGAAGCATCCCGCCATCCGGGAGATCCGGGGATTGGGACTTTACCTGGCCGTTGAACTGGGCGATCCGGAGAAGGTACACAGGTTCCTGAAACTGGCCATCGAAGGGGGGATTGTTTCCGACTCCTTCCTGTTCCGTGAATCGGCATTCCGTATCAGTCCCCCCCTGACCATCAGTCCCCCGCAGATCCGGGAAGCCTGCCGGGAGTTGAACCGTCTGCTGGAACGCCTGGATTAGACCCCGGGAATAATATTTCTATTTCCAAAAGCCTCTCATACTATTCTGTCCATATCTCAGTTATATTTGTTGTGATGTACCGGTATCTTCTCATACCGATCCTGGTCCTGACCGCCCTGACGGCCCGATCGCAGTCCCCCGCACCCGCTGCCATGGAAGACAGCCTGTACCGGATGTTCACACAGTTCCGACGGCTGGGTTCGCCGGAAGAAAAGCGGGAGTTGAACGACAGGGTCATCGCTTTCATGCAAAGGAACCTGGAGGGACCGGAAACCTTTCATTACCGCTTTGACAGTCTGAGGAGGCATGTGGGCATCCTGGAATCGGGCGACAACCGGTTCCGGATTTTTACCTGGAATGTCCCGATGAGTGCCTACGAGCACGAATACCACGGCATCCTGCAGGTCCGCAACGGGGGGAATTCCCCCTGCAGGGTTATAACCCTGCACAACCGGCTGGAAGAAATCCCGGACCTTTTACATGCAGAGACGGACAGCGAAACCTGGCCCGGGGCACTCTATTACGATATCCGGCGGGAAAAGTACGGTAAAGAAATCATTTATACCCTGATGGGCTTTCATTTCAACGACCGCTGGTCGGACAAAAAAATCATCGAGGTATTGCATTTCGATCCGGACAACAAACCCCTGTTCGGCAAGCCCGTTTTCAAGACTCCCGACGGAATACAGCATCGCGTGGTCTTTGAATTTTCCGGGGACGTCACCATGAGCCTGCGCTACAACCCGGACCTGAAAATGATCGTCTACGATCATCTGTCGCCCATTGAGCCTGAGCTCAGGGCATACCCCCGCTTCTATGCGCCGGATTTTTCCTACGACGGCTACAAGTTCAGGAGAGGCACCTGGGAGTACAGGGCCGACCTGGATGTACGCAACCGCTAGCGGACGAAAAAACAATCGCCGGCTGATGCCGGGACGCCTCGCTTACTTGGGGTTCCTTGACTGTGAGGTACTATTTACAGTACAGGAAACCGGCGCAACACCGGATTTTATGACGAAATGTCAGTCCCCACCCAATGGCATGCCGTTTGAAACAGGCGGCAGCAGAAACATCCTTATTAAAACAAAATATCATCATGCAAAAAGGAAAAATTGGAGTCACCACCGAGAACATATTCCCGATCATAAAGAAGTTCCTGTATTCGGAACATGAGATCTTCCTGAGGGAACTCATATCCAATGCTGTTGATGCCACCCAGAAACTCAAAACGCTTGCATCAGCAGGGGAGTACAAGGAGGAACTGGGAGACCTGAAGATCCGGGTCAGTGTGGACAAGAAGAAGAAAACCCTTTCGGTAAGCGACAAGGGCGTCGGGATGACAGGAGAGGAGATCAAAAAGTACATCAACCGGATCGCATTTTCAAGCGCAGAGGAATTCCTGGAAAAATACAAGAACCAGAGCAATGCCATCATCGGGCATTTCGGCCTGGGATTTTACTCCTCTTTCATGGTCTCGGATAAGGTGGAGATCAGAACCAAATCCTACCGGAAGGGAAGCAAGGCCGTGCAATGGAGCTGCGACGGGAGTCCTGAATACACCCTCGAGGACCTCGACCGGGAGGAAGTCGGAACGGAAGTGATCCTCCATCTCGACAAGGATTCGAAGGAATTCCTTGAAGAATCGCGGATCGAGGAAATCCTGAAGCGTTACTGCCGATTCCTGCCCTTGGAGATTACCTTCGGGAAGGAGAAGGAATGGAAGGATGACAAGTACGTGGAGACCGACAGGGACCGGATCATCAACGAGACCAAACCGATGTGGACCCGGAAGCCGGTGGACCTGAAGGATGAGGATTACAAGCAGTTTTACCAGGACCTCTACCCGATGTCGGAGGAACCCCTTTTCAACATCCACCTGAACGTGGATTACCCTTTCAACCTGACCGGGATCCTGTATTTTCCCCGCATTAAAAGCAACATCGAGGTCCAGAAGAACAAGATACAGCTTTACTGCAACCAGGTATTCGTGACCGATTCGGTGGAGGGGATCGTACCGGATTTCCTGACCCTGCTGCACGGCGTCCTGGACTCCCCCGACATTCCCTTGAACGTATCCCGGAGTTTCCTGCAGGGTGACCCCAACGTGAAAAAGATCTCAAGCCACATCACCAAAAAGGTGGCCGACCGGCTGGAGGAGATCTTCAAGAACGACCGCAAGGAATTCGAGGAAAAATGGGATGACCTGAAGCTGTTCATCAATTACGGGATGATGACGGAGGAAAAATTCTACGAGCGGGCCGCGAAATTTGCCCTGCTGAAAAACACGGACGACAAGTATTTCACATTCGATGAATACGAAAAGCTGACCAAGGACAGCCAGACCGACAAGCATAAGACACTGGTATACCTTTACGCTACGGACAGGGAGGAGCAGCTCAGCTACATCGAAAAGGCAAAGAACAAGGGCTACGATGTACTGCTGATGGACGGACACCTCGACACCCATTTCCTGAACCATCTGGAAACCAAGTTCAAGGACTCCAGGTTTGCCCGGGTCGATTCGGACATCATTGAAAAACTGATCATGAAGGAAGACCTGGAAGCAACGGACCTGAGCCAGGATCAGCAGGACGATCTGAGCACCATTTTCAAGAGCCAGCTTCCGGGCAAGGCCATGTATATGGTAAGCTTTGAAAGCCTGGGCGTGGACGAGAGTCCCCTGATCATCACCCAGTCCGAATGGACGCGGCGGATGAAGGATATGTCGGAGATCGGGGGGGGACCTAATTTTTACGGTGAACTGCCGGATTCTTACAACCTGGTCGTGAATGCTTCTCACCCGCTGGTAACAAAGGTCGAGGAAGCAAAGGAAAAATCACTTGGTAAAAAACTCCAGGACCTGAAGGAAAAGCTCGTACCCCTGAAAGAAGAGAAAACAAAGCTTGAAAAGGAAAAGGAGGGTAAAAAAGAGGAGGAAATACCCCAGGACCTGAAGGACCGCCTGGAAGATACCGGCAAGAAGATCAGCGAAATAGAGGAAATTAAGAAGGATGCACTGACCCGGTATGCCGGCAAGAACAAGATCGTCCGGCAGATGATCGACCTGGCACTTCTTTCAAACAACATGCTGAAGGGAGAGGAACTCGTTCGCTTTGTAAAGCGCAGCGTTGAACTGATAAAATAACTAATACAATTCCCGGACCTCCTCTTTCAGGAATTCGAGTGCCTCCTGGGTGGGTGGGATCTTCAACTGGACCACCTGCTCAAACACTTTCTGGCTCAGGGTTACGGATGTGGCGTCATCCTTGACCTGGTCCGCCGCCGCATTGATCAAGTTGACCACATTGCCGCGTGCTGCACGGATCAGTTCCCAGGCACGTGAGCTGATGTAAACCTGCTGGGAGAGGTTGTGTTCAAATTCGGAACGGATGGAGGAAAGCAATTCATTGTGAAGCTGTTTTGCGCTCATGCCGGGCTGGTTTACCCTCAGGACCAGGGACTCGGGGGAGATCCTCTCCAGGAGCAGGGTCAGTCTTTCGTATGCCTGCAAACGAATGGGCAGGGTAGTCTTGCGGTCGGTTTCTAATAGCTCCAGGTTCCTTTTCTGTTCCCCGTTTTTTTTGAATCCCCTTATCATGACGTAGGTTGTCAGGAAAACGATCAGCGCAGGGAGTATGTATTTGAGTATTTCAAGGGCGACTTCCATGTTGATAATTTTTTAGTAGAATCTCTCTTACAATATTAATTATTTTCTTAGTAAAAGTTTAATTTTACAAATTCGAATTAAAACCTATTTTTTTGTGTTAATCTAAAAATTAAAACTTTATGGAACAGGTATCTGATCGTTTAGCCAGATTGTCTGCATCGGCTACGATTGCAATGAACCAGAGAAGCAAGGACCTTCAGAGTCAGGGCATCGATGTTATAAACCTGAGCGTTGGTGAACCGGATTTCAATTCACCGGACCACATCAAGGAAGCCGCCAAGAAGGCCGTTGACGATAATTACTCCTTTTATCCGCCGGTGGCAGGCTACCCCGAACTCAGGAAGGCAATTGTTGACAAGCTGAAGAAACAGAACGGGCTGGACTATTCCGCAGATCAGATCGTCGTTTCCAGTGGTGCCAAGCACAGCATCGTAAACGTTTTGCTTTGCATCATCAACCAGGGTGACGAGGTGATCGTGCCGGCCCCATACTGGGTGAGTTATCCCGAACAGGTAAAGATCGCGGACGGAACCAACGTGATCCTGGATGCCGGCATCGAGAACGATTTCAAGGTCACACCCGACCAGATGGAGAAGGCCATCACCCCTAAAACACGCGCCATCATATTATGCTCCCCGTCAAATCCGACCGGCAGCCTCTATTCCAGGGAAGAGCTGAAAGCACTTGCGGATGTGCTGGCCCCGCATGAGCGCATCATCGTCATTTCCGATGAGATTTACGAGCACATCAATTTTGTGGGAAAGCACGAAAGCATTGCCCAGTTTGATAACATCAGGGACCGGGTGGTTCTGGTGAACGGTGTCTCCAAGGGTTATGCTATGACCGGCTGGAGGCTGGGTTACATTGCGGCCCCTGTCTGGATCACCAAGGCGGTCACCAAGCTGCAGGGACAGTTCACTTCAGGAGCCACATCGGTGGCCCAGATAGCATCCATTGCCGCCCTGACCGGTGATCATACACCTACCGAGGAGATGAATAAGGCCTTCAGGCGCAGGCGCGACCTGTTGCTGCGCCACCTGGGAGAGATCGAGGGCGTCAAGTGTTCTGTTCCCGGGGGCGCATTCTATGTCTTCCCGGATATGAGCTATTACTATGGCAAGAAAGTGGGGGACCAGCTCATCAAGGATTCGGGCGACCTGTGCATGTACCTGCTGGAGTCGGGACACATCGCAACGGTACCCGGTGCCGCATTCGGTGCACCGAATTGCATCCGGATCTCTTTTGCCAATTCCGACGAGAACCTCGAGGAGGCCATGAAAAGGCTGAAGGCCGCCCTTGCCAAGCTAAGCTAGGCCAGGGCTGATCCGCTTCCGGGCTTTCTTCCCTGGCGTTCAGCAGGGAGAACGAATACGAGGCGGACCAGTTTGCCGTTAGATATATGAGCGGGACGGATTACGATCCCGGGGGACCGGCGGGATTCTTCGAAAAACTGGAGAACCACCCGACCCCCCCGACCGGGATGAACCGATGACCCGTCCTCCCCGGCAAGCCTCGGCCTCATGCATCGTCGATGCTGCGGTCGATGTAATCCTGGTAATCCTTTAACTGTGGTTTGTAGGGATGGTTGAATAATTCGGAGGAAATCATGAAGTCCGCGGTGGACCGGTTGCAGGCCGTCGGGATGTTGTAAAGCACGGCTATGCGGAGCAGGGCCTTTACGTCCACGTCATGTGGCTGTGCATGCATGGGATCCCAGAGAAAGATGATAATATCGATCTTGCCTTCCGCAATCAGGGCACCCATCTGCTGGTCGCCTCCCAGGGGACCCGACTTCAGTTTTTTGATGACCGGTTTTTTGCCGGACCCGGGTTTAATGTTCGAATGCAGGGCTTTTTCAACCAGCCGGCCGGTTGTTCCCGTGCAGGTGATATGATGATGTTGAAGGATCTCCCAGTTCCATTCCACCCATTCGATGAGGTCTTGCTTCCGGTGATCGTGGGCGATCATGGCAATCCTTTTGATCTTTTCCATTTTCGTGCCGCTTGGGTTCATATTCCAAAATTAATTTAATTTAGCGATTTTAACTTCCGGATATGCGCAAGTACGTCCTTATCATCATCCTGCTGATCATTCTTGCCGGGACCTCCGGGCTGGTCATGGTTTACGACCGCATCTGGCGTAACAACGTAAACCTGCCTGCCGGGGAATCCGCCGAATTGTTCATACCCACGGGTTCGGAATTCGGGGATGTACTCCGGCTGCTGACCGGGCAGGACCTTCTGAGGGATTCTGCCTCCTTCCGCTGGGTAGCCGTGAAAAAGAATTACCCCAGGCATGTGTACCCGGGCAGGTACAGGATCCGGCACGGGATGGGCAACAACCGCCTGGTGGGGCTGCTGAGGTCCGGTTCACAGGAACCGGTCCAGTTGGTTTTCAACCACATCCGTTCGCCGGAAATGCTGGCAGGCGTCGTTTCCGCACAGATCGAGGCCGACTCCATGGAGATCCTTTCCCTTTTTACGAATGAGGAACTGCTGGACAAACACCACTTAACCCGGGAAACCGTCATGGGCATCTTCATACCCAATACCTATGAAATTTACTGGAACACATCGGCGGAAGAGTTCCTGGTCCGCATGCTCAGGGAATACCGGAACTTCTGGAACGAGGACCGGCTTGCCAAAGCAAAGAAGATGGGACTCGAACCCATGGAGGTTATGACCCTGGCGTCCATCGTGGACGAGGAAGCCCTCCACCCGGACGAGGAGGCAAGGATAGCCGGCGTTTACATCAACCGCCTGAACCGCCGCATCCGTCTGCAGGCCGATCCGACGATAAGATTTGCCGCGGGCGATATGAACATGTCCCGGGTCCTGAAAAAACACCTGCTGATCGATTCCCCGTATAATACCTATCGTTACGGGGGACTTCCACCGGGGCCCATTGTAATTCCGTCCATTTCGGCCATCGATGCCGTGTTGAATTACGAGCACAACGATTACCTCTATTTTTGTGCACGCGAAGACTTTTCCGGGTACCATAATTATGCCAGGACCCTTGCTCAACATAACGAAAATGCACGTTCATACCAGAATGCCTTGAACCGGCGGAAAATTTTCAACTAATCGGCGAAAAAAACGTATTTTAATCTAAAGCAGCATTCCCTTCTCAATGGAAAGGATCAAGTTCGGAACGGACGGCTGGCGGGGTGTGATCGCCAACCAGTTTACCGTGGCCAGCGTGGCAAAGGTAACCAATGCAACGGCGATCTGGCTCCTCAACAAATTCCAGGATCCCGAGGTGGTGGTTGGTTACGACACCCGGTTTCAGGGGAAGCTGTTTGCCGAGACCGTGGCCAAGGTGCTCGCCTCCAAGGGTATCCGGGTGAGGATATCCGACGATTTTGTCAGCACGCCCATGGTCAGCCTTGCCGTGAAGGAATGGAAGGCTCAGCTCGGGATCATGATCACGGCAAGCCATAACGACCATACCTACAGCGGGTACAAGCTGAAGGGGAGTTACGGGGGACCGCTGCTTTCCGAGGAACTGAAGAACATCGAGGATCTCGTTTCCGCCGAGAACAACCTGGACCTGGAACTTCTGAAATGGGAACAATTCGTTGAACATGAGCTTATACGGTATGCAGACCTGGAAGCCCTGTATATTCAGTCCATCGGGAACTATTTTGACCTGGACGGCATCCGGGATTCGGGCCTTAAGATCGGTTTTGACGCCATGTACGGAAGCGGGCAGAACGTCCTGAAAAAACTTTTTCCGGGATTCACACTCTTCCATTGCGAACCGGACCCAACCTTCGGGGGAGTACCCCCCGAGCCGCTGGAGAAGAACCTCGCGGAACTCCTTGAATACATGCGCTCATCCGGGGAACTCGACGTGGCGGTTGCCTTGGACGGTGACGGTGACCGGCTCGCACTGGTCAACAAAAAGGGACGGTACATCGACTCCCATCACATTCTGCTTATCCTGATCCATTACCTGGCCCGGTACCGCAAAATGGAGGGGAAGGTCGTGACCGGTTTCTCCTCGACGGTCAGGGTGGAAAAACTGTGCCGGCATTACGACCTGGAAATCATGAGGGTACCCATCGGCTTCAAGGATATCTGCCGTGAGATGCTCAACGAGGACATTCTGGTCGGCGGCGAGGAATCCGGGGGTATCTCAATCAAAGGTTACCTGCCCGAGAGGGACGGGATATGGATGGGGCTGACGATCCTGCAATTTTTAACCGAAACGGGGAAATCCCTCGACACCATCCTGAAGGAAATCCATGCCATAACCGGTAAATTCGAATGCCGGCGCAGGGATATCCCGACCCCGAAGGAAAAACGCGGAAGGATCATGGACATCTGTTACAAGGGGAAAATCGAATCCTTCGGGCGGTTCAGGGTTACCCGCGTGGAGGCCCTGGATGGCATCAAGTTCTATTTCAGCGACGACGAATGGGTTATGATCCGTGCATCGGGCACCGAGCCGCTGATCCGGACCTATGCCGAGGCCGCGGATCCCAAAACGGCCGAAGAGATCCTCGAAGCGGCTTCAAAGACCATCGCAGCCCTCTGTAAATAAGCTTCACGCTGTCAGACCACGTTAACCTCCTTTTCCAGCCCGATACCGAAACGTTCCATCACATCCGTTTCGATCCTTGCGGCCAGTTCCAGGATATCCTGTCCCGTGGCACCGCCGTGGTTGACCAGCACCAGTGGCTGTTTGTCGTAGCATCCTGCATCGCCCCGGCGTTTCCCTTTCCAGCCGCATTGTTCGATCAGCCATGCAGCCGGGACCTTCCGGGATCCGGAGGCTGCCGGGTAGGAGGGTATACCGGGATACTTGCCCAGGAGCTTCTCGAGATGCTCTGAGGGGACGACCGGATTTTTAAAGAAGCTGCCCGCATTTGCAAGCTCGTCCGGGTCCGGCAGCCGGGACCTGCGTATCTCCATAATGACCTTGCGCAGGACCCGGACATCCGGGTTTTTTACGCCCGATATTTTTTCGGCCACCGGTCCATAGCCCAGGTTCAACACCGGCTTTTTCGAAAGACGCAAGGTAACCGAAGTGATCACGCATTTGCCCTTCCATTCCCGCTTGAATATGCTGTCCCTGTAACCGAATCTACAGGCCTCGCGTGAAAAGGACAGTGGCTTTCCGGTCAGGATGTCCACAGCCGAAACCTCCTCGACAACCTGTTCGAGCTCCGCGCCGTAGGCACCGATGTTCTGGATGGGGGCCGAACCGACGGAACCCGGAATGAGGGACAGATTCTCGATGCCTCCGAAGCCCCAGTTGACGGTCCACGCCACAAAATCGTCCCAGTTTTCCCCTGCTCCGGCGCGAATCCAGACGCTTTCGCGGTCTTCCTTTACGATCTCCATTCCCCGGATCAGTGGCCGCACGATCAGTCCCCCGAAATCCCCCGAAAACAATACGTTGCTTCCTCCCCCGAGGATGAGGGCTTTCCGGTCCAGGAATTCCCGGGCTGAAATGAGTTCCCGTATGTCCTTCAGGCTACGGCATTCGCAGTAATGATCTGCACGGACATCCAGGTGGTAACTGTTCAGGTTTTTAAGCGGATGGTTTTTAAGGATCTCGGGCATGTGGTAAAGATAGCCAAAGTTTGATATGTATCCGATAGCCTTCATGCGGGAGCCTGCCGTTTCACAGGGGCATGTACAATAAGCGGGTGGCCCTTTTGCGTTAAGGTATATTATACGTAGTTTAGGGAGGGCAGTTTGTCTCGCGTAATGAAAGGAAAACGGATCATCCTTGCGGTAACCAGCGATCTGGTCACGGACCAGAGGGTACACCGCACCGCCGCAAGCCTGGTAAAACAGGGAGCGGTTGTACGGGTGGTCGGGAGAAGGCTTCCCCGCAGCCATCCCGTCAGCGGAAGGCCTTACCGGGTCCGCCGCATGAGGCTGTTATTCCGGAAAGGACCGCTGTTCTATGCCTGCTTTAATTTCCGCCTTCTGCTGTTCCTGCTCTTGCGTAAAGCAGACCTGTTGGTTTCCAACGATCTGGATACCCTGCTTGCCTGTTATCTGGCTTCCCGCTGTAAAAGACGGCCACTGGTGTACGACAGCCATGAGTATTTCACAGAGATGCCGGAACTGGCCGGCCGCGAAGGGACCCGCAGGATATGGACCGCTATCGAGAAAAGGATCCTGCCGCGCATCCGCTATGCATATACGGTGAGCGAATCCGTAGCCGAAGCCTACGAGGAACGATACGGGGTCCGGATGGCGGTTGTACGGAACCTCCCTTACTGCGAACGCAGGAAGGCCCTCAGGCCCGACCGGCTGGTCTGCGATCCCGGACGTACCATCATCTACCAGGGAGTGTTAAATCTGGGCAGGGGGCTGGAGAACATAATCCGAACCATGCAATACCTGGATGCATTCCACCTGCAGATTTTCGGGGAAGGGAATATCGGCGGACTATTAAAGGAACTTACAGGGGAATTGAACCTGGGCGACCGTGTAAAGTTCATGGGAAGGCTGCCCTTTGATGAGCTTAAGGCCCATACCCGCCAGGCTTCCCTGGGCATTTCACTGGAGGAGGATATGGGACTGAACTACCGTTACGCACTGCCCAACAAGCTGTTCGACTACATACAGGCCGGTGTGCCGGTTCTGGTTTCGGACCTGCCGGAAATGCGCCGGATCATAGAGCATTATGACATCGGCCAGGTTGTAAGGAGCCCCAGCCCGGAATTGCTTGCCGGGCAGGTCAGGGAGATGATGGACTCCGATGACCTGATAATCAGATGGAAGGAAAACCTTCGCAAAGCCGCGAAAGAGTTATGCTGGGATAAGGAAGAGGAGAAACTCCTGAATCTATACCGGGAAGCGCTTTTTATTGCTGGATGATCAACCGTCTTGCGTTAAACTTCCACTTCCCTGGAGATCAGCTCGTCGAAGCTGTCGGGATCGGTGACTCCCTCCGTGTTGAAAACCAGGACGATGGAGTTGTCGCCCAGGCCGATTTTTTCCCTTATTTCCCGGAGGGATGGGTCGTTACAAAGGGCAAGGAGCCCGGCAAGTCCCGCAGCCCCCGATTCGCCCGCAAAGATCTGAGCATCGTTCTTGAAGGGGAAGTACAGGGATTGCATGGCCTTGATGGCGTAATCGTCGGGGATGGCAAGGCAGAGGTCAATTCCGGCGTGCAGGATCTCCCAGGCCTGCAGGGAGGCCGTGCCGCAGTTCAGTCCCGCCATCACCGTTTCCTGGCTTCCCCTGGTTTTGGAAAGTGCCTGCCTGCGGCAGGACTCCATGAGGGAATCGGATTCAAGCGGTTCAACGGTAACGAACTTCGGCATGCACCTGGGGTAGCGGTTCCGGTAATAGGCTACGACCGAGGAGGCCCATGTGCCTACGCCGCACTGGAGGAAAGCAAAATCAAATCCAGGCGATTTCTTGGTGTGCAGAAGGTCGTCCAACTCGTCAAGCATAGTCTTGTAGCCGGATGCTATGATGGCCGGGACTTCGGTGTACCCCTCCCAGGAGGTGTCCTGGATCAGGACGTATCCGTATTTATGGGCGTCCTTGCGTGCGCGTTTGACCGTTGCGTCGTAGTCCCCTTCCACGATAACGACCTTGGCCCGTTGCTTTTTGATGTTCCTGATCCTTGATTCGGCCGTATGCTCTGGCACGTAGATCACGGCATTCTGCTTGTGCCGGTGGGCGGCCCATGCCACCGACCTGCCGTGGTTCCCGTCCGTTGCCGTGCAGAAGGTGCATTTACCGGGGGAAGCCTCCAGGTACCGGTTGATCGCGTAAGAGGCGCCCAGGGATTTAAAGGTGCTCTGCCGGAACCGGGAGGATTCGTCCTTCAGGTATAATTCCTTGATCCCAAGGCTTTTTGCCAGTTTTGGAAGGTTGATGAGAGGCGTGGGCTGGTAATTCCGGATTTTGCTGTGATATGCCAGCGGGTCCGCGTTCTTGAAAATCCTGTTGAAATTCCGGTTCAGCTCAAGCCGGGGCCGTTCTTCAGGTGGGAAATAGTAATTACAGGTCAGAGACATAAAGCTTTGACTTATGGCTCAAATATCCAATAATTGTTTTTCCGGGTCCATTCCACCGAACATCATACGGACCGGATCTTCGATCAATTCTTTTACTTTAACCAGGAAACTGACGGAATCCCTGCCGTCGATCAACCGGTGATCATATGATAGCGCCAGGTACATCATGGGCCGAATCTCTATCTTTCCTTCGATGGCCACGGGTCGTTCCTGGATGTTGTGCATGCCCAGGATGGCGGACTGCGGGGGGTTGAGCAGGGGTGTGGAGAGCATGGAGCCGAACACACCGCCGTTGGTGATCGTGAAGGTACCGCCGCTCATATCCTCCAGGCTGATTCGTGCAGCCCTTGCTTTGCCGGCAAGGGCCAGGATGGCTGCCTCGATTTCCGCCAGGCTCATGCTCTCGGCGTTCCGGAGCACGGGTACCATCAATCCCTTTTCGGTCTGCACGGCGATCCCGACATCGCAATATTCCGGCGTCACCACGTCTTCACCCTCGATCCAGGAATTCACATTTGGAAAAACCTGCAGCGCACCGGTCACGGCCTTTACGAAGAATGA
Organism: uncultured Bacteroides sp.; assembly: GCA_964575235.1. Classification (GTDB taxonomy): domain Bacteria; phylum Bacteroidota; class Bacteroidia; order Bacteroidales; family SM23-62; genus SM23-62. The sequence goes on from CAZNQG010000006.1 coordinate 49,349, forward strand.
CATGAATCCCAGTTTTACCCCATGCTTCTCCACAAAGGCTTCCTGGTAACGCTTGCGGAGCCCTACAACCTCGCTCATATCGCACTCGTTGAAAGTGGTGAGCATGGCCGTTTCATTCTTGACGGCCACAAGCCGCTCACTGAGCTTCCGGCGCAGGCGGCTCATTTTCTGGCGCTGTTCCTCACGGCTTGCCGGTTTGTCCATGGATGGTACCCGGGCTGCGTTCAGGACCATCTGAACCTCCTTTTTTGTGATGCGCTGGAGTTCCCCGACAACATCCTCGATTGAGAGCCCGTTCTCCTGCATCATGCGGGCGGCAACGGGGGAGACCTTTACCCGGTCGTGGGACTTTCCGGAAACCTTCAAGGGCGCTTCATCCGCCTTGGCAAGCTCCGGCCGGGATTTTGTGGCCGCGACCTTCCCGGGAGCTTGTGTTTTTGCCGTTACTGCCGGGTTGACCTCTTTTTCCTGTGATTCCCCTGCACCGGTGGTTTCGGCTTTTTTGCCGGCAGGTGCTTTGGCAGAAGTGTCGATACGGCACACCACATCGCCGACCTTCCTGGTTTCGCCGGCACCGGCCAGGATCTTGATCGTTCCTGCCTCCTCCGCGATCAGGGGGAGGGTGGCCTTATCCGATTCAACCTCAGCGATCTCCTGGTCCTTCTCAACGTAATCCCCGTCCCCGACAAGCCAGTTCGCAATTTCAACCTCCGAGATGGATTCGCCGGGACTGGGTACCTTAATTTCAACAATCATCGGGTGTCCGTTTGACGGTGTAATGTAATAAATTGTAAGGAATTATTTATTTCTTCTGGAAATATTGATGCTGTTTCAGGATTTCCTTACGGGAACTGCCTACCACGCACTGGAGTCCGCAGTAAATGTTTTTCAGTTCACAGTCGCATTTCCGGAATACCTTCTGGATGATTTCCTCCTGGCCCATCAGGTGAACCTTGGTGAGTCCCGTCGAGGGACTTCCACTGGCCTGACGGGTGACGGGCTCGGGACGGAACCCGGCCATTTCCTTCTGGATGTGGCGCCATGGCCCCATATTTTCAGGCTCTTCCTGGACCCACAGGGACAGCAGGTTGTTCCTGTACTTCTTATGGATCTTCCGGATCCTGTCGATGGGGAAGGGGTGGAGCTGCTCGATCCGCACCAGGGCAATATCCCGGGCCTTAAATTCCTCCTTCCTGGCCAGCAGGTCGTAATAAACCTTGCCGGAGCAGTATACGACGCGGCGGACTTCCTGCACATCCACATCCGGGTCATCGATAACCTCGTGGAAGGTGTCGCTTTCGAATTCCTCCAGGGTGGAGACGCATTTCGGGTGGCGGAGCAGGCTTTTCGGGGTGAATACGATCAGGGGTGTGCGATAGTTGGCATAGAGGTGCTTGCGAAGGATGTGGAACAGGTTTGCCGGGGTGGTGCAGTTTACGATGTGCATGTTGTTCCGGGCGGCCATCGCCAGGAAGCGCTCGATCCGTGCACTGGAATGTTCCGGCCCCTGTCCCTCGAACCCGTGCGGCAGGTATACCACCAGCCCGTTCAGGAGTCCCCATTTCTCTTCGGCGGAACTGATGTACTGGTCGAAGATCACCTGGGCCACGTTGTGGAAATCTCCGAACTGGGCTTCCCAGATGGTCAGTCCGTTCGGAGCGGCCAGGGCATAGCCGTACTCGAATCCAAGGATCCCGTATTCCGACAGGGGGGAGTTGTATATTTCGAAGCTGGCCTGGGAACCGTCCAGGTTCTGAAGCGGGATGTACTGCTGGTCGGTATCCTCGATGACGAAACCGGCGTGCCGGTGGGAGAAAGTGCCCCGGACGGAATCCTGCCCGGAGATGCGTACCGGGAATCCTTCGGTCAGCAGGGTCCCGTATGCGAGTAATTCCCCCATGGCCCAGTCCAGGCGGTCCTCCCCGACCATTTTCATGCGCTCTTCCACCAGCCGCCGGATCTTGTCGAAGAATTTCCTGTCCCCCGGCAACCGGTTCATCTGTTCGGCCACCTTCAAAAGCTTTTCCCGGGTTACCCCCGTGTCCACGTGCTTGTTGAAATCCGACAGGGAGGCATACTTGATCCCTTTCCAGTCTTCTTTCAGGAAACGCTGTATGTAGACCTTTTTAAGATGCTTGGATGCTTCCAGTTTCCCCTCGAGGATTTCGTTGTAGTCCTTTTCAAATTGCGCGATTTCCTTTTTTGTGTAAATACCCTGTTCAACCAGAGGTCCTGCGTAAATATCGCGGGTATTGGGATGGGTGGCAATGGCCTTGTAAAGCAGGGGCTGGGTGAAACGCGGTTCATCCCCTTCGTTGTGCCCGTATTTGCGGTAGCAGAGGATGTCGATGAATACGTCGGTATGGAAGCGCTGGCGGTAATCCATGGCCATTTCGACCGTATGCAGGAGGGCTTCCACCTCGTCGCCGTTGACGTGGAAGATCGGGGCTTTGATCACCTTGCCGATATCGGTACAGTAGGTGCTCGATCGTGCGTCAAGGTAGTTGGTCGTAAAACCGACCTGGTTGTTGATGACAAAATGGATGGTGCCGCCGGTCTTGTACCCTGCAAGTTCCGACATCTGGATGATCTCGTAAATCACGCCCTGGGAAGCAATGGCTGCATCGCCATGGATCAGGATGGGGACCAGGTTTTTAAAATTCCCACCGTATTTGTGATCGATCCTTGCCCTTGAAAGTCCCTCGATAACGGGCGATACGGCCTCAAGGTGAGAGGGATTGGGCGCCAGGTTCAGCCTGATGGTCCTGCCGGAAAGGGTCCGTACATCGTTTACGTATCCCAGGTGGTACTTCACGTCCCCGAGTGAGATACCCTCTTCGTATTCATCGCCCTCGAATTCCTTGAAAATATTCTCGTAGGGTTTCTGAAGCACATTGGCCAGGACGTTTAGCCTGCCGCGGTGGGCCATGCCGATCATGAATTCGCGTACGTCCAGTGCGGACCCTTTTTCCACGGTCGCGATCAGGGCGGGAATGAGGATCTCGGCCCCTTCCAGGGAGAAGCGCTTCTGTCCCACGAACTTTTTGTGGATGAACTTTTCAAAGCCCACGGCCTTCTTGAGATGCATGAAGATCTCCTTCTTTTGTTCCGGAGAATATTCCGTTACGTTCCGGGTGCTTTCCATACGCTGGCTGAGCCACTTGAGCTTCTCCGGGTTCCGGATAAACATGTATTCCGCCCCGACCGTGGAAGTATAGGTTTGCTTCAGGTGGTCCAGGATATCCCTGAGTGGAGCGGGACCCAGGCCGATCTCCTTGCCGGCATGGAAAACCGTGCCCAGGTCGCCCTCGTCAAGCCCGTAATTTTCCAGGTCAAGCGTCGGAAAATATTTGCGCCGTGTACGGACCGGGTTGGTCTTTGTGAAAAGGTGCCCCCTTTTCCGGTAGGCATCGATCAGGTTGATCACCTTGAATTCCTTGTCCAGCGTCTCGGAGGCAATTTGTTCCCTGAAATCGCGCCTTGCAAACTCAAAACCCCTGAAGAATTGCTGCCAGCTCGAATCCACCGAGCCGGGATCTTTCTGGAATTGACGGTAGAGAGACTCTATGGTCTCGATATCCAGATTGCCAAGAAAAGAAAAGTCGTCTTTTTTCATTGCAGATCGGCTATTCAGGGGATAGCTGCAAAAGTATAAAATCTTTTTGGATCCCGGGGGAATGGGAATTCCAGCGGATTAATTCTCGCTCAGGATGTAGTCGTCGTACTCGACCTCGAAACGCAGCTTGTGCTTGGCTTCCTCCTGCGCCAGCATCAGGAATACATCCCTTGCCGCAGCATCGTCTGTGCGGGCGGCCAGGTCGGAATAGAGCCGGAACGCGGCCTTTTCTTCCTTCATGGCAATGATCAGGGCATCCTGGTAGCTGAGATCGTCCCGTGAAGTGCTAACCTCCACAAGGTAATCCCCGATTTTAAGATCCTGGACCTTCTTGTCCGGCACCACGGTCTTTCCGCCTGCCTTAATCCTTTCGAGCTTCTGTTTATGCCCCAGCTCTTCCTTTGAAAATTGTTCGAATACTTTTTGTATTTCCTTGTTCCGGCTTTTTTTTGCCAGCCCGGCGTACAGGTTCGCAGCCCTGATCTCATCCTTTATGGCAAAATCCAGAATCTCGTCGAGTGAATTGAATTTTTGCATTTGAGTCCGCTTGAATTGGTACTTCGATGGTCACACAAAAATATCATATACCCTTCTGAATGACAAAAATCATTTGAATTATTGCGTGTTTACGCAAATTTTATGATGTATTTTTACGCGGATGATCCCCGGTTTATTGCGAGGGGGGGGACCGGGTGTGCGTGAAATTTCATGAACGATGAACAAGATTGTTGCCAAGGAGTATTTCTCAGACCTGGTGGTCAAACTGGTGCTGGAAGCCCCGTATATTGCCAGGAGCCGGAAGGCCGGGCATTTCGTGATCGTGCGCGTCGGGGAGAAGGGCGAGAGGATACCCCTGACCGTTGCCGAAGCGGACGTTGAGAAAGGAACCATAACCATCATCGTGCAGAAGGTCGGGGTGAGTTCGATCAAGCTCTGCAACATGGAGGTGGGCGATCACATCCGGGATGTGGTCGGTCCCCTGGGCAACCCGACCCACATCGAAAAGGTCGGCACCGTCCTGGCCTCCGGAGGAGGGGTAGGCGTTGCCCCCCTGCTGCCCATCGTGGAGGCCCTCAAAAATGCAGGCAACAAGGTTGTCTCCGTGCTTGCCGCACGGCAGAAGAACCTGATCATCCTGGAGGAACAGATCCGGAAGCATTCCGATGAGGTGGTCATCATGACCGATGACGGGTCATACGGAAAAAAGGGACTGGTGACCGACGGGATGGAGGAGGTCATCAAGCGCGAGAAGATCAACCAGGTCGTTACGGTGGGTCCCGCCATCATGATGAAATACGTAGCCCTGCTCACCAAAAAATACAAAATACCTACGCTGGCCAGCCTGAACACCATCATGGTTGACGGCACCGGCATGTGCGGTGCCTGCCGGGTCTCTGTGGGAGGCAAGACAAAGTTCGTTTGCGTGGACGGTCCGGAATTCGATGCCCACCAGGTTGATTTTGACGAAATGCTCATGCGCCTTGGTTCATACCGGGAAGAAGAGGAACTTGCATACGAACGGTTTATCAATAAATACAGAAAAGCCTGACCGATGAAAGGATTGGGAATAATAGAATATCTCAAGAAGGAGAGAAGCCAGGAATGGAGGGCTGAGCTCAGGAATACCCTCAAGACCAAGGATAGGGTTCAGCTTGAGCGACTGCCCATGCCGGAACAGGAACCCGATGTAAGGAATAAGAATTTCACGGAGGTGAACCTGGGACTCACGGAGGACCAGGCAGTTCATGAAGCGAGCCGGTGCATCGATTGTCCCAGTCCCACCTGCATCACAGGCTGCCCGGTCGGCATAAATATCCCGAAATTCATCAAGTATATCGAAGCAAGGCAGTTCCTGGATGCTGCCAAGGTGCTGAAAGAGACCAACACGCTTCCCGCCGTATGCGGGCGTGTATGTCCCCAGGAGGTCCAGTGCGAACAGGTCTGTTATTACCCGCAGAAACTGAAGAAACCGGCAGTGGCCATCGGGAACCTGGAGCGATTTGCCGCAGATTACGAACGAAACAGCGGCAAAATATCCATTCCCGAGATTACGTCCCACAACGGGATCAAGGTGGCATCGGTTGGTTCGGGTCCATCGGGACTCGCATTCGCCGGCGATATGGCGAAAATGGGATACGATGTAACGGTTTTCGAGGCCCTTCATGAAATCGGCGGGGTGCTTAAATACGGGATTCCCGAATTCCGCCTTCCCAACGAGATCGTCGATGTAGAGATCGATATCCTGAAGAAAATGGGAGTCAAATTCGTGAACAACTTCATCGTGGGCAAGACAGCCACCATCGATGAACTGATGAAGGAAGGATACGTGGCTTTCATGGTTGGAAGCGGGGCCGGCCTGCCGAACTTCATGAACATCCCGGGTGAAAATCTTACCGGCATATACTCGGCCAACGAATACCTGACCCGGGTGAACCTGATGCGGGCAGCCAACCCGGAATACGACACGCCCGTGGTCAGCGGCAAGAAGGTTGCCATTATCGGAGGGGGCAATACGGCGATGGACTCGGTCCGGACCGCCAAACGGCTGGGTGCGGAACGGGCCATGATCATCTACCGCAGGTCCATCGAGGAAATGCCTGCCCGGATCGAGGAAATCAAGCATGCCAAGGAGGAAGGAATTGAATTCATGAACCTTCATAACCCCGTGGAATACATCGGGGATGAAAAGGGAAGGGTTAGGCAGATGAAACTGCTGAAGATGAAGCTCGGGGAACCGGATGATTCCGGCCGCCGCAGGCCCATACCCATCGAAGGTTCCGAATTCCTGGTCGATGTCGATACCGTGGTGGTCAGCGTGGGCGTATCCCCGAACCCCCTGGTCCCGCAAAGCATGTCAGAGCTGGAGGTATCCTCCTGGGGTACCATAACGGTGGACAAGGAAACCATGCAATCCTCCATCCCCGACATTTTTGCCGGCGGGGACATTGTCCGGGGCGGTGCAACCGTGATCCTTGCCATGGGGGACGGGCGGAAGGCGGCCGCATCGATGGACCGTTATATCAAGCAGAAGGTTCGCAACATCATATCGTTGATCAAGGAATTCAAGACCATCGGCGAAATTCTTGAATTTGCTGGCTGAAAACTGTACATGAATCACATTATTTCATAACTTCCGGTCCCGCATGACGAAGACGGAACATGTTACTTCTAAAACCGCATCGCTGAGATGGAAACAAACATTAATCTGATCTCACTAGCTGTAAAATGCCCGGTTTGCGGACATTCCCTTATGGATGAAAAAAGGCTGGTGGACAACTGCCCCAGCATCCGCCTCAAGGTTGCCATCGGCGATAACGAGGGCATCATCAACCTGAGCTCGGTATACGAGAGCTACAATTACATGTGCAATATCGATACGCCGGAGGGAGAGCAGATCAAGCTGTTCTGCGAGCACTGCAACTCGGAAATCAAAACTACAGGCGATTGCGAAGTTTGTAAATCGGGCATGATCTCCCTTGACCTGGAACTGGGCGGATCGGTGAGCATCTGCTCCCGCATCGGCTGCCAGAACCACTTTGTCAAATTCGTCGATTTCTCATTCGCGCTCAAACAGTTCTATGTGGATGAGGGATACATGGGCAGGCCTTACCTGGAGGATATGAAGGCGGCCCTGGCTGAGAAAAAGCCGCTTAACGAGGAAGAAGAGCAGGTCGAGATTATGAAAACCGGCACCTTCCTTCACGCATACTGTCCCCATTGCAAGAAATCCCTGATAGAGAAGGGCTCCATAAAGCTGCACATCCACCGGGGAGAGGAAAGGGGATTTCTCATGCTGAGCCCCTACCTGAACGTTTTTACATCCAAGTCCACCATACGCATACCCGAGGATGAGTTCATCGGGGACCTGTACTGCTTCCACTGCCATAAGCCGCTCATGGTGGAAGGTGGGAAATGCGAGGAATGCGGGAGCGAAATCGCCAGGCTCGTGGTCAGCGCAAGCAGCCGGCTGGTGGACTTCCACATCTGTTCCAGGAAAGGCTGCCGCTGGCACGGCCTGAGCAAGGAGGACCTCAACGACATCCGCCTCGAGGACTCCCTCGAGTGGTAAGCCCGACCCCGTACATTTTCGGCATTGCTTAAACCGGCACTTCAAAATTTGGGTGCCCATCACCGATGGTAATGTCAGAAAAGTCGCCTCTCTTTCGTGTTATTCGCACGAAAGGCAGCGACGTTCTGACGTTGCCGGAGGTGATACCCAAATTTTGGCAGGCGCCTTGTTTAACAATGCCTCAAATGAAACTGCCGGGATCGGGCCTACTTTTGCATAAGGTACCGGTGGATGCTGCGGGCGGCAACCTTGCCGGCACCCATGGCCAGGATCACGGTGGCGGCGCCCGTGGCGACGTCCCCTCCCGCGAAGACCCCGGGCATGGATGTTTTTCCGGTGTCCGGGTCCGTCACGATGTTGCCCCATTTGCCGACTTCGATACCCGGTGTGGTGTTGGGGATCAGGGGATTGGGACTGTTCCCGATGGCGATCACGGCAACGTCGACGGGCATGGTGTAATTGGCGTCCGGTATGGGTACGGG
>CAZNQG010000007.1:0-56023 GCA_964575235.1 uncultured Bacteroides sp.
GCCCTTGGCAGCTGCCACGTAAGGATTTGCAAACTTGTCCTTATACTCCTTGACCTTCTGTTTGCGGACTTTCTCCGGATCATCGGCGGCCGCTATCTCCTTGCGGAAGATGATGTTGGCTGCACCTTCCGGGCCCATGACGGCAATCTCGGCCCCCGGCCAGGCAAAAACAAAGTCCGCCCTCAGATGCCTGGAGGCCATGGCGATATAACCGCCCCCGTAAGCTTTCCGGAGAATGACCGTCATCTTCGGAACCGTGGCCTCGGAATAGGCGTAAAGGACCTTGGCCCCGTGGCGTATCACACCGGCATGTTCCTGGTCCACCCCCGGCAGGTATCCCGGAAGGTCTACCAGGGTTACGATGGGGATGTTGAATGCATCGCAGAATCGGATGAAGCGGGCTGCCTTGTCGGATGAATCCACATCCAGCACACCGGCCAGCACCAGGGGCTGGTTGCAGATAAAGCCGATGGTCTCTCCCCCCAGCCTGCCGAACCCGATAACCATGTTCTCTGCCCATTTCTCCTGGACCTCGAAGAAATCCGAATCATCCACGATGGACCTTATCACGTCTCTGACATCGTATGGCTGCCTCGGATCACCGGGAACAATGTCCTCGATATGATAATCGGCTGTGGGTTCCCTCGGCGGGAACTTCTTTGCCTTTCTCAAATTGCTCCATGGAATGAAGGAGATGAGCTTTTTGATCTGTTCGAAGCATTCCGCCTCGCTGTTAGCATAAAAATGGGCATTGCCCGAGATTTCGCTGTGCACCTTTGCGCCCCCGAGGTCTTCCATGGAAATTTCCTCTCCGAGCACGGTCTTGATTACCTCCGGACCCGTAATGAACATTTTCGAGATCTTGTCGACGACAAAGACAAAATCCGTCAGGGCCGGGGAATATACCGCTCCACCGGCACAGGGTCCCAGGATCACGGAAATCTGCGGTATGACACCGGAAGAAAGGGTGTTCCGGAAAAAAATCTCCCCGTACCCGGCAAGCGAACTCACGCCTTCCTGTATCCTGGCCCCGCCCGAATCGTTGATCCCGATCAGTGGCATTTTCATCTTCAGGGCATGGTCCATGATCTTGGTTATCTTCCTCGCATGCATGTTGCCAAGCGATCCCCCGGCAACCGTAAAGTCCTGCGCAAAAATGCAGATCGGTGCCCCGTAAATGGTACCGGTGCCGATGACGACCCCGTCTCCGGCCAGGACTTTCTTGTCCATGTCAAAGTCCTTGGCCTCGTGCGCGGCGAACAGGTCGTACTCGGTAAAGGTATCCTTGTCAAGAAGGCTGATGATCCTTTCCCTCGCGGTCATCTTGCCCATGGCGACCTGCTTTTCAATGGCAGCATCGCCTCCGCCTTTCAAGACTTCTTCACGCTTCTTCTGAAGTTCCTGGATCTTTCTTTTTAAAGGCATTTTGATGGTTAGGTTTTAGGAAAGTATGGGCTACAACATTACGAAATCCCCCCCTATTAGCAAAATTTTTATCCCAGAATATAGCCGCCTGCCAGGCTATGATATTTATTTCCAAATGATTAATAAAACAGCCTCCGGGGGCGTTATTTCGGGGCCATCCGGTAGAGGAATACGGCAACGATGGCAAAGACAATATTCGGCAGCCAGACGGCCACTGCAGGGTGCAGGCTCCCGCTGATGGCAAACTGCGATGAGAACTGCATGAACAGGAGGTAGGAGAACGCCACAAGCAGGCCGATGCCGAGCTGCATCCCGATGCCTCCCTTGACCTTCTTGGATGAAACGGAAACCCCGATCAGGGTAAGGATGAAGGAGGAAAACGGGAAGGCATAGCGTTTGTTCCTTTCGATCTGGTAAGCCTTGATGTTCGATTCGCCCATCATCCGGAGCTGGTCAATGTAGTCGCTCAACTCCCGGATGTTCATGGTTTCCATGTAATTCAACCTTCGCTTGAAATCGCCCGGTTGGATCGCGATGGCCGTGTCAAGCCGGCTCCCGCGGGTGACCGTCTCCCTCATGTCGCCGATATCCCGGATGTAGTAGTTGCGCACCATCCATTTCCCCTTGGTGGAATCCCATTTGACGTAATCCGACATCAGCTTGGATACCAGTTTGCCGTCCTCGTATTTTTCCATGGAGAACCGGTGCCCCAGGTCCGATATGGTGCTGTAGCTTTCCATGTAGATGTAGACTCCCGGCTCGATCTGCCTGTGGATGTTCCGCTCGGTGACACGAAGCGGCACGGCATGGTAGTAGATCTCCTCGAACTCAAGCCGGATCCGGTTTGAATTGGGTATGATGTAATCGTTCAGCAGAAAGGAGAACGCGGCTATCACGGCCGCCGAAAAAAAGTACGGAACCAGAATGCGGTTAAAGCTCATTCCGCTGCTGATGATCGCAATGAATTCGGTCCGGTATGCCATCCGGGAGGTAAAGTAGATTACCGATACGAAGGTGAACAGGGAGCTGAAGAGGACGGCGAAATACGGAATGAAATTCAGGTAGTATTTGGTCAGGATATCGATCAGTTTGGCATCGTGGGCAAGGAAATTGTCGATTTTTTCTGAAAAATCGAAAATGACCGCAATGGAAAGGATCAGTGCAATGGAAAAGAAAAAGGTGCCCAGGAACTTCCGGGTAATGTATATGTCGATGATGGTAATACCCAGCTTTCTTCTCATAAGCGGACGGATATTTTGCGGACCATTTCCTCCTTCCAGGCAGGAAATTCCCCGCGGGCGATCCTTTCTCCGGCTTCCTCCATCAGCCACATGTAAAACCTCAGGTTATGCAGGCTGGCGATCTGGGCCCCGAGCAGTTCGCCCGAGACGATAAGATGACGTAAATAAGCCTTTGAATATTGTTGATCAACGCAGGAATCGCCATCCGGGTCGATGGCTGAAAAATCATCCTTCCATTTTTCATTCTTGATGTTGATCAGACCCTCGCGGGTGAAGAGTTGTCCGTTCCTGCCGTTGCGGGTGGGTATCACGCAGTCGAACATGTCTATTCCCAGTGAGATGGATTCCAGGATGTTCGCCGGTGTGCCGACTCCCATCAGGTAACGTGGCTTTTCCACGGGAAGGATGCAGTTAACTTCTTCCACCATCTCGTACATTATTTCTTCCGGCTCCCCGACCGAAAGTCCCCCGATGGCATTTCCCTCCATCCCCGCTTCCGCGATCTTTTCCGCCGATTGCTTCCGCAGGTCCGCCCAGGTGCCTCCCTGAACGATCGGGAACCAGCTCTGGTGGTACCCGTATGCAGGGTCCGTTTCAAGGTATCGCTTCCTGCCCCGGTCGAGCCAGGCATGGGTGAGTTCAAGGGACTCGCTCACGCATTTGCGGTCGCAGGGCCAGGGGGTGCATTCGTCAAAGGCCATGATGATATCCGCCCCGATCACCCGCTGGATATCCACCACGTTCTCGGGCGTGAAGGTATGCTGTGTTCCGTCTATGTGCGAACGGAATACCGCGCCTTCGGGACTCAGTTTCCTCTGCTCCGAGAGGGAGAAGACCTGGTAGCCCCCGCTGTCGGTCAGCACGGCACCGTCCCATGCCATGAACCGGTGGATGCCCCCGGCCTTACCGATTACATCGGTGCCGGGGCGCAGAAAGAGGTGGTAGGTGTTTCCCAGGATAATGGGCGACCGTACCGCGTTTTTCAGTTCGGACTGGTGAATCCCTTTTACAGTCCCCGTCGTCCCGACGGGCATGAAAACGGGCGTCGGGAAGCTGCCGTGATCCGTCTCGAAAACACCGGTCCTCGCCCCGGTTCCGGAATCTGAATGAAGGATCTTGAACCTCATCTGTGCAGAATTAGCGCAAATATAAGGATATTTGTACGGTATTAATTTCGGAAAATTGAACATCGCAGACCATCCGCTCCTCGATCAGGTATTGCTTGGTATCTTCGCGGGGGGATTCATCATCCAGTTATTTTACTGGTGGGTGATCCACGCCAGGCTCGTATTTTTCAGTCCCCGTTCATCCGGCATCCGCAAGTTCCCGGTATCGATCGTCGTCTGTGCCAGGAACGAGGAGGAAAACCTGAGGACCAACCTGCCCGGGGTCCTGGAGCAGGAATATCCCGATTACGAGGTGATCGTGGTAAACGATGCCTCCACGGACCATACCGAGGAAGTGCTGAGGGAACTCAGCGAAAAATATCCGCACCTTCGAACCAGCCGCATCAAGGATAACATCCACATCCGCCAGGGTAAAAAACTGGCACTGACGGTGGGACTGAAAGCGGCGCGCTATGAGTGGGTCCTGCTTACCGATGCAGACTGCCGTCCGGCGGGTAAAAAATGGCTGTACACCATGCAGCGGAATTTCAGCAGGGAATGCGATATCGTGCTGGGGTACGGCGCTTATCGCGGGACCGGGGGACTCCTGAACCTTGTGATCCGTTACGAGGCATTCTTCACCGCCCTTCAGTATTTCGGATCTGCCCTGACCGGCATCCCGTACATGGGCGTGGGAAGGAACCTGGCATACCGCCGGGAGGTCTTCTTCCGCAACAAGGGTTTTGCCTCCCATTACGAGCTGGCCTCAGGCGATGATGACCTGTTCATCAACGAGGTGGCCCGCGGTTCCGCAACCCGGATCGAGATCCGCCCGGAATCCCATACACTTTCGGTGCCTTTGAAATCATGGAAAGCATGGTATTACCAGAAAAAAAGGCACCTCACCACGGGTCCCCGCTACCGCTTCTCAACCAAATTTCTCCTGGGACTCGAAATCCTGAGCCGACTGCTGTTTTACCTTTCCTTCATCGTCCTGCTGGTACGGGAGATCATGATGCCTTATGTTTTGGGGGTCTTCCTCGTCCGCCTGTTATCAACCATGCTGGTTACCAAATTAGGGATGTCCCGTTTGAAGGAAAGGTATTTATTGTTAATTTCGCCCCTGATGGATTTTGTACTTCCCGGGGTACACGTCTGGATGGTTCTTAGCAACTATGTAGCACGAAAAAGAGCTAGATGGAAATAAATCCAAACCTTTCCGAGAAGGCGCAGCACGATTTCCTTCTTGTTCAGATGGCCCGGGAGGGGGACCAGAAAGCTTACGCCGAGTTGCTGGGAAGATACAGGGATGCCATCTATTTTATGCTGCTGAAAATGGTGAACAATGCCAGCGATGCTGAAGACCTGACCATCGAGGCATTCGGAAAGGCTTTCAAGAACATTTCCCAGTACACTCCCAACTTTGCCTTCAGTACCTGGCTTTTCAAGATCGCCACTAATAACTGCATCGATTTCATCCGTAAGAAACGCGCCGCTACCATATCCCTGGACCAATCCGCCGATGAATCCGATACCGTTTCGGTAACCATCCAGTCCGACATGCCAAATCCCGAGGCCTTCCTGATTAACAGCCAGAAGATCAGGCTTCTGCGCGAGGTCGTCAGCAAATTGAAACCCCGCTACCGGACCCTGGTCGAACTCCGGTACTTCCAGGAATATTCCTACGAAGAAATCTCGGATGAACTGGAATTGCCGATCGGAACAGTGAAGGCGCAACTTTTCCGTGCCCGCGAACTGCTTTACAATATACTCAAGAACACCGGTTCTTCCATGTAGATCCGCCGGCATGGAACTCATCCGGAAATATTTTCCCGGGCTGTCGGCCCTTCAGTATTCCAGGTTCCGGGCCATGCATGATCTCTACCGGGAATGGAACGAAAGGATCAACCTGGTATCCAGGAAGGACGTAGATCACCTGTATGAGCACCACATCCTGCATTCGCTTGCCATCGCCAAAGCCTTTCGTTTCGAGGATGGGACGACCATCCTGGATGCAGGGACCGGCGGAGGGTTCCCGGGGATCCCCCTGGCCAATGTCTTCCCTTCGTGCAGGTTTACGCTGGTGGACTCGATCCGTAAGAAGATCCGCGTGGTTGAGGACATCGCCGGGAAACTGGGACTGGAAAACGTTACCGCCCGGGCCATGCGGGTGGAGGAGGTGGACTCAACCTTCCATTTCGTTATCGGAAGGGCCGTGACCAACCTTCCCAGGCTGATGGAATGGGCCGGCGGCATCCCCGTTGCGGAAAAAATCGGTGATCAGAAGAACGGCATCATCTATCTGAAAGGCGGTGAAATGCAGGAGGAACTTCGAATGTTCCGTCATGCAAAGGTCTTCCCGGTCTCGACATACTTCGGGGAAGCATATTTCCGCACTAAGATGATCGTTTTCATACCCGGTCAGGGGCTATAATTTATCCCGGTATTTTGTCGGTCGTAAAAAAACATTACTTTTGCAGTCTAATTTCTAAAAACCGGGCATTCGATGAAAAGGACATTTCAACCATCCAACAGAAGGAGAAAGAACAAGCACGGATTCAGGAAAAGAATGTCGTCGGTTAACGGTCGCAATATTTTGTCCCGGCGAAGGGCCAAAGGAAGAAAGAAACTCAGCGTTTCCGACGAAGCCAGGCATAAGACCTGACTGAATCTTCGGCAGGATGGACAGGTAAAAGCAAAATCTCCGTATTTTGCTTTTTTTTTATCAACCCGGCCATGCAAGATATTGATTGGGGAAATATCAGGCTTCTGATCCTGGATGTCGACGGCACCCTCTATGACCAGCAGAAACTACGAAGGCGGATGTTCCTTGACCTGCTCCTGCATTGCCTTCCGCGGCCGGCAAGATGGACCGAGATTGCCATTCTGAGATCCTTCCGCAGGGAAGTGGAACGAAACCGGGAAACCCGGGTGAAAGACCTGGACCGGGCACAGTACGAATGGTGCAGCCTCAAAACGGGCCTTCCCGCGGAAAAGATCCGGTCAACCGTAAGGTACTGGATGCATGAACGCCCGCTGCGATACATGGGGGACTGCATTTTCCCTGGCATCAAGGAATTATTCGACGGCAAACCCGGGGTATTCTTAGCCGTTTTTTCCGATTACCCTGCCGAGGAGAAACTGCAGTCCATGGGATTAAAGGCCGATCTGGTGATTACAGCCACCCATCCCCAGGTAAACCGGCTGAAGCCCGATCCCGGGGGACTGCTATTCATCGCCGGCCATTTCAGGCTCCCTGCGGAAGCCTGCCTCTATATCGGGGACCGCACCGAAACGGACATGGAGGCAGCCCGAAGGGCCCGTATAAAATTCATTCTCGCGGACCGGAAAAACATTTATAAATCGGGGTTTTATCATCAAATTCTGAACAGACTTGCTGGATAAGGAAACATTACCATCGGAATGCTGGGTATGCGGATCCCGGGAAATGATCCGCATAAAGGAATCCAATTTCGGGGATGAACTCAGCAGCCGGAATTTTGCCATTACCAACTTTGAATACGGAACGACGGGAGAGCTGAGCCGGTGCAGCCGATGCGGATTCATACAGTGCACCGACCTGGAAGATGTACTGGGATTTTACGAAGACCTGGAAGACCGGGAATATGAAAACGGAAGGAAGGAAAGGCTCCTCCAGGAAAGAAAAGTGGTTGCGGAGATCCGCAGGATGCATCCCGGAGAAAAGCTGCTGGATGTGGGCGCAGGCAGCGGAATGCTTGTGGAAGAGGCCATCCGTGCCGGGTACCAGGCCGAAGGCATCGAACCCTCGAAACACCTGCAACAAAACGCGTTGGCCCTTGGACTCCCGGTCCACCAGGGCACCTTCCCGCATCAAAAGACACCCGGCCCCTACGACGTGATCACCCTGATCGACGTACTCGAACACGTCACAAATCCCCTGGAACTGATGACGGACCTGAGGAAAGCCCTGAAGAAGGACGGAATGCTGGTGCTGGTAACGCCCGATGTCCGGTCTTTCATGCCCAGGCTGCTGAAATACAGATGGTGGCATTACCGCGTGGCACACGTCGGGTATTTCAATAAAAAAAACCTTTCCATTCTTGCCGACAGGGCCGGACTCGAACTGATCCGTATGAAAAGGCCCACCTGGTATTTTACGGCGCATTACCTGGCGGTCCGCACCCTGTCTTTTTTACCGGGGTTTTTACGCTTTAAGGTCCCCGGATTCATGGAAAATATCATAATACCCTTAAATTTACGGGATTCAATACTCGCCTTTTACAAACCGAAACAGGATGTTTAGGCATTACCTCAGCATTGCCCGGCCCGATCACTGGTTCAAGAACATCTTCATGTTGCCGGGGATCGTCATTGCCTGGATATACGGATCACCGGAACCGGATGCCCGACTGGTGATCAAACTGCTTGCAGGCGTGCTGGCCACCTGCCTCGTCGCTTCGGCCAACTACGTGATCAACGAGTGGCTGGATGCGGAGTTTGACAGGTACCACCCCCTGAAAAAGGACCGGCCTTCCCTGGTTGCGGACCTGCAGCCGGGAACCGTATACCTGGAATACGCCCTGCTCGCCCTGGCCGGCCTGTCCCTCTCGCTGCTGATCTCCTGGCAGTTCCTGGTCACCGAGATCGGTTTCCTGATCATGGGCCTTCTGTACAACGTAAATCCAATGCGCACCAAGGAAAAGGCCTATCTTGACGTCATCACCGAGTCCGTCAACAACCCGATCCGGTTCATCCTGGGATGGCTGATCATCATGAATCATCCCTTTCCCCCCTCGAGCATACTCATTGCCTACTGGATGGGAGGTGCGTTTCTCATGGCAACCAAGCGTTTTGCAGAATACCGTTTCATAGGCGACCCGGAAACGGCCGGATTGTACCGGAAATCATTCCGTTATTATAATGAAAGCAGGCTGCTGGTTTCCATTTTCTTCTACGCTCTCTGTTCATCCTTTTTCCTGGGTATTTTCCTGATCAAATACCGCATCGAGCTGCTGATCAGTTTCCCCTTCATCGCCCTCCTGTTCACCTGGTACCTGAAGATCGGGTTTGAGGAGGATTCCATCGTTCAAACCCCCGAGAAACTGTACCGGAAACAGAAGTTTATGCTGTATATCCTTTTCCTCTCCTGCCTGATGATTTTTTTGTTCCTTGCAGATATCGAATGGTTCAACTGGTTCCTCAGGAAAATCTTCGAATAACCCAAACCGCAACGGATGAAGCCATACAGAAAAGATAAAGCCAGAAAACCTCAACAGGCAAAGGAAGGGTTCCTGAGCCTTTCGATCGTCGTGCCCGATGCCGGCCATGGAGAGGGACTTTCCATGCTGCTCGATTCGGTGATGAACATCAAAAAACCCTATGAAAAGGATTATGAGCTTATTCTCATTTCTTCCGAGGCGGAAAAGCAAACCGAATGGCTGAGCGGGAATCCCGGTTTCAAGAACCTTCTGGATAAAAACATCATCCGCGTGTTCCCGTCCGGAACCTCAACCACACTCGCCGATTCACTGGCCGCAGGGATCCGGGAAGCCTCGAAGGAATATTCCCTGATCCTGGAGACCGCCCATCTTGAGCGATCCTTCAGCCTTGAAGCCATATTCTCCGTCAGGCCGGAAGTCCTCCATGAATCCCCCTTAATGATACCCCGTTTCCAGGATTCGCCCGCTAAAGGCAGGCGGATACACCACCCGGCGCTTCTGATGGGTTCATCCCTGGCAAACTACCTTTTTGTTGACACCGGCTTCGCAGGGGACGATTTCCAGGCAGACCTGTTCCGCATGCTGCGGAACCTGGATCTGGAATGCAGCGATCTTCCCGTTCTTCAGAAATCCCCCTTCGGTGAAATCAGCAGGAAGGGATCGGGGTTCTTCCGGAGAATTGCTTCCCGCCTCAGATTTTTCATACGGTGGTTTTTTGTACTGCCCGTACAGGAATTCCGGACAAGACCCCACCTGAAATATCCTTTCATCGGCAGTCCCTCGTACCTTAGGCTGGCTTACGCCTCCCTTGCCGTGTTGTTGTTCGTCCTGATGCCCCTGCTGAGCCTTGACAGCGCGATCTCCGGCGACGAACAGCGCTTCCATTACCGGCACGGCAAGAACGTGTACAACTATTTTGCCACCCTGGGAAAGGATACCACGGCGCTCTACTACGACCGGTCGGTACTCCACCTTTACGGTCCCGCATTCGACCTGGTCACGGTCATCGTGAACAGGGCATTGGGGATCGAAAATGAATTCGAGGCACGGCATGTGCTGAATGCATGGTCCGGATGGCTGGCCATGATCTTCGCCGGGCTCCTGGCGGTTATGCTGGCCGGGTGGCGGGCAGGGCTCATGGCCCTGGTGTTCATTTTCCTCTCGCCCCGTTTTCTTGGCCATTCCTTCAACAATCCGAAGGACATACCCTTTGCCATGGCCACCATCTTCACCCTGTATTTCATGATCCGCTTCCTCAGGGAATTCCCCAGGCCGAAATGGAGTACCGTGCTTTTAGCGGGACTGGGGATCGGTATGGCCATCGGTGTGAGGGTCGGGGGACTCCTGCTGATCGCATACTTTTTCCTTTTCTCGGGACTCTATTTCCTTTTCACCGAAAAGATCCGGAATCTTTTTGCGAGGGAAAACATGCGGAGGCTGGCCAGGCTGCTCATGTACCTGGTGTTGATCTCGCTGATCGGTTATGTTCTGGGCATCATCACCTGGCCGTATGCATTGCAGTCCCCCATCTCAAACCCCCTGAAGGCCATGGAGGTTATGACCAATTACGCGACCAGCATCCGCCAGCTTTTCGAAGGCCAGATCATCTGGTCGAACCGGGCGCCCTGGTATTACGTCCCGAAATACATCCTGATCACAGTGCCCCTGGTGGTCCTGACAGGCCTGGTACTTTTCTTCATCCTCATCCCGAAGATGGGAAGGAAAATCAATTATCTCTGGATCTTCATCATTGCCTTTACCTTCCTGTTCCCCATCATCTATATCATCGACAAGGAATCCAACGTATACGGCGGATGGAGGCATTCCATGTTCGTCTACCCCTCCATCGTGATAGCCGCCAGCCTTGGATTCGAGACCCTGTTCCGCCTCAGCCGGAAAAGATACCTCCGCTATATCCTGGCATCCGTCATCGCACTGCTCTGCCTGCTGCCGCTCAGGCATATCGTTTTCAACCACCCTTACGAGTACATTTACTACAATGAATTAACCGGAGGAACCAACGGGGCGCTGGGCAAATACGAGATGGATTACTACTATCATTCCATCCGGGAGGGCTCTGAATGGCTTATCGAGAACAGGATCAAGGATTCGGAGGCCGGTCCCGGCAACAAGATCATCGTGGCCTCTAACTTTTCCATCGACTATTACTTCAGGCATTACCAGGACCGTATACAATACCAGTACGTGCGCTACTATGACAGGGGCAGCCTGGACTGGGACTATGCCATCATAGCCAACAGCTACATCAATCCCTACCAGTTGAAGAATAAGTTGTTCCCCCCTCCCAATGCGATCCACACGATATACGTAGACAAGGTTCCCGTTTGCACGATCCTGGAACGTAAGTCCAAATTGGATTTCCAGGGCATTACATTTCTTAACCAGAGGGATTATGCACGGGCCATCCCGACCCTCGAGCAAGCCGTCAAGGAGGAACCCTGGAACGAGGCTGCCCTCATGGGCCTGGCCAGGGCTTACCTGCAGACACGCCGGTTTGAAAAGGCAACAGAGACCATTGCCCGGTGCCTGAAGGTTTATCCGGATTACGACAAGGCCCTGGACCTGCTGGGGGTCGTGTACATAAACGAGCGGAAAATGTCCGAAGCCGTTTCGGTTTTTACCAGGATCATCCAGGTAAATGAAAGGTACGTAACGGCTTATCATAATCTGGGACTCATATATGCCCGGCAGAACAACGCAGACATGGCCTTGCGGTATTTCCAGGAAGCCATCCGGGTGAACCGGAATTTCGGACCTTCCTACCAGGCCATCGGCGAGATCCTGCAGAGACAGGGCAGGACGGAAGAAGCCCGGCAATATTTTGAAATTGCCAGGTCACTTTAGGAATTTGAAATTATCTTTACGTTCTAAGACGAAAGGGCAGCCATGAATTTCTTACGTTTCATATTCAGCAGGGTCTTTCTGAAACATTTGCTCCTGGCCATCCTCATCATCCTGTTCTTTATAGCCTTCGTTTTCATTTTTCTCCGCATTTACACCCGCCACGGACAGGCCCTCAGCGTTCCGGACCTTACCGGGCTGAGCCTGGATGAGGCCGATTCCATTCTTGCCGGGAGAAAACTGCGTTTCCAGGTCGTCGATTCCGTCTACAACATGAATTCGCCCCGGGGCTCCGTGATCGACCAGAGTCCCCGGCCGGAATTCAAGGTCAAGGAAAACCGCACCATCTTTCTCACCATCAATGCATTCAATCCCGAAATCATACCCATGCCCAACCTGGTGGGCGTCAGCCTCCGGCAGGCAAGTGCGACCATACAGACTGCGGGACTGAAGATCGGGAAGCTGACCTATGTGCCGGATATCGCGGTGAACAACGTTCTGCAACAAAAATACCGGGGCAACGTTATAGAAGAAGGCGATTCGATCCAGAAAGGTTCGGAGGTGGACCTGGTGCTGGGCAGGGGACTCAGCAATGAGAAAACCGCTGCCCCGGATCTGATCGGCCTGACCCTGGCAGATGCCAAGCAAAGGATCACGGAGCGATACCTGAACCTGGGTGCCGTAATCTATGACCGGAGCTTCGGCAATGCAGACGATTCGGCGGCCGCATTTGTCTGGAAACAGAGGCCGGTGCATGGAGAGGAAGAAGAAATCCTCATCAGCCTGGGCGCCTCGGTTGACATCTGGGTAACGATCGATTCAACCAAACTGCCCCTGCCGGTGCGAACCGAATTGCCCCTGGTGGATGACGATGAAATTTAAAACCGGAATTGCTGTCCTCACACTGTACGTGGGAACCTCATTCGCAACCCATGCACAGGAGGTCCTCCTGCCGGCGGGTATATCACCGAAGGATCACAAGGCTTTAAAAAGCGTGGATGTGGATTTTCTGCCCGATACTCTTGAACTTCCCTTCTTCGACGATTTCTCCAGGCAGGGGGATACCCCTTACCCGTATTTCTGGACGGACCGGTTTGCCAATGTCAACAATACCTACACGCGCAATCCGGTGACCCTCGGAGTGGCAACCATGGATGCGGTTGATTCGGAAGGGGCGCTGAACGGATCCTCTTCCTTCCCTTTCGTCTCCGACTTCCTGACCTCGGTCCCCATCAACCTGGATTACCCGGGCAGGCAGGACATCTGGCTCAGTTTTTTTTACGAACCCATGGGACTGGGTGATGTGCCGGAAGAGCCCGATTCCCTCGCCCTTGAATTATTCGCGCCGGACAGCAACCGCTGGGAAAGGGTATGGTCCAGTCCCGGTTTCAACAGGGATTCCATTCAGGGAATCGACACCTTCAGGCAGGTATTCATCCCGGTCCGGGAGGAGCGCTTCCTGAAAAAAGGATTCCAGTTCCGCTTCCTGAATTACGCCAGCTTTTCCCCGGCCCTGGGGTCTGAGGACCAGAAAGCCAACGTCGATCACTGGAACATCGATTACGTTTACCTGGATACGGCACGCTCCCAGAATGTAACCGCCGTCAACGACGTTTCCATGATCGCCTCCCCGGGCTCCATCCTGAAAAGCTACCAGTCCATCCCCTGGAGCCATTTCGGCAGTGCACGCGTGACGGAACTCAGACCCTGGATTGAAATCCGATACAGGAATAACGATACCATCGTCCGGAGCGCAACACGGGTCCTGAAAATAACCGATCTGAATTATCTCTATTCGGAATCCGAGAACGGAGGCGCCGACAACATCATCCCGGGCGCCTTAACCACTTTTATGTTCCCGATCGATTACCCTTTCCAGTATTACGACGAATTCGACTCGGCGGTTTTCGAGATCAAATCCTACCTGGTGACGGAAGCCCTGGACTACAAATGGAACGACACGGTGGTTCGTTACCAGTGCTTCTATAATTACTATGCCTATGACGACGGCAGTGCAGAAAACGGATACGGCCTGAAAGGAATCGGTACCTCGAACGCATCCGTGGCCTGCCGTTTTAAAACCTTCCGCAGGGATACCCTCCGGGGAGTGCAGTTCTGTTTCAACCGGACGGTGGATGATTACAGCCAGGATTATTTCAAACTGGCCGTCTGGGAACACGATAACATCCTGAATGCCCCCGGAAAACTGATCTACAGCATGACCGGGGTCAAGCCGGAGTACGAGGGGGGACTGAACGGCTTCCAGACCTATCTCCTGGATACCGTCCTGGTGGTTTCGGATTATTTTTACGTCGGTTGGATCAAAACCACCGAGAACATGCTGAACGTGGGCTGGGATGTCTGGAACAACCACCGGAACGAAATATTCTACAACCTGGGACAAGAATGGATCAACACCCGCTTCAGCGGATCCCTCATGCTGCGTCCCCTCATGGGCAGGGAACTGAGCTGGCCGGCATCGGCGCCGGAGATCCCGGAACCGCGGATCCGGGTCTACCCCAACCCGGCCAGCGAGGTATTCTACCTGGAACTGCCGCCGGGGGAAGCAGCGGGGGAATGGACCGTTAACCTGTACAACCTCCAGGGGAAGCTGGTCTATTCAGGCCGCTCTACGGAAGGGCAGAGCCCGCATTACACGGGTGAACTTCCCGGGGGACTCTACATCGTCCGGGTAAGCCGGAACGGCATTTTCAGGGCAAGCAGTAAAATCATGATCCTCCGCTGACATCCTATGGAAGGAAACGGAACCGATTTCAGCGAAACCAGTGAACTTTACGAGCATCACCGTTTCGAGGTGGACCGGGGACAGGAACCTGTGCGGATCGATAAATACCTGGTAAACCGCATGACCCACACATCCCGGACCCGGATTCAGTCCGCCGCCCAGGCCGGGAACATACTGGTTAACGAACGGCCGGTCAAACCGAATTACCGGATCAAGCCGGGCGAGGTGATCAGCATCGTACTGCCACACCCACCCAGGGAAACGGAGATCCTGCCGGAAAATATCCCGCTGGATATTGTTTATGAGGACGAGGACGTGCTGGTCATTAACAAGGCAGCCGGAATGGTGGTGCATCCGGGGGTAGGGAATTATTCCGGCACCCTGATCAATGCTCTCTATTACCATTTGCGCGACCAACCCTTTTTTCAGTCCACCGCAGACGACTCCGGCCGGCCCGGGCTTGTGCACCGCCTGGACAAGGATACCTCGGGCATCATGGTGATCGCAAAGAACGAACTGGCTCTCAACCGCCTGGCCAAACAGTTCTTCGACCGGACCACCCGGAGAAAATACCTGGCACTCATCTGGGGCGATCTGAAGGAGGAGGCGGGAAGCATAGAGGGTTTCATAGGGAGGGATATACGGGATCGGACCCGGATGAGGGTCTATCCGGATGCATCCCAGGGAAAGCACGCCCTGACCCGTTACCGGGTGATCGAACGCCTGGGATACATCAACCTGGTGGAATGCCGGCTGGAGACCGGGCGGACCCACCAGATCCGGGTTCATTTCCAGCACATCGGACACCCCCTTTTCAACGATGCAACCTACGGAGGCGACCGGATCCTGAAAGGGACCACCTTCAGCAAGTACAAGCAATTCGTCCAGAACTGCTTCGCCATCCTACCGCGGCAGGCTCTTCATGCGCAGTCACTCGGCTTCCGGCACCCCTCCACGGGAAAGGAAATGGATTTTGAATCGGAACTGCCGCCCGATATGAGAGAAGTGATCAAAAGATGGAGGCGTTACCTGGAAGGCCGGACGCAAGGATAATAGTCCTGCAGGCGGAACCGAAAAGAGATTATCTTTGCATAAGGAATGTGCCCGCAGGCGGATATGAAAAAAAACATTGCCATCGTTACGGGAGGCGATTCTTCCGAACTCGTCATTTCCCTCAAGAGCGCCGAACAGGTCCACCTTCACCTAGACCGTGACAAATACGAGCCATTCATCGTCTATATCCGGCAGGACGACTGGCACGTAAGGACGGGTCCGCAGGAAGGCCGGACGCTACCGCTGGACAGGGAAACCTTCAGCTTCGAACTGGATGGCCTCAGGGTGCAGTTCGATTACGCCTTCATCGCCCTTCATGGTCCCCCGGGCGAAGACGGCCAGCTGCAGGCCTGGCTGGACCAAAAGGGCATCCCCTATTCCACTTCGGGGGCCCTTTCGCTGGAGCGTTCCTTTCACAAGCACACCTGCAAGGAAATCGTGCAGGGGGCGGGTATCCTGACGGCCGACTGGGTCCTGGTGCGCAGGGCCGGGCACCTGCAGGTCCTGTCCGGGCAGGAAAAGGCCAGGGAATATGATCCCGGTTTATTTGTAAAGAAGCCGGGGCTCCCCTGCTTTATCAAACCCAATGCCGGGGGATCCAGCTTCGGGGTGTCCAGGGTCAACCGTGCAGAAGAACTCGAACACGCAATCGAAAAAGCCCTGCAGGAAGACGACGAAGTGCTGGTTGAGGCCTTCATCCAGGGGAGGGAACTGACCTGCGGGATACTCAAGACGGCCACCAGGACCTTCCGGTTCCCCGTGACCGAGATCATCTCCCGGAATGAATTCTTCGACTACGAAGCCAAGTATACCGAGGGGATGGCCGACGAAGTCACTCCGGCCCGGATCCCTGCGGAACTTGCGGGCAGGTGCCAGGACGTCTCGGAAAGCATTTACGACCTGCTGGATTGCAGGGGACTTGTCCGGATCGATTTCATCAACCGGGGGGAGGACCTTTTCTTCCTCGAGTTGAACGGTGTGCCGGGCATGAGCCGTGAGAGCATCATCCCAAAACAGATCCGGACCTTGGGTCATACCGAGGCGGAGATCTACAACCTGATTATAGCGGAGACAGCGGGCTGGATATGAAAAAATCCGTATCTTGTAAAGGAGTAGAAAAGCCCTAAACCATGACTTACCGGTTTTCATTCCATGCGGATAAATCCTGCGGCGGGTTTTCCTGGAAAAGGTTCGTGAACCCGCTATCCGGACTGTTCATTGCCTGGCTGCTGGCCTTTGCCTGCGGATCGCCTGCCTGCGCACAGAAAACAGAACCAAGGATTGAGAACATCCGGATGGATTTCAAGGACAACCGGCTCGAGGTCGAATACGACATCGCGGGGTCCGACTCAGGGCAGCTCCACCGGATCGATTTCTACGTCATCGATAACATTGGCAATGTGGTGTTCCCGGATTCCCTGAAGGGGGATGTCGGGAAGGACATCCCTTCCGGGAAAGACAAGCATATCATCTGGGACATCTACAGTGAGTACGACGTGGTGTACGGAAGCTTCGACCCCAGGATCGTGCTCGACGGAAAATCCAGGTACGGCATGAAAGGAGGGCCTTCGAACGCTTTGCTTTCGGTCGTTATGCCCGGCCTGGGGGATTATTTCGTCGCGGACCACCGGAAAATGAAATTCAAGCCCTGGTACCGGACGGCCGCCACCTATGCCTTCGTCGGGATGGGATTGGCGGCCCTCGTCAACCGGGAACACATTCCTCCCGTTATGGGAGAGCCCGGATGGTACCTGGAACCCATACCCGTAGGCGACGGTCACCGCATCTGGACTGAGGTCTACAGGGAAAACTGGATCAAGGAACCCGGGTACACGGAGTACTGGCTGTTCCGCTACGATGCCGAGTTCTTTATGGGCGTGGGACTGGCCCTGTGGATCTACGATATAATCTGGGTGGCCCGCGAAGGTGCAAAATACAAGACAGTACGCGATAAAATTTTTAACAACATAACACTGGTGCCTTCCCCGGAAGGGATGGCACTTTGTTTTACCTACCATTTCTAATGAAAAGATCAATGAAACGTTTGGGCTTTATCCCGGTAATATGGCTTTTTCCGGGATTGGTTTTCGCACAGATCCGATACAACGAGGGATTTACATCCCTGACCATAGGCACCGAATCCATGGATGCCGATGCAATTGAAATCATAGACGGCGTGGCCACCCTGCGCTACGCCCAGCACGAGCACCTGGTGAAAGGCTCTCCCTACCTTGACCCGGAGTTCCAGTTCGGGGTGATGAGCACGGTGGAGGCGGTCCGGATCGAGGGACTGAAATACCGTTATGATATCTACAGCGACGAAATGCAGTTCATATTGAGGGATGACACGGCATCCATCACCAAACCCCTTACCCTGAAGTACATCGAGATCGGTCCCCGGAAATTCATCTACGACGTTTACAACACCGGCGAAAACACGGTTGCGGCAGGGTATTTCGAAGTGATCGAGGAGGGACAGCTGACGGCCCTGCTGCGCAGGGAAATGGAACTGGAACGGGACGCCTACGTGGAGAATTACGGGGGCGGGGGCGGAACGAAGGATTTCTATTACAAGGAAGAGAAAAGTTACTACCTTAAATACGGCAAGGACGTGGCCCGTAAAGTGACGGGAAAAAAGTCTCTCCTGGAAGCCATCCCCGATCACCGGGACCCGGTAAAGGCATACATGAAATCCGAGAAGCTCTCGGTCCGCAGGAACGGCGACCTTAAAAAGATCGTATCCTATTACAACAGCCTGGCTGAGGTCCCCCAATCCATGAACTGACGGCATCCCCGGGAGAATGAACCCCATACACATATTTGATGCTGATATTTTACCGGTCCCGTCATTAAGGGTTGATAAACCCAATGTTCATTAAAACCAATCCAATGAAAAGAGGCATCAACAAGGTCACCCTCATGGGGAACGTCGGCGACGACCCCAGGGTGAACCAGATCAACGAAACCATGAAAGTGGCCCGCTTTCCCCTGGCTACCAACGAGGTTTACACCGACAAGGAGGGCAACCAGGTCCAGAAAACCGAGTGGCATACCGTGGTCTTCTGGAATAAAGCTGCAGAGATCGTCGAGACCTATGTCCGCAAGGGCATCCCGCTCTATGTCGAGGGCCGGATCCAGTCCTCCACCTGGGAAGACAAGGAAGGCAACAAGCGTTATTCCACCGAGATCAAGGGAGATAATTTCGTCTTCATTGACGGGAAACGTGAGGAAGTAAAGGAAGATGAAGGAGAAGCTTAACGATGTTTTGATAGACAGGAGGCGTGAAGAGGTGAAGGAGGAAGAGCAGGTCCTCGTATAAATGATGGGGATATTGAATGATACGTATAGATTTTGTATATTTGTACGTATCATTCAATATTATGAATTCAAAGCTAACATTAAAGCTGAACCATAGCGTGATCGCCAGGGCTAAAAAATATGCAAAGGAGCATAAAACAAGTCTTTCCAGGATCATAGAATCCTATCTTGATTCGGTGACCAGCGAAGACAACTCAGGAATTGAAATAACACCACTGGTTAAAAGCCTGAGTGGTGTTATTGAGCTTCCCGCTGATTACGATTACAGGAAGGAGTATACTGATCATCTGGATCGGAAGTATCTTTGAAACAGATCCTGATAGATACGAATATCGTTCTGGATCTGCTGGCCAGGAGGATGCCTTATTATGCCGAGGCAGCCAAGCTCTTTTCTTTGGCGGACAAAAGAAAAATCGTTCTGTCACTCTCTTCCTTGTCACTGGCGAATACACATTACGTACTTACCCGGTTTAAATCTGAGTCGGCAAGCCGGAGAATTCTCCTGAATTTTAAAATACTGGTTACTGTACTCTCTTTCGATGATAAAATAGCCGATCTGGCACTTAATTCTGATTTCAAGGATTTCGAAGATGCTATACAATATTTCACAGCCATCGAAAATGGACAGGAGCTGATTATTACAAGGAATATGACCGGTTATCGTAATAGCCGGTTACCAGTGATGACGGCCAGGGAATTCATCGAATCTCTCGAAAACACCTAAGCCTTCCTTTATTTACGATGTGATCCGGTCTTCCACCTGGGAAGACAAGGAAGGCCACAAGCGGTACTCCTTCGAGATCAATGGCGACAACTTCGTCTTTATCGACGGGAAACGGGAAGTGGTCAAAAAGGATGAAGAGAAAGTTTAATATGCCGGTTAATTCACAATGATTTTACTCCTCCGGAAGAACCTGTCTCCTCTCAGTTCTATGAAATAGATGCCTCTCTCCATACCAGTTGAATTCAGCTCATAGCTTTCTTCAGTTATGTTCTCAATGGTTTTTACAATTTTACCATTCAGATCCGTGATGAACAAATGGTACCTGGCATGGTCAGAATTCCGGAATTGAATCAATGTTTTGTCTGTGAAAGGATTCGGATAAATGAACAGGGCATTGCTCCCGGACTCCTGCTGATCAGTCAAGCCAGTTACGACTCTATTGTCTTCCTGGTTTGACATCGACTGCCTGTATTCGGTTTCTGCTTTGCTGGTACCACTCGGATAGCAGGGAGTTTCCTTTACGCCGGCTACACGATAGTAGTATTTATTAGTCATGGCACTCCCATCGGTGTCGATATAGCGGTCGAGACTTGCAGGCACTTCCGTTAGTTTATTGAGGGAAATGGAATCGGATCCCCGGTAGATCTCATAGGTTACAAAATCAAGCGGGTTCCCCTCAATTACATAATCACTCCACTGGAGATTAACCCCTCCAACAGAACTGACATATTGTAGAAAAAGAGGCTTGTGATACTGACTGTAATCAGACTCATTTCCGCAGCTGTCTTCCAGAGAGATTTTATATAAATACTGCCTGGCTTCCGGGAATGAGGTGGTATCCGTAAAAATACTAAGTTGATCATAGGGGACGGTTCCGATAAGGTCATACTGGCCAATAGCACTACCTTCCCTGTAAACCTTATAATGTATCGTACCCACATCCGGGGTTTTATTCCAGACGATCAGGTTCTTGCCGCTCTGCAGGTCTATGGTAACCAGGCATATTTCTTCCTTACCATATGGATTTTGCTCAAATACAAATACGGAGTCTTCAGCACTGCATCCGTATTTATCCTTTGCCTCGACAGAATAATACCCGGTGGTGTCGGCCATATAATATTTGTCGGGGCTTGTTGGATCATTTTCCCAACGGAATGTGTATTCATCTTCCATCTCCGGATTATCAGTGATTATGTTAAGGCCCACATATTCTCCCATGCAAAAAGCGGTGGGACCATCCGCTACAATCTGGAATTGCGGGGGACTGATAACTTCCAGATAAACGCTGTCTGAGGCATGTTTTCCACAGCGGTTCCCGACTTCAACTTTATACCAGCCGGCAGTGGACGCAGTAATGCCGGGATCCGTGGACCCCGTACTCCAGGAGTAGGTATAATTATCTCCCCCTGAAAGGACGATAGCTTCTCCTTCACATACTCTGGCAATCCCGGGCAGGTTTACAAAGGGGTCCTTGCATCCTCCGGAGGAGGTCCTCAGGATGGCCCCTTCCTGCCCGGCAACCCATCCAATGTTTTCATCAAGAAAGAAAACTCCATTCACATCCTCATTCAGGACAGCGGGGATCGGCATCCAGGTAACACCACCGTCCTGTGTCTGCCGTATCGTACTGCCAGTGCCTGCTATCCAGCCCCTCAAAGTATCGATAAAATGCATGTATGGATGTCCCCCAAAACCATCTGTTTCACTAAGTTCCCAGGAAGTCCCTCCATTCTCTGTTCCAATAAGATGTTGATCGCTGGCAGCAATCCCATGAAGCGTATCTTTGAAATATACCGATTCAAGCCGGGAGTTAACGATCCCCGTCTGGTTGATCCAACTGACACCACCGTCTGCCGAATGAAGGATACGTCCGTATTCTCCCACCACCCATCCGTGAAGAGAATCCACAAAAAAGACATCATAAAAATTTTCGTTGCCAAGATTGGTTTTATCCCAGGATTCTCCTCCGTCGGTTGTCCGGGAGATCGCGCCTCCGTTTCCGACTGCCCATCCCCTGTTGCGGTCAATAAAATACACTGCATATATATCGCCATTTGTAGCACCCCAGTGCTGATCCCAGGTATTGCCTCCATCCCTGGTATATAATACAGTACCATAAGCTCCGCCGAACCATCCGGTCAAGGGATCATTAAAGAATATATCAGAATATCCCTCGCTGGGATCGTCATCAAGTGGCATATGAAGGGTGTCCCAGGAATAGCCGGCATCTCTTGTCTTCAGGACGGCGTAACCATTTCCGACGATCCATCCGGTGCTGTCATCTGTAAAAAATAAGGCTTTCAGATTGTTCTCGTTCGCAGAATTCTGGGGAATCCATCCGTCTTCGGTGTGGAAAATGCTTCCTTCCATACCAACGGCCCATCCGTTATTTGAGCTGGTAAAAAACACATCCCTCAACATTGTATTTTCATTGTTGGTGGACTGGGGACACCAGGTTATACCCCCGTCATTTGTGCTGAAAATACCATAATCTCCCACAAACCAGCCCCTCAGGGGCGATACAAAATGAACACCATAATAATAATCAAGATCCCCGTAGAATTTATGGTCCGGGGCCACTTGTTTTATCCAGGTCTTCCCGCCATCCCGGGTAGCATAGATCCCATCGTATCCGACAATCCAGCCGTAAACGGGATTGCAGAAACTTATGTCCAGGTATCTTCCGTCCGGGATGCTTTCCATTCGCATCCAGTTTTTTCCCCCGTTATTCGTGTACGAGATGTGCTCCTCCTCGGATACAATCCAGCCATGCTCCGGGTCAGTGAAATAGACTTTACTATATCGACTAAAAAATTTATAATCCCACTGATCTTCCCAGGTCTGGCCTCCATCGCTGGTATGGAGGATTTTATAATCCCCAACCACCCATCCATTCTCCGAATCGACAAAGAAGATGTCTCTCAGATTATGGGTGCTTCCAGATTGAGAATTCCAATCGGTCCCGTTGGTAGTATGAAGTATAGTGCCTTCGTCACCGACAATCCAACCTGTAAGGGAATCTGTAAAAAATACTCCATTCAGGTTATAGTTTTCCGGAATGTCAAGACTCAGCGATTTCCACTGGGTGCTTCCGGCTTCCTTATAAATAGCCGTACGTTCATCTCCAACGGCAAATACCCAGCCATTATCCGTTGATGCAACAGCGTTCAGTTGTTGCGTTACCCCGGAAACTTCTTTTTCCCATAGATTATCATAACTGAAAGTGCCGGCCGGTTTACCCATGCTGGCCGGTATACCCGGACCGTAAACCTTCCACTCAGAATCGTATTCAGAACTGCCGGCGGATACATTCCAGTCCGGCATGCCACGGGGTACGAGTGGCTTTCGTTCCAGCCTGTGCAAGCGGGTAGCCCCGGAGGATCCTGCAACATCCCATCCCGTGCCCGGATCATCACCGGGAACGCCCAACTGGTCGAGAATCCTCCATTTATTACCTCCGTCATATACTTTAGCCAGGGCCAGGGCATCATTGCCGTCGAAAGAACAGGGTACGGCCCACACCGTGTCAACGACCAGGGCTGAATCAATGGCAGAAAAATCAAAATCAGGGTGGACTATCAACCAGGTCTCCCTGCTCTCAAGCGTTCCAGCCAATTTCAAAGGGCCAAGCCAGTCGGATCCGTCTATCGTATACAGGAGGCCATAGTCGGAGAGATCAACCGAAACATCCGTTGGATTCTTAATTTCTAGGGCATTGTTATTCCCCTCTCCATCTAGATATCCCTGAATAAACAGGTCGTGTTCATTACTTGGATCATAATCATTCCACCATTCATCCAGGCTATGAATCCCGTATTCTACGGTGTGCCAGGGCCAGCCACCGACGAAGGGATTTCCCCCGTTAATAGTAACAATATAATTAAACGAGCTGCCGACATAAAGGCTGTCGATTTCAGCACTGTAGATCCCATTCGAATCCGGATCAGAAAGCAGGATTGTCCATATGGAATCCGGGACCGCCCAGTGTTCGAACCCCATATGTATTTCTACAATATCTGTTTCGGGAACAAGATATCCCTGTTCTTCTGCAAAATTCATGTTCACATTGACTATCAGGTCGGTAAGGGTAGGTTCAAGGTCATTGTACCAATGAACAAGGTTGTTTTCTCCTGCCTGAATTAAACAGGTCCTGTAACCCAAGGAATCAATGTCTTCGGAGGTTCCATCGTTTCTGTTCCTCCTGAACCTGTATTCAATGGTTATTCCGGCGACAAGATCCGGGGTGGTTACGGAATAGATACTGTCCCCGTCCGGATCCTGCAGATCGGTTCTGACATCGCCCCAGTTGTTAAAATTCCCTGCCACATCTACAATATCAAAAAACGGATCAAATTTCTTAAGAAATATCTGGTAGGACATATCAACGTTGAAACTGACTTCAACGGTATCCAGTTTGAAAGGAATATGAAATTCCTTGCATCCTTCCTCCCCGAAATCCAATCCGTAGACACCGGGTCCCTTAAACCTGGCGTTAATGCCTTTGATCAATTCAGTTCCTGTCCCATAATAGGTCTGTGGTGTAAAGGTAATGGAGTAAAGGCTGTCATGATATGGGTATAGATAGGGAAGAGTGCCGTCATGCGACGGGTGCGAGGATCCAACCCTGTGATCCCAGCTTCCTTCTTCTTCAAAGAAGAGTACAGCTGAAGAGGAAAATAGAATGGAATCCTGTCCGGAAATAGCCTCCCAACCATCCGGTACGCAGGCTTTTGCAGGATTAAAGATCAGGGTGATCTCTCCGAATCCGGCGGAAGAATCCGGCAGGAGGGTTATCGCTTCGGGAAACTGGGATTGAATTTTCGTAGTAAAGCATAGCAATAAAAAGAGACAGGAAATTGCAATCTGGACGGCAGACGGCGTGGAAAAATTATGTTTCATCTTGTTGATATAATCTCTAGCCGGAGTAAGTATTAAAGTTAAGGAAATAAACTCATCATTCACAGGAATTTGCCACCAGTATGTTGTAAAACCTGTTCTTGCTCCATATCCTCTGAAGCAATTGAATTCAGGTTAATTTATTATTTGCAATATTCATTTAATTTCATACTTGCGATTTTGTAATTTGCGACCATACATTACCTTGCATTAATTGAACTTAAAATTTATGCGCATGAAAAACTTTACGTTTAAAATGTTAATAATGGCCTGCTTTGTTTTTATTGCAGCTTATGCAAATGCTCAATTCAAATTTGGCAGTAAGTCCAGCATCGGGCAAACGCTTACAGTTGATTCAGTTGCAAAGATAGCGACCCTGGCTGTTGATTTTAACACCGATAAGGACAGCAGCTATTGGACACAGGACACGGAGATTACTATTAATTGGGCAAAATGCCAGACAAATAAAGGATTTCAGGTAAATGTCTATACCGACGATTCCGAGGAAGCTCCCACGGTCAGGAATGATGATTTCAAAATTTACCGGTGGAACAGTTATGATAATCCTGTGCGCATATCAAGTATTGCCTCCCTGGAAGAATTGATGGCCAAGTGGGCTGAGAAATATGCCGGAACTGAGGATACTGCATTTAATGTAATCCGGAATCCATCCGGATGTCTTTTTGATATGGATCCCACAGGGGCAAATCAGGCCTTCGGAACACATCCCGGCATGTATAAAAGGGTTGAATACGGATTCTACTTCGATTTTTCAGGTCTTGCACTGGCTTCCGATATTCAGTTTGACATTGAAACATATGATGCTGGAAATACCGGACAAACAGCAAGTTATACTCTTTCC
The DNA here is from genome assembly GCA_964575235.1 of uncultured Bacteroides sp. GTDB lineage: Bacteria > Bacteroidota > Bacteroidia > Bacteroidales > SM23-62 > SM23-62. The sequence goes on from CAZNQG010000007.1 coordinate 25,435, forward strand.
GTGGCCATCGAAAATACGGACAGCATTATTGGAGAGATTCCAGATTATTACGTTAGCGGTTCAGGCAAGAAGACGGTAAAGGTTGCCGAAGAGATTGGTAAGGATAGTTCGGTTTTTAATAACAACAAGGTTTATATCCTTATAAAAACGCTGGGGACCGGAACGGCAATTAATAAGGATAAGGTTGATCCCATCATTGTTTTTGATAACCTGATGGTTTCATATAAAATACCCTCATGGATTGAACCCCCGGCAGGTATTAAAGGAAATTTAGTTATAGATAATTCCGATAATCCGCCTGTTGTAACTGTTGGCAGTGATACAACTATATCACTACCTCTAAAGACCAAAGGTCGCCTGGGATCTTTGATAATTATCAATGACATGATGTTCGCTGATATTCAAAGATTTGTCTTTTTTAAGGAGGGTGCCTTAAAAGGCAATGATGGCGGAGGTAATTATACGGTAGATATCCCTTATACGATCGACACGGCAGTTTATAATTCCGTTCAAAATACCTGGTCAAACGTCCAAATCGAGGTGGCACCGCCGGAAAATGGTACGGTCGATGATGATATGATGTTTTATTTTAAGGTTATTGCAACATCTGAAGACACGGTATCAGACAGATTGGAACTGGATTGCGGTACTCGCATTTGGTATGAATTTTTCTATAAAGGTTTTGCACCGGCTGTTGCTGTAACGGGGGTTAGCCTTGATCAAAGTATGCTCACCCTGACAGCAGGAGACACCGCTGTTCTTGCAGCAACCATTGAACCCGAAAATGCTTCTGACACCGGGGTAACCTGGAGTTCAAGGAATAATGCTGTAGCAACTGTCGCTGACGGAACCGTTACCGGTGTTGCCGCAGGTGAAGCATATATAATTGTGACCACCTCAGACGGTGGATTTAAAGATTCCTGCCTGGTAACTGTTTCTACGAATATTGGAATCAGCAACAGGGAAGCGGCTGGAGTCAAGTTATATCCGAATCCTGTAAACGGCGGAGTATTGTATATCCAATTGGCTGATAATAGTGATATTCTGAGCTTTGAGGTATATAATACCCTCGGTGTACTGATCTTAAAGGAAACGTTTAATAACAGGTCCTTGATTGAGATCAATACCGGTACCCTGCTTGAAAAGGGAGTGTACATTGTCAGATTTGGAAATTCAAACAGCAATTACGTAAAACGGGTCATTGTTCAATAATGCAGCTAAGCCACCCTAATGGGCAGCGTCGGCGACGACCCCGGGTGAAGGAGGATGCATGAGGTTGAAAACAGGTCCGCAGGCTCCGGATCGGACCCGGGCCCGCGGACACATTTCTGTGATCGTTTCTATTCCAGATCGTTCTCGAGCTGTTCTGCCAGCAGTTCGTGCTCTATGAGCCGTACACTGGATTCGAACATGCTGAGGTTGTTGACGGCCTGGATCAGGGGACCGGTGAAATAAACATCCTCCCAGCCCTGGCCGCTGCCGTCATCGGGCGGCTGCGAAACGTCAAGGTTCTCCTCGATGAAAGAGCGGAGGGCTTTGTTGTCCGCGGCGGACAATGCGTGTTCCCTGAAGGTTCCGAGCATGGATCTCAGCTCATGGGCCTTCCCTCCCATGTCTTTGGGACCGATCATGATTTCCCTGACAGGGTCCTGCGCGTCTATGCCCAGGACCCAGTAATAATCGATCCGGCCTTCCTTAACGGCTTCCCGGTTCCGGTCGCTTTCGGCCAGGATCATTTCCCGTTTGGCGGACTCTATGAATGCACAGATCGCGTCCGCCTCCACGCTTATGGTATTCACCACGGCAGGTATCCCTGCGGGATCGGCCTCCGAGGCTGACCGGACCAGAAGGTCGCACCTTTCCCCCAGGTAATCCGCCTGCGCAACCATGCTTTTCTCACCCGGTATGAACCCGTAATATAGCACCCTTTCGGGGCGGGTAACCTGGGAAAGCACCAACACGGCTGCAAAGGAAAAGGCCAGTACCACCAGGAAAAAATTGTTCAGCCGGTTACCCTTCTGCCCCAGGATGTTCAGGACCAGCAGGGGCAGGAGTATAGCCGCTACCAAAAGCCAGGATGTGATTATGACCCATCCGGCCCCGGGCCAGTGCTGCAGTTTGAAAAGCGCCCCCGCGATGAACATGATCCCGGCCAGTACGGCCAGGATGTAATATCCGCGGTTCAGGGGTTCCTTCTTCTGGTTTGCTTCACGTACCTTGATGACGGCGAACATTGGCAGGAAAACCAGGGCCATGGAAACCAGTCCAAGACTGAGGAGCACCCCGGCACCCGGCATGTGCTGGATCTTGAGCAGTGAACCGATTACGGTCAGAATGCCTGCGATCGTCCCGGTCAGGTAAAAGCCCAGGGGTACGGGTTCGTCCAGCCGGCGTGTATCCCGGATCTTCACCATGGCGAATATGGGCAGGAAAAAGACCGCAAGGATAAAAAGGGCCAGCGTGAACAGGAGCCCTCCTCCGGGCCAGTGCTGCAATCTGAATACAATTGCAACCATGAGGATGATGGGGATGGCAATCCCCAGTACATACATTATTCGTTTCATTCTTCGGTATTTTTTACTGATTAAGGATAAGGTCTCGTCCTGGATCTGCCTGATCCTTCGCGGACCCATCTGTTGCCTGATCTTGCGGTATGCATCATTGAAGGTCATGCCTTTCTCCATTTCCTCCTCGATGCTGCAACAGACATGGTCCAGGAGCTCGTTCTTCAGCAGGGTGTAGGTCAGGCCCTGCCGGTCGATGTCAAGCGAGATCTTTTCGATCTCCGTTTCGGTCAGCTCATACATGGTTCAGGCTTAGCCCGGGCGATGGTTTTAAAAGTTGCTTCATGATTCTTACGAATTCGATGAATTCCTCGACCTTGTCCCTCGAACTCTTTTCCCCGTCGGGAGTCAGGCGGTAGTACTTACGCACCCGTTTGCCGATGCTGTATTCCTCGGCCGTGATGAGTCCGTCCGCCTCGAGTTTGTGCAAGGTCGGGTAGAGCGCACCCCAGGTCAGCTGGATTTTCCCGTCGGAAAGCTTCTCAACCTCCCGGGTGATTTCGTAGCCGTACATTCTCCCCTTCTCTGCAAGCAGGTTTAAAACGATCGTTTTAAGGGTACCCTTTAAGAGCTCATTAGATATCATGACGCAAATATATATAAGATTTTGATATATTGCAAACTTTTATATAAGAATTCTATATAAAATTACATAAAGTTTACAAAAATATGAAGAGGGCTCCGGACTACCGGATCATCATCCTGCCACGCATTACATCCGGTCCCCTGAGTTCGACCAGGTAGAGCCCGGAAGGCAGGTCGCCCCTCGTAAACTCTATCTGATCCGTATAAATGTCATCCACCCGGTATACCACCTTTCCCGACAGGTCCATGATGCTCAGGCGGTAGGGTTCATTTCCGGGATTCCGGAACAAGATAACCGCCCGGTCGGCGACCGGGTTCGGGTGTATCACCAACCCGGATGGCTGCTTCACTCCACGGGCAGACAGCAACTTCAGTTTGTTGTCATCCATGTTCGAAAGGGAATGGTGGTAGGGACCGGTCCCCACCTTGGCCCCGGTTCCCGTCGGCTGGCAGGCCGGGAGGTGCTCCACGGCCACCCGGTAATAATATTCCTGGTCCGGGTCTGCATATATATCGGTCCACGCCGTTGTGCTGCTGGCCATCTGATGGATGATGCTGAACCCGTATTCCGTTGTGCTTCGGAAAATGAAGAAGGTCCCGTAGACAAATCCGTAATAATGATCCCAGCTCAGCTGGGCCGTCTCGTACTCCGTGTTGTAGCTGGTCAGCAGGTGGATGGTCTTATGGGGCTTGCAGAGGCTGATGTCGGACTGGCTGCCGTCCGGCCTGGTTGCCGTGATCTTGTAAGTAAAGGCCTGGATGGCCGGGTTGGCACCTGGATCCAGAAATACGCTCAGCTCCCCGGCAGGCACCTGGCCGATAGGCTCGTACTGGCCTGCTACTATGCTTTCCCGGTAGATGTTGTAATTCAGGATGGGAGCCAAAGAATTCTTCTCCCAGATTACCAGGTTATCTCCCGTGGCGGTGTCCACCGTGACCATGCAGATCTGGGGTGCCATGAACAGGGTGATGGGGGAGGTCTGAACGCTCCCGCAACTGTTCTGGATCCGGCATACGTAGGTGCCCTCGTCGGTAAAGGACAGGGAATCGAGCTTGAGCTGGGGCAGCGTTTCATCGGCTATGAGGTTCCCGTCCTTGAACCACTGGTGCTTGATGGGTTCGGAGCCCCCGGATATGACATCAAGCTTCAGGGTAGCATCTTCGATGAACCACTGGCTTTCGGACTGTACCATAATCTCGGGGGGTATGATCACGTCAAGCCTGACATTGTTACTTATGACCGACCCGTAACCGTTGTACACCTCGCAGCTGTAGTTGCCCGCATCTTCAAAAACAGCCGGTTCAAGGTACAGCACCGAGGAATCCGCTTCTTCCAGTTCCACCTCGTCCTTCAGCCAGCGGTATTTGGCCGGTCCGTCTGCTTTCACGCTCAGCCTGGCCGAATTGCCCTCGCAGACGACCTGGTTTAGCGGTTGTTGAGTGATGGAAAGAAGGCCGGCCGAATTTTCATAGGGCCCGATGTCCACGGTCCCGTCGTTCACCCTCGGATAACCGGCGATATCCTTGCCCTCCGGGTAGAGGTCCGGATCCTGGTTTTTCCCTGCATTGATCAGCGGTGAAAAATTCGTAATGCTCCAGTCCGCCTCCAGGCCGTTGTAATCGAGGTTTCCGGCTCCCCCCGTCGGAGAGGTAAAGTCCGGATCCCCGGTGACCATATCCACCAGGGTTCCCGAATAGTCCCATGGGGCAATCCCGCCTTCCGTCAGCCTTTCGATCATGCAATTATAGAATTCGGGCCTGTCGCTCATAGACAGCTGTATATTTCCGCCACCATCCTCATTCCCCCAGAAAATGGAATTCACGATTTCGGGACTCCCATTGGTTATCTCCATTCCACCGATCCAGGATCCTGCCCTGTTGTTAACGACCGTGTTGTTGACAAATTCAGGTTCGGATTGCACGATGTTTACTCCGCCTACATTCATTGCATGGTTATTGCACACAACATTGTTTACGATTACCGGGGAAGCCCTGTTAACATGAATACCCCCGGCATAGTTGTCCGATTTGTTGTTCGAAATGATGTTGTTCGCTATAAGCGGCCATGAATTCTCCGCAACCATGATTCCGCCACCGTCGTTCAGGCTCCAGTTTTCATAAAAAGTATTGTTGGTGATCCGCGGACCCGAATAGAAGGTCACGCATAATCCCCCGCCTACCTCACCGATGTTATGCTGGAAAACGCAATGGTCCACAACGACCTTTGAGAAATTCAGGATTTGCATGGCTCCTCCCCAGCGATCGTGCATCGACCGGTTCCAGTTATTGGCATATTCGAGGATGCAGTATTCCAGGTAGGTTGTGTCGTTATCCGTCATGGCCCCCCAAACCCCATCGCCGTGGTCCGAGTTGTTGATCACGATTCCTTTCCAGCTTCCCTGGGTGGATTCAAAATTGTCATGTCCCGTCGGATCATGGATGGTAAATTTGATCATCCGGTCGGGGGCTCCTTTCGCGATCAAGACCCCTTCATTATAAATCCCGTAATAGCCCTGGAACAGGACCACGGCCCCCGGAGATATGGTCAAGGTCGCGCTGTCCCGGATATAGATATCGCTCCAGACATGGATGGTATCGGCGATCCAGGAGGTGTCACAGGTAATCTCGCCTCCCACATTCAGGGCACCGATCCTCGTTTCCACGGCCCCGATATCAATGATCGCGTAATGCACCCTGGGATTCCCGTAAACATCCGTCAGTTCAAGGATTTCTTCTGCGAGTTCGTTGCTGCCGTTATTCAGACTCTGGGATGCGGTATCGGCGCTCCAGTCGGTATCCAGTCCATTGAACAAATTACCGGCCCCGGACGGCGGTTTTCTGAACAGGGGATCCACATCAAGATTGTTCACATAATTCCCATAAAATTTGTGGTTGGATTGGGCATGAATACTGTCCCTACCTCCCTGAATGATACTGTTATAAATATCGGGTATGGCCAGGTTTCCAACGGATAGCTGTGCAGAGTCCAATGCCGAATTACCCCATATTATGGAATTAATGATTTTTGGAGTACCCGTACTATACATAGCAATGCCGCCTCCATACCACCCGGTGGATCTATTATAAGCAATGGTATTATTGATAATATATGGGGAGCAGCGGTAAATATCCATGCCGCCTCCCTCTCCCGGGCATTCATTGTTAACAATAAGGTTTCCAAGGTACTTGTCAAACGATTCTGCCGCATTCACGCCCCCCCCGTTATTCCCTGCGTAATTGTTCGCAATGATGTTGTTCAGTATGGTCGCCTGGCTGCCTATGACCCGGATGCCCCCTCCGTACGAGTTTGCGATATTCCTGTAAAAGGTATTGTTTTCAACCCTTGCAAGGGAGGCGTTACCAATGTACAATCCTCCACCGTCCCTTGCCGTATTGTCAAAGATGTACGAATTCTTCAGTAATACCGGGGCCCGGTAGTCAAGGGCAATTCCTCCCCCCAATTCGATGGAGGAATTATACCGGATAACCGAGTTTTCGATCCTGACCTTGCCGGTATTGTCAATGTTTATCGCTCCACCGTTCAGCCTGTAGGCATATTTGGTTGATTTGGCGTATTCGATGATGCAGTGTTTGATGACGGAAGTATCGTTATCCTCCATTTGCCCGAAATTCTCGAAATATATTCCCTGCCAGGCGCCCAGTTCGGAATTAAGATCCCAGCCATAAATATTGTATCCATACTGTTTATCATTGATTGTAAACAAAATGGAATCGCCTTGTTCTCCCTCGGCGATCAGTGTCCCGTGAACGAGCAGGAAATAATATCCCATGAATCTTATCTCCACCCCGGGTTCGATCACCAGGGTGGCATTATCCGGGATGGTCAGGTTCTTATCGATGTAGTAGGGTGAATTGGCCTGGGTCCAGGTTCCCGAAACGTTGGCGCCTTTCTCTATGCGGGGCATGAAGCCCTCGATCCCGAGCAGTCGGCATATTTCATTTACATACACCATTTTGCCCTCCCATGTAAGGGAAAAGTACTGAGGAAAGCCGGTGACAAAATCGTTCCCCATCCCGATGTAGGTCCTGGGACCCCTGGCCGTGTCGGAACCTTCATAGAAAGGTATATTGGCATCGAACCTTACAAGAAACGGAACATTTGTATTTTCAGAAACAATGACATTTCCATTGGTTGCCGCAGTCAGGTAGAGGTAATCGTTCGGCGGATTGATCCACTCAAGGGTATTCCCCTCCAGTTCGATGTTATCGAATATCGGGTCATCCGGATTGGAGACCGTACCAATGACCGTAGGCAGGGTATCCCAGTGCGTATAGACATCCCAGCTGTTAAACCACCGCATCCGGGAACTTCTTGCTGTATAGGGTGACAGGAGTATCTGGGGTGAGGTGAAACCGTGCCAGATGGCACGGTCCGCGGGATCCTGAAAATTCGAACTGAAACCGCTCCGGCCAATGATAATGAGATCCTGCCCGGCCAGCCAGTCAATGGTTTCCTGGGGCTCCAGGGACACCCTGTCCTCAGCGGGCCAGTACTTCGTTATGTTAAACCCCTGTTTTTCAAGCACTTCGATATTCCGTATCTCATTGTCGTTCGGGCTTACAAACACGATGTCGAAGACCGTGGGGCCGTATTTGATCTCCTTGGCCGGGATGCCCATCAGCCTGCATATTTCCGCCAGGTAGACTTTCTGTGCATCCTTGCTGAGCGAGAAGAAGTTTACTATGCCCGGAGTGTTGTCGTTGCCCATCCCGAAATAGGTCCTGGGACCTGCCGACGAATCGGCCGCCCCCGGGTAATAGGGTACATCCGGATCGAACCGGACGAACAGGGGATCGCCCCCGTCATAGGCGGCCAGTATCGTGCCGTTTGTAGGCTGGTCCAGGCGTAGGACATCGTGCGGGGCATGCGAGAACCATTCCATGGTATCGCCTTCCACCGTGACACCGGAAAAAACCGGGTCCCCCGGCTCCAGCACATCAGCGTACAGCACAGGAGGTTTTTCACTCAGGTGTTCGGCAAAGGTGCTGTTGAAAAGGTTCAGCCTATGGCTCCTGGCTTTCCAGGGGCAGATACACATGACTGGGGCAGTCAGGCCGTTCCATACCGGCCGGTTATCGTCCATGAATGAACTGCTGGGACCGCTGCGCCCGAAAATAACCAGGTCGGCTTCGTTCAGCCAGTCGATTACCTCCGTGGGCTGGGTATAAATCTGGTAGTCCGGAGGCCAGTATTTGATCACGACGAATCCCTGCCTTTCCAGGAATTCGATATGGTCCCTTTCCAGGTTATCGTCGGTAACGAAGATTATGGTATCCTCCTGGGCATTCAAGAATGACAGGGAGGAAAACAGGGCGAGGAGCAGAACAAGGATGGATAGCTTCTTTTTCATCGGGGTCATGACAGGCGGTTTTATGGGGTTTTATACACAAAGACAAACCAATAACAGCAGGAGACATTTTATATCCGATGAGAATTTGCAGAGAGATAAGGGCTAAATATGAGAAACCGAGATATTTAAAATAAAATTATCCCAAAATATTCAGTTATTCAAATACTTCAAGGGATTTTTCCGGTATTAAAGGAAATCAGCGAGTGCGGGAGGTTTTCAGGCGAAAAGCATGGAGCTGCTTGATTGGATAATCCACGGATTTATCCGGAATCAGGCCTGGCGGAATAGTTTAATGGGAAACAGCATGGGCACCCTGCGTTTGTAATCGCGATATTCATCCCCGAAGCGCCGGATGAGCAGTTTTTCCTCGTGGCGGGAGATGTACCAGTAGAAGGCGGTGATCCCCACCCAGAGTCCTGCCGAAAACAGGGAAAGCGTTATGCATATCAATCCCCCGTACGTCAGTACCGATCCCAGGTATATGGGATGACGGACCAGGGAAAACACCCCTTTTGTGACCACCTGCGGCCGCTCGCGTATTTCCCCGAAGATGACCCGTAAACCGGCCATCGACAAATATGCGGCCGACAGGAGCAGGATAATCCCCACCGTCCAGCGTACGGCACCAGGGATGCGTTCTTCAAGGAATGTGGAATAATGAAATACAAAGGAATCCAGGATCCAGACGGCCAGGAAAAGAAAGAGCAGGATCAGCTGGATGGTATCCCCAAGTGAGTGCTCGCCTGTCAGGTCTTCCCTTCCGGCGTGCCTGCCGTGATGATGTCCTTTCAGGTCTTCTGATTTCATAGCGGTTTTATTTAGTTTTTTTAAAAGGGACGATCCCGAGAAGGGATTATTTTATATCGCTCCGTTCCGGGGACCAGCATTCATTCGGTAACGGTCGGTCCCCTGTATTTATTCGAATCAAAAGTGCAGTGAAAAAACGGTCCCTGATCCCGGATCCGAACCTGCACTGATTGTGCCATGATGCATCTTCATAACCTGTCTGGCTAAGCTCAGGCCAATACCGGATCCTTCCTTGCTGCTGGTAAAAAATGGTGTGAAGATATTTTCCAGAATCTCCTGCGGAATCCCCGGTCCGTTGTCGCTAACCGAAATAACAGGGCGGTTCTCCTGGATGGCCGCTTCCAGGCGAATAACCGGATCCTTTATACCCTTTAAAGCAGCGATGGCATTCCTAACAAGGTTTATCAATGCCTGCTGTAAAAGGGATTCATCGGCCCTGACCATTAAATCACCCGGATGCACATTGCTGGAACAGGTAATTCCCTGTTTCTTAAGGTCCGGATCCATGAGGATTATGATATCCCTTAGAACTTCGGAAACAAGCAGGTCCTGAAGTACGGGTTCTGGGATCCTCTCAATCGCCCGGTAGGATTCAACAAAATCAACCAGTCCCTGTCCCCTTTTCCGGATGGTCTTTAAGGCCACCAGGAACTGTCTTATTGTTTCAGAATCCATTTTCTCCGGCGAAACAGGCTTATCGTTCACCTGCAACATTTCCAGAAGGCCGGCCGACAACAGGTTGATCGGGCTGATGGAATTCAGTATCTCATGGTTGAAGATACGAATCAGCTTTTCCCAGGCATTTGATTCCCTGTGCTCGATCTCTTTCTGTATGTTCTGGGCCGTCAGCACTTTCATTTTACGTTCCTCAACTACGAACTCCCTTGCATTGAGGACCAGTTGCCTCCGGTTGTTGGGTTCAAATGATTTTGGATCCGAATGGCTGAATTCAAGAAATTCCTGATGCCCCGGCAAGATGCTTTTTATGGCTTCGTATGCCTTTGAATGCGATGCCTTCAGTTCCTCCAGTTTAGAGAAAGACTTTACGGCCAGCAGGTCTTTGAACGTCCGGTTGCAGATCTTGACCTCACCCGTGGTATCCATGACCAGGATCCCAGCACCGGTCTGTTCAATGGTGGACTGAAGCAGAAGTTGTTCCTGTTCTTTCCTGATTTTTAATTCCCGAAACGCAAGAATGATCCTGTTGAACGATTCGAAAAGTTCCCGCCGGCAACCGCGGCTGCTTTCTGTATCAAACAAATTCGAGGTATCATCAAATTCAAGGGCCGTGAAGAATCCGGCAAGCTCCCTGTTGGTCCGTCGGACATGCAGTATCAGTAAAATGATCCATAAAACCCAGACCAGAAAAAGGCTGGCAGTGGTAACCAGCTGATATTCCCTGTATATGGACCAGGCCATAGCATATGATGTAAAACCCAGCAACAGGGCAAATACGGTGATACCTGCGTTAAATCGCCTAGAAACCATATTTTTTTATTTTTTTGTAGAGTGTTGACCGGTTGATCCCGAGTTCCCTTGAGGCCAAGCTGATATTCCCCTTGAAATCATGCAGGGATTTTGCTATGAGCCTCTTCTCATTTTCCTCCAGGTTGTAATTATGGTCCCGACCCTCATGGCCGACCCGCGAATAAAATTGAAAATCCCCGCTTTCAAGTTTTGGCATTCCGGTAAGAATGACGGCTTTTTCAATGATATGTTCAAGCTCCCTGATGTTCCCGTACCAGTTATGTTTCAGCAGTTTGTCCATGCCCGTCCTGCTGATCCCCGAAATTGCCTTATTGTATTTGCGGGCGTACCTTTCCAGGAACAATCCCGCCAGTAATGGTATATCCTCTGTCCTTTCGCGAAGGGGGGGAAGCTCTATCTGTATGGTATTGATCCGGTATAACAGATCCTCCCTGAATTCCCCTTTCTCTGTCAATTCATAGAGGGGTTTATTGGTCGCACAGATCAGGCGGATGTCAACATCGATCTCTTTCACTGTACCCAACCTGATAATTTTCCTGTTCTGAACAGCCGAGAGTAATTTCGATTGCAGAGCAAGCGGCAGGTTCCCGATTTCGTCAAGATAAAGAGTCCCTCCAGAGGCAATCTCAAACCGGCCCGGTCTGCATTCCCTGGCATCCGTAAATGCACCCCTTTCATATCCGAACAATTCGGATTCAAAAAGATTTTCGTGTAGCGACCCGAGGTCAACCCCTACAAAAATCTCTTCCGCCCGAAGCGATTTGCGGTGAATTTCACGTGCGACAACTTCCTTCCCGGTCCCGTTCTCCCCCAGGATCAAAACATTGGCATCCGTCGGTGCAATTTTTTCGATGGTCTCCGATACCATCTTCATGCCGATGGAGTTGCCCATGGATACCTCGCTTTCATCGAATACCTGGTTGCTCAGGTGCTGCTGTTTATCTTTTAATTTCTGGATCTCACGCCGGGACTTGCTTAACTTATAAGCAGAGAGAACGGTGGATAGGATTTTCTGTTCGTCCCATGATTTCTCGATAAAATCAGTGGCTCCCTCTTTCATCGCTTTTACCGCCAGCTCTATATCTCCGAATGCAGTTATGAATACTACACCGGCTGCAGGATCCCTTTCCAGGATCCTGTTCATCCAGTAAATCCCCTCATTGCCGGTTGTGTTGCCGGCCTTGAAATTCATATCCAGAAGAATAAGATCAAAATTTTCACGATCCAGGTATTCCGGGATCTGGTTGGGCGAGTTAAGGGTCTTGATTTCATTGAAATGAGGCGATAAATAGAGGGATAAGGCAACGAGCAGTTCCTCGTTGTCGTCCACGATGAGAATGCTTCCTTCTTTCATGTATGCAAATTACGAAAACTGTTTAAAAAAACAACATGTAGTGTTGATTTTTACAACAGTCTGATGTCTCTGTTTAAAATATATTCCTGATATACAGGTCTTTGTAATAATGGCACGATGTTGGGATATCTGCCCTGGAATCTATGCCATTTTTATTCGTTAATTTATACAAATGCTGAAAAACTATCTGATTGTCGCCCTCAGGAATCTTTTAAGAAACAAGGCTTTTTCCATTATAAACGTGGTGGGACTTGCCATCGGCCTGGCATGCAGCATCCTGATTTTCCTTTGGGTACAGGATGAAATGAGCTATGACCGCTTCCACTCGGACGAAGAGCGTTTATGCAGGATTGTGCAGGACATCGTTTTTGAGGATAAGGTTACCTGGGCGATCAGCCAGGGTCCTCTCGGACCTTCCCTGGTTGAAGATTTTCCGGAAATCGTTGCATTCAACCGGGTAACCTGGATGTACGGTCATTTTTACAAGGATGAGAACCAGCACAGGCTTCTGGGACGTATGGTGGATTCCTCGTTCTTTGACCTCTTCAGCCTGCCCCTGTTGGAAGGCAATCCTTCCACCGCCCTGGTCGATCCCCATTCCATCGTGATCACGGAAAGTACAGCGGAAGAAATGTTCGGGGACGAAGATCCCATGGGACAGATCATAAACATGGACAAAGAATTTGATTTCAGGATCAGCGGGATCATGGTGGATCCCCCCTCGAATACTATTTTCAGTGACCTGCGTTATCTGATCCCGTTCCATTTTGCCGATGAACTGGGTTACAATACCGGGACCTGGGGAAACAGCGGGTACTACACCTTCCTTAAGCTGGATGCGGGTGTGAGGGTAGAAGATATTTCTGCTAAAATCGCTGATTACCTGGAGGATAAACCCACCATTGAGGAATATGCAACGCTGCGTCTGCAGCCAATGCACGAGGTTTGGCTTCACTCTCCGGGATTCGATTTTGACATGGACCTCGGAGATATCCGATACGTCTATATTTTTTCCATCATCGCGGGATTTATACTGGTCATCGCCTGTGTGAACTTCATGAATCTCACAACGGCAAGGGCATCCCGAAGAATGAGGGAAATCAGCATACGGAAAATATCAGGCGCCGATAAACACCAGCTCATTATCCAGATACTGCTGGAATTCCTCATGCTGGTACTGCTGGCCACCGTTCTGGCCGTGATCATGGTCGAATTAATACGGCCGTATTTCAACCAGCTGTCGGGCAAAGACCTGAAAATGGAATATTCAAGCGCCTTGTTCCTGGGCAACATCTTGGGGATCATAATTGTTTCAGTCCTCCTGTCCGGGATCTATCCTTCACTGGTCATATCGGGTTTCAGCCCGCTCAGCATCCTTCGGGGGAACAGGATCGCGGGAGGCAGAAGTTCCCTGTTCAGGAAGATACTCGTCGTCTTCCAGTTTTCCATCTCGGTCATACTTATCGCAGCCACCCTCGTCGTTCAAAGGCAATACGAGTACCTCCGCAGCAAGGATCTCGGGTATGACCGTGAAAACCTGATTTCCATCCCCAAATGGGAAGGTTTCTACGATCATTATCCGGCGGTCAGACAGCGACTGCTTGAACACCCTTCCGTCATCGGTGTAACTTCGGTTGCCCGGTCGCTCACCCAGACCTACAGTTATTCAAACAGCCTGTGGAGCTGGGAAGGCAAGGGGGACGACGAGGAGATACTTATTCGGGCAGCATTCGTCGATTATGATTATTTTAAAACCCTCGGTCTGAAAATCCTGGAGGGAAGGTCCTTTTCAAGGGATCATGCATCCGATACCGTCAGTTCAGTGGTAATAAACGAAACGGCTGCGAGGATTATGGGTATGACGGATCCGGTGGGCCAGATGCTGATAACTTCGGAGGCAAATTATATCATCATCGGGGTGGTCATGGATTATCATTACCGGTCCTTGCACTCGAAGATCGAGCCCCTGGTTATCATGCTGAGGCCGAATTTCTGCCGTTACCTGATCGCAAGGATCTCCCCCTCCGACGAGGAAAAAAATACAAACACAAAGCAAACGCTGGAATACATCGATGAACTGTGGAAGGAATACGTGAAAGACTCCGAGTTTACCTACCGATTTGCAGACGACATCATAGACCGTGAATATTATTCTGAAAAAAGAATACAGAAGATCTCAAGATCCTTCTCCTGCCTGGCCATCATCGTTTCCTGCCTGGGTTTATTCGGCCTTTCCCTGTTTACAGTAGAGACCCGAACGAAAGAAATTGGGATCAGGAAAGTAAACGGTGCCAGTAAAATGAAAGTCATGCTGCTGCTGACCACGGACTACACAAAATGGGTTATGCTCTCGTTCCTGATTGCCTTTCCGGTCTCCTGGCTGATTATGTCTAAATGGCTCCAAAGCTTTCCCTATCACATCTCGCTTACACCCGGAGTATTTATTTTAGCAGGTTTGCTGGCCCTGATCATCTCCTGGCTTACCGTTCTATACCAGGCCTGGTCCACCTCAGCCAAAAACCCCGTCGAAAGCCTGAGATACGAATAAGGCTGTCCCGGTAGCCCGGCAGGAAAGCTCCGATGGATGTGCAGAAACAGGTCTCTCTCTACCCTTCCTCCCCTTTCCGGTAGGCTTCGATCGGGGTGCAGGAGCAGACCAGGTTGCGGTCGCCGTAACCTTCATCCACCCGGGCCACGGAAGGCCAGAACTTGTTTTCACGCACCCATCCCAGCGGGAAGGCCGCCTTTTCCCTTCCGTAAGGATGATCCCAGGCATCCCCGGCCGTTTCCCCCACGGTATGGGGAGCGTTCCGCAGGACGTTGTCCGAGGCGTCTGCCCGCCCGGATTGTATCTCCATGATCTCGTCGTGGATGGTTTTCATGGCTTCGATGAAGCGGTCGAGTTCCTCCTTCGATTCGCTCTCGGTGGGTTCGACCATGAGGGTGCCGTGGACCGGGAATGACAGGGTCGGGGCATGGAAGCCGAAATCCATCAGGCGTTTGGCAACATCGGCCTCCGATATGTCTGCCAACTGCTTAAACGGCCGGCAGTCCAGGATCATCTCGTGCCCGACCAGCCCGTTCTTGCCCGTATACAGCACCGGGTAACGGTCTTTCAGGGCTGCGGCCAGGTAGTTCGCATTCAGTATGGCATAGCGGGTGGCCTGGGTGAGTCCCATTCCCCCGAGCAGCTGTATGTAGGCGTGGGAGATAACCAGGATGCTCGCGCTTCCCCACGGGGCTCCGGAAACAGCCGTTATCCCGTTGACACCGCCTGTTTCTGCGAGGGTATGACCGGGAAGGAATTCAACCAGGTGTTCCGCCACTCCGATGGGACCCATCCCGGGTCCGCCTCCCCCGTGGGGGATGGCGAAGGTCTTGTGAAGGTTCAAATGGCATACATCGGCCCCGATCAGGGCGGGATTGGTAAGCCCCACCTGTGCGTTCATGTTGGCACCGTCCATGTACACCTGTCCCCCGTTCTCATGGATCACCCCGATCATCTCCCTGACCTGCTCTTCAAACACACCGTGCGTGCTGGGATAGGTGATCATAAAGGCAGCGAGCCGGTCCCGGTGTTCCCTGGCGAGGGACTCCAGGTGCTGCAGGTCGATGTTTCCCTTTTCATCGCAGTTGACCACTCCGACCTGCATCCCGGCCATCACCGCGGATGCCGGGTTGGTGCCGTGGGCCGAGGCCGGGATCAACACCACGTCCCGTTGCCCCTCTCCCCTGCTCCGGTGCCACGCCCGGATGACCATCAGTCCCGCGTACTCCCCCGAAGCTCCTGAATTGGGCATGAACGAAATCCCGGCGAAACCCGTGATCGCCCGGAGATCCTTCTCCAGTTCATGGAAAAGCCGGTGGTACCCTTCGGCCTGGGAAACGGGGACGAACGGATGTATGCCGGCGAATTCGGGCCAGCTGAGGGCCAGCATTTCGATGGCTGCATTCAGCTTCATGGTACAGGATCCCAGTGATATCATGGAATGCGTCAGGGAAAAGTCCTTCCGTTCAAGGCGTTTTATATAGCGCATCATTTCCGTCTCGGAGTGGTAGCGGTTGAATACCTCCTGGGCCATGAAGGGGCTTTTCCGGATGAAGATGCCAAGGTCCCTGCTGCTGCCAAGCTCCGACAGGGGAGTGAATTTTTTCCCGATGGCCGAGGCAAACACTTCCAGGATACGGTTCATATCGTCCAGATCCACAGTCTCATCCATGCTGATCCGTACGGTGTCCTCGTCCGGGTAATAAAAGTTCATTTCACGCTCCAGGGCCCGTTTTTCGATGTCCCGGCTTTTCAGCTTGCCCGGAAGTCCTATGCCGAGGGTGTCGAAAAAGGTGCCGGACCCGAGGGCATAGCCCATGGATTCCAGTCCGTCCGCCAGGGTTGAGGCCGAGCGGTGGATCCGGGAGGCGATGTCGCGGAGTCCGTGGGGACCGTGCCAGCATCCGTACATGCCGGCCATGGTTGCGAGCAGGGCCTGCGCAGTGCATATATTGGAAGTGGCCCTCTCCCGTTTAATGTGCTGTTCCCTGGTCTGGAGGGCCATCCTCAGGGCCGGGTTCCCGTGCCGGTCAATGGAGACTCCGATGATACGTCCCGGAATGCTGCGTTTGAAAGCATCGCGCGTGGCAAAATACCCCGCATGCGGTCCCCCGTACCCCATGGGTATCCCGAAACGCTGGGTGGACCCGACCGCCACATCGGCCTCCCATTCCCCGGGCGGGGTGATCAGGGCCAGGCTCAGCAGGTCAGCCGCCACCCCAACCAGGATTTCGTGCCCGTGCGCCTTTTCGACCAGTCCCCGGTAATCACGGATCCGGCCGTCCGCGCAGGGGTACTGGATAAGGATGCCGAAATAACCCCCGTCCATAGCAATGGAATCACAGGGGCCGATCTCCAGTTCAATGCCGAGGGGTTCCGAACGGGTCTTCAAAACGTCGATGGTATTGGGAAAGCTGTTCTCATCCACGAAGAACTTACGAACGCCTTCCTTTACCATGGCCCTTGACCGGAGGTTGTGCATCATGATCATGGCCTCTGCCGCCGCCGTTGCCTCATCCAGCAGGGAGGCGTTGGCGATTTCCATGCCGCTCAGTTCCATGACCATGGTCTGGAAATTCAGGAGTGCCTCGAGGCGGCCCTGGGATATTTCCGCCTGGTAAGGGGTATAGGAGGTGTACCAGGAGGGGTTCTCCAGGATGTTCCGCTGGATCACCGCCGGGAAGACCGTATTATAGTACCCGAGCCCGATGAAGGACCGGAAGAGCTTGTTGCGACCGGCCAGCTCCTTCAGCTCCCGGAAATATTCGTATTCGCTGATCCCATCCGGAATGTCCAGCTCATTCCTCATCCGGATCGATTCAGGCAGGGTGCGGTCGATGAGTTCATCCAGGCTGGAAACCCCCACCTGCTGAAGCATGGGTTCCAGGTCGTGGGGACGGGGACCAATATGGCGTTTTGCAAACGGATCCATGGGCGTATTTTTTGGATGCACAAAAATATAAATCTGCACCAGATTTCTGAATAAATCCCTTATGTTGAAGAATACTTCAAGGCTTTATATCAGGAAGGGATTCGATTCCTTCTCATCCCCGATGCGGGTGTAGGGGCCATGCCCCGGGTAAACCTTCGTTTCCGGATGCAATCCGAAAAGCTTGTTCCGTATCCCGCTGACCAGGCTTTTAAAATCCCCCCCGGGGAGGTCGGACCGCCCGATGCTCTGCCGGAACAGGACATCGCCCGAAATCAGGAATTTCTGTTCCGGGCAGTGAAACAGGATGCCTCCGGGAGAATGGCCGGGGATGTGGATAACCCGCAGGCTGGATTCCCCGAAACGCAACAGGTCGCCGTCGTTCAGATAGCCATCCGGCTCAGGCGGCATGTCCAGCGACAGCCCGAAATAAGCCGCCTGGCTCCGGCTGTGCTCGAACAGCGGGCGTTCCGCAGGATGAATGAAAAAGGGCAGTTTGTATTTACCCGCCAGGTAGGCCACTCCGAGAATATGGTCGACATGGCAATGGGTGTTCACCAGTTTCACCGGGTTGAACCCATGCCCGGAAATATAATTTACCAGCTCCTGCCTTTCCTGTTTTTCCTGGCAGCCTGCGTCTATTATGATGGAGTCCCCTGTATGATCGTAAAGGATATAGGTGTTTTCCTGGAAGGGGTTGAATACAAAGGTCTCGATCTGGATCATCTGCGAATTGGTTTTATTCCTGCGTTCCCTCCATCAGGGGAACAAATACGAAGCTGCCGTGTTCGGTCCGCTCGAAATCATCCACACCGGTGCGGACAATGCGCACCATTTCCTGTTCATCGTCCCCCCCGATGGGAATCACCATGATCCCGCCTATTTTCAGTTGCTGCATGAGGGGTTCCGGCATATTCCTCGCCCCGGCGGTTACAAGAATGCGGTCAAAGGGCCCGTAGGACTCCTTGCCCCGGTATCCGTCCCCGAAAAAAAAATAGGGCTTGTAGCCGAGTTCCCCCAGTATGGCCTGGGCCTTCAGGTAGAGTTTCCGCTGCCGTTCGATGGTGTACACGGATGCACCGAGTTCCAGCAGTACGGCGGTCTGGTAACCCGAACCGGTGCCTACTTCGAGGACCCTGTCTCGGGACCTGACTTCCAGCAATTCGGTCTGGTAGGCTACGGTGTACGGCTGGGATATCGTTTGTCCGCCTCCGATCGGGAAAGCCTGGTCCTTATAGGAAAACTGAATGAAACTGCTGTCCATGAACAGGTGCCTCGGGATGGCACCTATGGCCTTCAGAATCCGCTCATCCCGGATGCCTTTGCTTCGGATGGTTTCCACAAGCTTTCTACGTAATCCCTTATGCTGAAAGGTGTCGATCATCGCCTGGCTCGTCCCTGCAAATTTGAAATTTTTTTTAACAAAAAGGGGGGATTGGTTGAAAAGTATTTGAAAACCTAAAATTGAAATGCTTTATGTTTGCAGAAACTCATGATCCTCAATGCTTAAGATTGGTGTCATCGGCGAGGGCCGTTCGGGTTCCGGATTCGGAGAGATCATCACCAATTACACAACCTGTATTTACTCAGGGATTTTCTTCCCGGACCCTGAGCTTGCGAAACATCATGCGAACCATGTAAACGCCCCTGTCTACACCTCGTTCGATGCCTTTCTTTCCGCCTGCGATGTCATCCTGGTGGATTCGACCGAAGGCATCGATTCGGGTTACGTGGTCAGGGCCCTGAAGGATTCCAAACACATCCTGCTGGAGAAGCCCCTGGAATGGCACGACGAAGAACTGGAATATCTTTTCAAACTGGCCGAGGAGGCCAATACCCTTCTGCAACTGAGGGAATCCTTCCTGTTCAATCCCGTTATCCGGGCGGCGGAGACCTTTGTCCGTGCCCCGGCTTTCATCGATTACCAGATCGACATATCTTCCGAGGTTCCCGCCCAGAAGCTGCCGGACCTGATCTTGCATTCGGTACTGGAGTGCATGGACGCCATATTCCACCTGAACCCGGGCAGGGTGTGCAAACACGATACGGTTTTTTCACCCGATCTCTTTGGTTTCCCGGGGGTGATCCACGGACGAATCGAATTCGACAACGGCTGCATTGCCAACATCACCTGCAACGGCTATGCTGAACAGGATAAATCCGTTTGCTATATCTACCAGGAAAACCGGCACGCGATCCTGAATTTCCTGAGCAACCGCCTCGTGATAAAGGACAGGACAAACGATCGTGAAAAGCCAAAATCCATACATGTTCCCGTAAAGACCACGGATCCGGCCATCGAAGAAATCGTAAGTTTTACGGGCTCTATCCTGAATAAAAGTTATCACCTGGATACGCCGGACCGGTACCTGCAGTCCTTCCTGCTTGCCAGGAAGATGATCGAAAACCTCCCGATCCATGAACTTCACGTCTGATTTCATGCTGTAAAAAAGCTTTTTCCGTACAATTTTTTACCCTTTTATGAGTTACTACATTGGTTTCGGACCCTTAACCCTAATGTTAACTAATAGGCTATTCTCACAACCTGGTGAATAAGAGGACCCTGGTTATACTGTACGTCCTGTTTGATTTCCTGTCTGCAGCGCTGAGCTGGGGTGTATTCTACATATATCGTAAAATCCAGGTTGAACCGGAGGTCTTTGGGTATGCCATACCGCTGGAACTCGGACCGCGTTTTTATACCGGGGTTATAGTGATCCCGATATTCTGGCTTACCCTGTACTATCTGTCGGGGGCATACCAGGACGTCCTGAGAAAATCAAGGCTGAGGGAACTGGGACAGACCATCATCATTGTGCTGGCAGGCGTTATCGTCCTGTTCTTCGCCCTGATTCTGGACGATGTCATCGTTTCATACAAGGATTATTATTCCTCCTTCCTGATCCTGACGGGTCTGCAATTTACCTTCACCTATATCCCGAGGGTCACACTGACTACCATCGTTACCAAAAAGGTCCACCGCAATCTCATTGGCTTCAACACCCTGATGATCGGCAGCAACGGGCGTGCGATGGAGCTGTACAGGGAATTCGAGGACAGGCATAATTCAACCGGCAACCGCATCGTGGGATACCTGAACGGCAACTCCAAAAGCGAGTACCAGCTGGAGGGCAAATTGAAGCACCTGGGGTCCGTCGAAGATGTAAAACAGGTGGTGGAGCAATACCAGATCGAGGAGGTGATCATCACCTTGGACACGGCCGAACACCAGGCCATATCCCAGATCATAAATACCCTGAGCGGCACGGATGTAGTCCTCAAGGCCAGTCCCGACATTCACGATATCCTTACGGGAAAGGTCAAGGTTCACACCATATTCGGATTGCCCCTCATACAGATTACCCACAGGCTGATGCCGGTATGGCAGGAGAACCTGAAACGGGTGCTGGATGTTGCCGTATCCATCATAGCCCTGATACTGCTCTCCCCCCTCATCGTATTCCTGGTGGTCGGCGTAAAGATCACCAGCAGGGGACCCATACTCCTCAAACAGGAAAGGGTCGGCAGATACGGCAAACCGTTTACCCTCTTCAAATTTAGATCCATGGTCGCCGATGCCGAAAAGAACGGTCCGGAATTGAGCCGTAAGAACGACGGCCGGGTGACCAATTTCGGGAAATTCATGCGGCAGCGGAAACTGGATGAGATCCCGAATTTTATAAACGTCATCAAGGGAGAGATGTCTATGGTAGGTCCCAGGCCGGAACGCCAGTACTACATCAACCAGATCATCAAGAAAGCCCCGCACTACATCCATCTGCATAAGGTAAAGCCCGGGATCACCAGCTGGGGACAGGTCAAATACGGTTATGCAGCTACGGTGGACGAGATGATCCGTCGCCTGAAATACGACCTGCTTTACATTGAGAACATGTCGCTTTTCGTCGATTTACAGATCCTGATCATCACCCTTCTGACCATTTTCCGAAAAGAGCACATTTAAGGACGGGATTTCGCGGACCTTTTACCGGAGCGGGCCGGGTTTCCAGTTCAGGTTTTGAAAGGTATGGTCCTCAGCGGGATGTATCGGGGTCCCCCGGAACTCAGAATGCTCTCATAATAAATGACCTCCGTAAGGAGACTGGTCTGATGGATGGTATACCGGTATGCACGTAACAGTTCCCCGAGCTTTTCCCGGTCACCTATGTATTTAATCCTGGCCAGGGTCAGATGGGGACGGAAGCTTCTTTCCTCGGGCTCAAACCCTATTCCTGCCAGCTCCCGGTCCACTACCCCCTTCAATTCCGTCAGGGTCTTTCCCGGATCCATGCCGATCCACAATACCCTGGGATCCTTCACACTGCGAAAGAGGCCGAGTCCCCTGAAAACCACTTCCGGCTGCGGGAAGCCGGGGACGGTTCTGCCGAGGATTTCCCCGGTTGACAGGACCCGCTGCGGGTCGGTATCCCCCAGAAAGCGTAGGGTGATGTGAAGATTGCCCTGATCCACCCATTTGATCTTCTCCCGAATCAATTCCTCGCGCAGGTGCCTCAGGCATGCCAGCATGATTTCACCGGGATCGATGTGCAGGGCTATGAATGTTCTTTGCATGAAGGCAAAAAATGAATAAATTTAAACCAATATAAAACCTGAAAGTTATGCAAAAATTTGCTGTTATATTGTCGGGAAACGGGGTGTTTGACGGTGCCGAAATACACGAGGCCACCCTCACCCTTTATGCCATAGCCAGGCAGGGAGCTGTATATGAAATATTCGCTCCCGATGTCCCCCAGCACCATGTGATCAACCACATCACCGGACAGGAGATGGATGAAACCAGGAACGTCCTGGTCGAATCGGCACGCATTGCCCGCGGCAAGATCAGGGCCCTCAGCGAGTTTTCGGCCCGGGATTTCGACGGCCTCATCCTGCCCGGGGGATTCGGGGCAGCCAAGAACCTTTCGACGTTTGCATTCGATGGCGCCGACTGCAGGGTTAACCCGGATGTGGAAAGGGCCATAAAGGACATGGCATCCATGGGAAAACCCATCGGTGCACTCTGCATTTCGCCGGTCATACTGGCAAAAGTGCTGGACGGGGTGGAAGTGACCATAGGGCAGGATGACGAAACAGCCGGGGCCATCGTGAATATGGGCGCCACCCACTCCAAAACTTCCCACGGGGAAGTGGTTGTCGACCAGAAACGCAAAGTGGTAACGACGCCGTGTTACATGCTTGACGCCAGGATAGATCAGATCGGGGAAGGTGCAGAGAACGCGGTGAAAGCAATGATAAAGCTGATGTAGAGGTCTCCCCTGGGAACGGATAAGGGGATGATCAGAGCTGCCCGGCCTCGATCAGAACGACGATCTCCTCGATCAGGCGGTCCTCTCCTTCCACATTGTACTCCGATTTCAGGTTGCTGCCGAAGAGCCTGGCCAGGGCCTGCCAGAACGCAGCGGAAAGATTGCCCCGGAGTTCCTTGACCAGTTCGTAGGATGTATCACCGGTTTCCCGGTCAACCAGTTTTATGAGTATCCTGCCCTGGGTAATGGTGAGTCTTTTGAGGTCTTCCTTGTAGTCCGTCAGCAATTCCTGCTCCACCTGCTTGATGTATTCCCGCTGCTCCTTTTCGGTTTTGAGGGTCCCCATTTTCCGCTCGACCTCGTCGAGTTTCTTCCCTGCCAGCTTGGCCCAGGGATAGGCTTTCTTGACATTGTAGATCAGGCGGGTATACCGCCTGTATTCACGCCTGTTCTTGAACCGATGGGTTGGAAAGATATAGACTTCGTCCAACTGGGCTACCCACATGGTATCCCCGTCAATGATGACGGCCCTGGCCACGTAAATATCGCCTGTAAAGGGAATGCTGTCCTCGTCGTAATCATCCCGCTCCGCCTCCTGGGCCCTGAGGTTTTGCGATCCTCCGGCCAGGGCAGATAACAATACGGCCCCTATGATAAACAGCCTTTTCACCACAGGATGTAAACGTAGTATATTTTCAAGAATTATGCCAGCCGGCAGTTAAATAAAGGATTCCGGATTTTTTAAGTACAGACCTGAACTTTTTAAACTCCGGTATGTTATTTTAGCATACAGATTGTATTTTTACCTGAACCGAAAGAACCCGCCTATGGACCCGAACGAAAGAAGCTACACCAACGGGGAAATCACCGTACACTGGAAGCCCTCTGCATGCATACACGCCACCACTTGTTACCGGGAACTGATCCGGGTGTTCAATCCCAGGCGGCGCCCCTGGGTGAATATGCAGGGTGCCCCCACGGAAAAGATCATTGAGATTGTCAGGAAATGCCCTACCAATGCCCTCTCCTATGACTGGAACGATCCGTCTAAAAAATCGGATAAGCCCGGCGGGGAATCGGATCTGGAGATGGAAGAGCAGAGCAGGCAGAAAATGGAAGGAAAACCGGTCGAGATCCGCATCATGAAGAACGGGCCCTATGTGGTGGAAGGGAATTTCCGTGTGATCGGGCCGGACGGGGAAGAGAAAAGACCCATGCTGATGACATCGTTTTGCCGCTGCGGGGCTTCCGAGAGCATGCCTTTCTGCGACGGTTCACACCGGATCGAAAACTTTACCAGCAGCTGCGATTGATCATGGATAACAAAGACAAAAAAACAGCCGAATTCAGGGTGCTCAAGAACGGTCCCCTGCAGGTCTCCGGGGATTTCATCCTGAAGAGTATGGAGGGAAAGGTGATCGAGACGGGCGACCCGGTCTTTCTCTGCCGCTGCGGGGCATCCGCAAAAAAACCCTTCTGCGACGGTTCTCACCGCAGGGTTGGGTTGAGGGACTGAAGGGATCCGGATGAATTCCTAGACGGCCTTTTTTACCAGGTCGGCCGCTTCCTGAAGGGTGATGGCCGGGTATACCTTGAGCCCGGATTGGTCGATCAGTACCTTTGCCTCCTCGGCGTTGGTCCCCTGCAAGCGTACGATCACGGGAACCCTTACCTCCCCGATGCTTTTGTAGGCGTCGACCACACCCTGGGCCACCCGGTCACAGCGGACGATACCCCCGAAAATATTGATCAGGATGGCTTTTACGTTCTCGTCTTTCAGGATGATCCGGAAGCCCGCTTCCACGGTTTCCGCGTTGGCGGTTCCCCCCACATCCAGGAAGTTAGCCGGGTCACCGCCGGAGAGTTTGATGGTATCCATGGTTGCCATGGCGAGTCCCGCGCCATTGACCATGCATCCGACGTTACCGTCCAGTTTAACGAAATTGAGGTTGTATTTGCCGGCTTCCACCTCGGCCGGATCCTCCTCTGTAATGTCCCTGAGCTCTGCACAATTCGGGTGCCGGAACAGCGCATTGTCGTCCAGGTTAACCTTGGCATCGGCAGCCAGTATATGGTCGTCCGAGGTTTTCATCACGGGATTGATCTCTATCAGGGAGGCAGCGACCCCGATGTAGGCATCGTACAGGGCCGTCACAAAACGGGTCATTTCCTTGAAGGCATTGCCTGAAAGTCCAAGGTTAAAAGCTACCCTGCGGGCCTGGAAGGCCTGTATTCCTACTCGCGGATCGATGGTTTCGGTGAAGATCAGCTCCGGGGTTTTTTCGGCCACAGCCTCTATATCCATTCCCCCCTGGGGGGAATATACGATGATGTTCTTGCCGACGGACCGGTTCAGGAGAACGGAAACATAGAATTCCTGTATTTCGCTTTCGCCCGGATAGTATATCCCCTGTTCGACGAGCACCTTGTGCACCTGCTTTCCCTGGGGACCCGTCTGGTGGGTTACCAGGTTCATGCCGATGATGCTCTTGGCATGTTCCTTTACTTCGTCCAGTGACCCGGCGATCTTCACGCCGCCGCCCTTGCCCCGGCCGCCCGCATGGATCTGGGCCTTGACAGCCCAGGTATCGGCACCCGTACTGGTACGTATTTCCTTTGCCGCATCCACGGCGGCATCCGGGGAATCTACAACCGCCCCGGCCGGTACGGCCACATTGTACTTCTTAAGAATGGATTTGGCCTGATATTCGTGAATGTTCATACGCACGAAATTATTATTTTTTTTAATTTTCTACCCCGAAAATGGCGCGTAAATTAAAGAATTCTGAACTCGACCGGCTCACGGTGCCGGAATTCAAGAACGCGGAAAAACTGCCGGTTGTAGTGGTACTTGACAACATCCGAAGCCTCAATAACATCGGTTCCGTGTTCCGTACATCGGATGCCTTTTTAGTCGGCCGCGTGATGCTCTGCGGGATTACTGCAAGGCCCCCGCACAAGGACATCCACAAGACCGCCCTGGGCGCTACCGAATCCGTGGACTGGGAATATTTTGCGGAAACGGTCCAGGCCATCGCCCTGCTGAAAAAGCAAGGGTATACCATCGTCGCCGTCGAGCAGACGGAAAAAAGCATCGGGCTTGACCGGTTCCGGTTTGAAGCAGGCCGGAAATACGCCTTCATATTCGGGCATGAAATCAGGGGTGTGCAGCAGGAGGTGGTCAATCTCTCCGACATCAGCCTGGATGTTCCTCAATTTGGCACCAAGCATTCCCTGAACATTTCGGTATGCGTCGGAATGGTCCTCTGGGAGGTCTTCAGACAAAAAAGGCTGTCCCGCGAGGGGACAGCCTCCTGAAGGAATATAGAGCCCAAGTAATTATTGCATGATCTCCTTGAAGAGATCGTCTTCAAAGTATTCAAAGAACTCAACATCATTGACGGCGTGCTCCTTGATTTCCGGCTTCAATGCAACGGCGGCACGCAGTGCGTTGTACATTACTTCCACGTCGTCTTCACGGGCCGCAGCCACAGCGATCAGGTAATTCGTCTTGGCCGTTTCATCCAGTTTGCGAAGCATTTCAATGGCGAGGCTGGCCTGGCCGTTCAGCAGGATAACCAGGGCGTTGTTGAAGTTCTCGCTGGCGCCGAGGTAATTCTTCGCAGATTCGTAGTCGCCTTCCTTGATCTTGATGATCGCAAGGTTGTAATTGACTTCCTCACCCGCGCCCATGGCAGATGTCAAAAGATTTTCGGCCGTTTCCATATCGCCTTCGCGCAGGGCAACGACACCCAGGTTGTTCTTGATGATGTTGTGGTCCTTGATCTCCTGGGCAGCCTCGAAAGCTTCCTTGGCGCCGGCAACGTCACCCATCTCGAGTTTTACTACCCCAACGTTGTTGGCAGCGCGTACGCATTTCGGATATTTCTCCCAGGCCTTGCTGTAAAGTGCCAGTTTCGTTTCGTTGTCTTCGAAAAGCGAAGCGGTATAAAGGAGTTCTTCGAGCTCCAGGGTGTCCATGTTGTCCGTCACCCATTGCTTGAGCTCCTCATCCGACCATCCGACTTTCTCAACATTAACCTTGAATACGGACCTTCTCAGCTTGGGAAGGATATCAACCTTGATTACCTCAAAGGCCTCGGTAATGTTCCGGATTTCCCTTTCACGGACAACCGGATCCGAGTACATGGAAAGAACCCGCAGTATCAGGTCCTTGTCCTGGATGTCCGATTCTTCCATCAGCTTCTTGAACCCGTCCCAGTCCTCCGGCGTGGTCATGAGCTTGAAGAAATCCTCTTCTTCCGGGACGGCGATCTTGGCCTTTTTGAGGTCGGACTTCAGGTACTTGGTCGCCGAACCCTCACGGTTTCCGGAAAGCTCGGTGTTGAAATCCAGCTCACCGTCCGGGGAAGCATAGGCCGATACGCCGATGCCCTTCAGGTTTACCCGGTCGTTCTGGTTCGCATCGACCAGGAATTTCTTCATGCCCTCGATGTCTTCCTGCTTGAGCTCCGAGTTCCGGATATTGTATCGGTTGATGATGAAATGGATATCGGCTACGTATTCTTTCGGCACGATCCGCTTGAAGTTGTCACCGAAGGAAATGGCCTTTCCTTTTGTGTCGGCAAGCAGGGGGGTGGTCACGATACCGTCTGCAATCTTGATCGGCGGAAGATCAACGTTGTTGCTCCCAACGGTAGCCACGCCTTTAACAAATAGCTCGGAGCGCATCATTTCCGGGGTATAATCCACCTCATCGGAATAGCTGAGACTGCCGCCCGAAGTGTAGGAAATCACTTTGTAGTTGTCCTCGACGGCTTCACCCTGAAGCGTTTCGGACTTCAATTCGGTTTGCCCTCCTTCGTAACTGAGATAGGGAGTGGCCGTAACGATGGCTTTCTTGTGGAAATACTTTTCGGGGTACTTTACCTCCACCGATACCGCTACTTTGCCACCATGCGTTTCAAGAGGGTCTGGTGTTACGGTGTATTTCACCAAGGATGCGTTGTCCGCCATTTTCTGGGGGCCACCGCAACCAACGACTAAAAGCGCTGCAGCAATGAATGATGCAAAAATGTTAATTCTTCTCATAATTACTTGGATATTAGTTTTATAATTAAGGCCTGGTTGAATTACCTATACAAACTTAATAATGTTTTTCAATTTATGAAAAAAATGCATACAAATCCACCTGAAATCACGGTAAATGCACGCGGTTCAGGCCTGTTGCGTGTTTCCCGAGGAAAATCGCATCCTCCACAAGCCGGTAATCTTCCTTTTTCCCCACAAAATCGACCTCGTTTATATCCAGGACCAGAACTTTCTGGGCGGTGAGTGATTTCAGGTACTCGAAATACCCCTGCTGCAGCTTTCCCAGGTAGTCGGCACCGATGTTCTTCTCGTAATCCCTGCCCCGCTGTTGTATATTATCCAGCAGCTTATCCACGCTGACGTGCAGGTATACATAAAGGTCCGGTTTGGCGAGCTGCTGGTGAATGATGTTGAAAAGGGTCCGGTACAGGTTGAATTCATCTTCCTGCAGGGTGATCTTTGAGAAGATCAGCGATTTGCTGAAGAAATAATCCGCCACGGTAAAGCTTTTGAACAGGTCCGGGGAGGTTAGCTCCCGGTGGAGCTGATGATATCTGGAAGCAAGGAAGGAAAGCTCCAGGGGAAAAGAATACCGTTCCGGGTCCTCATAGAATTTCGGCAGAAAGGGGTTCTCGGCGAACCGTTCCAGGATCAGCCTGGCGTTGAATTTCTCGGCTATCAGGGTGGACAGAGAGGTTTTTCCGGCCCCGATGTTCCCCTCAATTACCAGATAATTGTATCGGTTCATCTTGGTCACCCTTCCCGGACGTGGCGGCCTTATCTTTTATTCGTAAACCGGTTGCACGCCCAGGTTATAAAAGGCAAAGGAATACACATCCGCAAGCAGTGCGATGGATTTGCTGATGGGCTTCCCCGCACCGTGACCCGCATCCGTTTCGATCCGTATCAGCACGGGATTGGGTCCCTTGCAGTGTTCCTGCACGGTAGCCGCATACTTGAAGGAATGGGCGGGCACTACCCGGTCGTCGTGGTCGGCCGTTTCAATCATGATGGCAGGGTATTTCAGCCCCTCTTTAATGTTGTGCAGCGGGGAATACCGGTACAGGTACTCGAACTGCACCGAATCTTCGCTAGAACCGTAGTCCACGGTCCAGTAATACCCGATGGTGAACTTATGGAACCTGAGCATGTCCATTACCCCGACGGCAGGGAAGGCTACCTTGAAAAGCTCGGGTCGCTGGTTCGTCACAGCCCCAACC
Source organism: uncultured Bacteroides sp. (assembly GCA_964575235.1). Classification (GTDB taxonomy): domain Bacteria; phylum Bacteroidota; class Bacteroidia; order Bacteroidales; family SM23-62; genus SM23-62. Next base: position 54,621 of record CAZNQG010000007.1, read on the forward strand.
AGGAGTCCCCCGTTCGATCCCCCACGGATGGCCAGCTTTTCCGAAGAGGTATATTTCCGGTCAATCAGGTATTCGGCAGCCGCAATAAAGTCATCGAATACGTTCTGCTTGTTCAGCACCATGCCCGCTTTATGCCACTCTTCACCGTATTCCCCTCCGCCCCGGATATTGGCCAGGGCATAAATGCCCCCGTTCTCGAACCATACGATCCTGGAAGCACTGAAACTTGGTTTCTCGGTGATGTTGAAACCTCCGTATCCATAAAGCATTGCCGGGTTATTGCCGTTCAGTTCAAGATCTTTCCGGTGAACGATGAACATGGGGACCCGGGTACCGTCCTTGCTGGTGTAAAATATTTGCTCGGTCATATAGGGAGAATAGTCGAAATCCAGTTCCGTCCTGAAATACACCTCCTGTTGTCCCGTTTCCACATGGTATTTGAACACCATGGGCGGGGTGGTGAAGGATTCAAAGGTGTAGAAAAGTAGGGTATCGTCTTTGTCGGCATTCACCTGTTCGATCGTCCCCGGTCCCGGAAGTTCGAGGTCTGCCAGGTGGGTACCGTCCGGCTGGTAGAGGCTGAGCAGGTCCTGGGCATCCTTCTGGAACCGGACTGCCAGTTTCCCTCCCGCAATCCAGGCACCCGAAATGACCCGGTCTTCCTGTTCCGGCACGATGTCGGTAAGTCCGGCCCCGGGAGCTTTCAGGTCCACCGTAACGATCCTGTATTTGCCCGCTTCCCGGTCCGTGCTCATGTAGAGCCGGTCGCCGAGTACCTCTATGGGATTGTAATTGTACTTGAAACCTTCCAGCAGGGTCCTGAATTCCGGTTCCTTGCGGGAAAGGTCGCCCACGACGATGGCATTGCCGCTGGTGCTCTCGTAGACATACAGCACAAGATAGGAGCTTCCGCGGCTGATTATGGGGATGTAGGTCAGGTCGTTGCGTGCGGGGTTCCAGTAGACCATTTTATCCTTCTCCTGCCCTGTACCTATCTCATGGTAGTATACCTTGTTGTTCAGGTTCTTGCCGGACAATTCACTCCCCTTGCCGGGCTCCTCAAACCGGCTGTAGAAAAAGCCGTTCCCATGCCATGCAACCGATGCGAATTTAGTCCACTTAATGTGATCCTCCAGGTCCTTCCCCGTCTTCATATCCCGGATGAAGATCTCGTGCCAGTCGCTGCCGGCCCGGGCGATCCCGTATGCGGCATACCGGCTGTCATTGGAAAGCCTGACGCTGGTTACGGCCACGGTTCCTTCGCCGGACAGGGTGTTAGGATCGATGAAAACCTCCGGATCCGCGTCCGGATCTTCCATGATGTAATAGACATCCTGATTCTGAAGCCCGTCGTTCTTTTCTACGAAGTAATACCGTCCGTCCTTCCAGGGTGCCCCGGATGT
>CAZNQG010000008.1:0-50372 GCA_964575235.1 uncultured Bacteroides sp.
CTTTCTCTTTTATTTTTTCAACAAGCTAATTTTACAGAAACAAAGTTACGTGGCCGCCGGGAAGCCAATAAGCAGGGAGTCAGACAACAACAGGTTGAAAAAGATTATATTATATCCTGGGTTTTATTTGGAGTATGTAATCATGATCTTTTAAAGAAGGCCTTAATATTTAAAGGAGGGACCTGTATTAAGAAGGTCCATGTTGAAGATTACCGGTATTCTGAGGATATGGATTTTACGCTTCACCCGGATTTAGAACAGGAAACACGGGATGAAAAATTATATGCTGCTTTCAATGAAGTTTTTACGGCAATTAAAGAGACAGCCAATATAGACCTTTCCATACCAGAGGAATCAAAGGAAGTCCATCAGTCGGGTGGGATAAAATTCTTCATTAATTACATTGGTCCGTTAGGTGGAAAAGGCGATCGTGTAAAAACAGATATCTCGAAAGGGGAAAAGCTTGAATTCGATGTAAAAAGGTTAAATATGTTGAACCGGTATTCGGATATTGCTGAAGAAGATGAAGTGACCATTCAATGCTATGGCCTGGAAGAAATGGTTATCGAAAAGATGGTTGCCCTGATGGGAAGGACCATACCGAGGGATTTATATGATTTTGAGTATCTGACCAATACATTGGGGGTCGAATTGCAGGATGTATTTTATGAATTTCAACGCAAAGCTGAACACAAGGGGCACAATCCATCGGAGTTTATACGGAAGGTTAATGAGAAGGAACAAATTCTTGAAAAAACATGGAACGTAAATCTTATCCAACAGATCAAGGATCTAAGGAAATTCAAGGATGTATGGCGGGATTTCCAGAAACAACTTCGGAAGTTCGAAAAATGCACCTGAGGTACACTTGCATTTATATAACAGGAATCTACACAGGAGGAATTTTCGAAGGATTATTCATAACTTACCCAGGAGAAACCCGGTTATAGGAATATACCGGCTAATCCTAAATCCATGAAGTTATGAAATCATTCTATGCATCGAACCTGAAAATAGAATTCTTCCTTTTCATGGCATTGATCGTTCTTTCCGGCCTGCCTTCCCGGGCCCAGAATGCGCCGTACAACCTCAGGTGCATGGATAAGGCAGACCCGGTGGGCACGGATGACAGGCCCTGGTTCGGCTGGTACATGGACGATCCGGATGATGATGAAATACAGACCGCGTACCAGGTGCTGGTGGCATCCTCGGCGGAGCTACTGAACGAATCGGATGCAGACATGTGGAACAGCGATACGGTGCATTCCGGGATGCAGAACTATGTATTTTACGAGGGGGATTCCCTGTCGGCAGGGTCGCGCTATTACTGGAAAGTGCGGATATGGGATAAAGACGGACACGACAGCCCGTTTTCGGATGCTGCAACCTTCGAGACGGGATTGCTGACGAACGGTGACTGGTCGGGGGCCCGGTGGATCAGAAGGCAGACGTCGGACCGCGACGACTATACCTATTACCGGAAGGAATTTGACGTATCCGATACAACCGTCGAGAGGGCTACCGTATACGTTGCCGCGGTGCACGAATTTCACTTGTACCTGAACGGCAGCCTGGTCGGGAAAGGCCCGGGCTATCATTACCCCCAGTACCAGTACTACAATGCTTTTGATATCACCGGTAAGGTTTTACAGGGTTCTGAAAATCTCTTTGCCTGCCTTACGCACTATTATTACAAGGGACAGGGAAGGCCGGAGAGTGCAAGGGGTTTGATTCTGAAGGCAGTCATCGAATATGCCGATTCCACCCAGCTGGTCATCGGAACGGATTCCACCTGGAAACAGACCCGGGCGGAAGCCTGGCTATCCGGCCAGTCAACCCGCAACGGCGAAGGTGTCGGCTACATCGAGAAGATCGATGCATCAAAGATCTTAACGGACTGGAATACATCGGCCTTCAACGATTCCTCGTGGTCCCCCACCGTTGAGATCGGCACGCATCCCGTTGATCCGTGGACCGGGAACCTTCAGCCGAACCTTGCCCGCCTGGTGGAAAAAAAGATCATCCCGGTATCGGTATCCAACATCGATGTCGGGAAATACGTGATCGACCTCGGGAAAGTATACGCCGGTGTTCCCAGGATAACTTTTTCCGGGGGCGATCCCGGCACGCTGGTCAAAACCAGGGGAGGTTATACCCTGGAGGAGAACGGGACGGTTTCCGACAAGACGGATCAGCAGACCAACATGCTCAATTACTTTATCCTGGACGGGGGCACTGCCGTGTTCCAGCCCTTTGTGTACCTCGGGATGCGTTACCTGCAGGTTGAAAACTCGCCCATCGCCCTGACCGCCGATAACTGCAGGTTCATCAGCAGGCATTACGAGCTGGATCCCGGCCGGTCCGATTTCCAGTCATCCCATTACATGCTGAAGAAGGTGTGGGACCTGATGAAGCATTCGCTCATCCTGGGGGCCCAGGAAAGTTTCGTGGACACGCCCACCCGGGAGAAGGGAGGTTTTCTGGGGGATTCATGGTCCATCGGGGTCCCGGCCATGACGACCATGGGGGACCGCATCCTGAACCTGCGCATACTGCTTGAGTTCCTGGACTCGCAGGACCAGTACTGGCCCGACGGAAGGCTGAACGCCGTGTACCCGAACGGGGACGGGAAGCGAGATATACCCGACTATACGCAAATGTACCCCGTATGGACCTGGGATTATTACATGCAGACGGGAAACAAGGCGTTTCTGCGCGACAATTACAACCGGATCAAAAAGGTCGCGGATTACGTGGATGCATACCGCAATGAATCGACCGGTCTGATCCATAACCTGGCCGGGGGAAGCTCAGCCTACCTGTACGGCATCGTCGACTGGCCGGCCCAGATGCGGTACGGCTACGATATGACGGTCGAATCACGCACCGTCATCGACGCCTACGCTTACATGGATTTCGAGGTCATCGCCAGGATCGCCGAGGTGCTCGACAGTACGGATGACCGGGAGACATACCACCAGAAAGCCCTCGATATGATGGATGCCATGAACGACCTGCTGATCAACGACCGGGGGGTTTATGTGGACGGACTGAACTCCGACCTTTCGCAGAGCGACCACGTCTCCCAGCAGGCCAACATGTTCCCCATGGCAATGGGACTGGTGCCGGAGCAGTACCGGGACTCCGTCGTTGCCGAGATCAAGGATCAGCAGATGAGTTCGGGGATGGTAACCCTGCGATGGCTGCCGGAGGCCATCGGGCAGGCGGACGAGGGACCTCACCTGGTGAAGTTATATACGAATACAGAATGGGACGGCTGGGCCAAGACCATTTCCCTCGGGGGAACCGCCACCTGGGAATCCTGGGATGCCATTACCAACGAGCAGAGCATGTCGCACCCCTGGGGAGCGTCCGGGTTACTGGGCATGCAGCAGTATATCCTGGGAATACAAGCCCTGAAACCCCAGCATGAGCTGATCCGGGTAAAACCCCTGGACTTTAAACAGAGGCTGAGCCATGTAAACGGGACCCTTCCCACCGACCGGGGGGATATTTCCATAAGCTGGACCAGGAGCGATACGCTTTTTTCAATGACCCTGACCATCCCCGACAACGTAACCGCTGAGGTATACGTCCCGGCAAGCGGAACCATAGGGACCATGGTGTGGGTCGACGATGTGACAACCAGCGGTACCGGGGAGGGGAACTACATCTATGTCGGCGAAATAGGTTCCGGCGAGCATACCTTCAAGCGCGCTGCCGTGAAAGAGGAACCGGCCGTTTCGGATCAACCGGTGGATGCCCTGCACGACATCCGGATGTATCCGAACCCGGCTTCCGGCAAGATCCTGGTTGATCTGGGCAGGGAGAATCCTTCGGTGAATATCAGGATCCAGGATATAACCGGTTCAACCGTAGCCGAGAGATCTTACACCAACACCCAGTTCTGTGATGTGGGACTGGAAGGGATGAAGCAGGGCATATTTTTTATCACCGTGACCAACCATAACAACGAACAGGCCACCCTGAAACTGGTTAAGTATTAATCCGGGCCGGATTCATCACCCCATGCAGGCGGCCCCCTTGCAGGTGACTTTTATATTTTTAAAATCCTTACTGCAGCGCATCTGGGCCACGCTCCTGGCCCTGGGAGCGGGCTTCCTGTTCTTCCGCACGATCTGGCTGACCGCGCACGGGTACACGGAAAGGTACACCTGGTGGGTGGCCTTCCTGCTGGTGGTGGAAATGCTCGTCGACCTTTCCTGTATGATTGCCTCCATCCGCTGGTGGATCCAAAGCGACAGCATCGCGGCCCGCCGGCTTACCCTGCGCCTGACCGTGGCGATCGTGTTCCTGCACGCCGTACGGGTGGCGATCTTCGTGGTGGGCTGCATCGGCCCCTGGACCGCCTGGGACGTCCGGCCCGAGTACCGGGCGGAACGCGCCTCGACGTGGACCTGGACAGGCTTCTGGATCGCATCCATCGGGGCGGTCACATCCCTCCTGGTCGTCCTGGCCGTTTGGTTTGTAATGAGGCGCAACAGGCAGAAATCCGCGGAAAATCCTGCTTGACTGTGCAAGTTTGCCCCTGGAAGGGGCGCGGTTCAGGACGGTAACGATTACTCGTAACGCAGGGAGTCCGCGGGATTGCCGCGGGCGGCGCGCCAGGTCTGCCAGCTGATGGTCAGGACGGCGACAAGCAGGGAGGCTGCGGCGGCCAGGGCGAAGATCCACCAGTCCAGCCCGGTCCGGTAAGCGAAGCTGTCCAGCCAGCGGCGCATGAAATACCATCCTGCGGGGATCCCCAGCAGGATCCCGATGAATACGAACTTCAGGAAGTCCAGGTTGAGCAGGCGGAGGATGCGGGCCGTGTCGGCGCCGTGGACCTTGCGGATGCCGATCTCGCGGGTGCGCCTGCGGGTGCTGTACTCGGCCATGCCGAACAGTCCCATGCAGGACAGGATCACGGCTACGACGGACAGCAGGCGGATGGAGCGGGCGCGCATTTCTTCCTGCCGGTAGTGCGAACCGAGCCAGACGTCGTAGAACTCGTAGGAAAAGGCAAAGCCGGGCGCCTGTTTTTCGAAGATCTTCCGCATGCTTTCCAGGATTGCCGCCACGTCACCCGGGTGAAGCCGGACATTCAGGTGCGAGATGTCCCTTTCGTTCCAGACCTGCAGGTTCCCGATGGGCTGGTAAAGGTCCTTGAAATGGAAATCACCGATGACCCCGATGACCTGGCTGCCGAAGATCCTCCTGTTTTCCGCCGAATCCCAGCCGCCGAGCTCGTCGAGCATGGTCTTGTTGATCAGGCAAACGCTCGGTTCTTCCCCCTCCCTGATGTTCCTTCCGTACAGGAGCCCGAGCTGGAAGGTTTCCAGGAAGCGGTGGTCGGAAGCGATGTGCGAGGCATCCAGCCCGTTCGAACTCGAGTAGTTCTGGATGGCGCCCGGGGTCCCGTGCGTGGGACAGGCGCTTTTGACGCCGGCCAGCTTGGTGATCTCATCCAGCAGTACCGGCACGTAGGGCTTTATGCGCCAGTGCACGGGGATCCTCACCAGGAGTTCCGTGTTGTATCCCAGGTCCTTGCTCCGCACGTAGCGCACCTGTTTGACCAGGGTGACCAGGCAGACGATCAGGGTGATCATGGCCGTAAACTGGATGACCGTAAGGAACCATCGTACGTCGAAGGAGCCGCGGATGCGGACGACCTGCTTCAGGAGCATCTGGCCCGGCTGCAGCCTCAGGACGGCCATGGCCGGGTAGAGTCCCGAAAGAACGGTGATGCCCGCGATGCCGGCCGCTGCCAGGAGCAGGGTTGCCGGTTCCTGCAACAGGCCGGATACCTTTATCTCTTTCCCGAGGATATCGCTGAACGCGGGCTTGAAAAGGACGGTCAGGACCAGGGCCAGGATAAGGGCCAGCAGTACCTGGATGAGCGCCTCGCGCAGGAATTGTGTGACAAGCTGGTAGCGTTCGGCCCCGAAAACCTGCCTTACACCCAGCTCGTGCAGCCTCCCGGTGCTCTGGGCAACGGCCAGGTTGATGTAATTGAACACGGCGAGCAAAAGGATGACCAGGGCCAGCCAGCCCAGCAACCGGATCAGCCGGACGTTGGCATGCTCGAGGTTGTCGTGGGGGACGCTTATATCGAAATACACCTCCCGGAAAGGCTGGAGCCGGTATTCTCCTTCCAGCCAGTCCATATCGAAGAGGTCGATGGTTTCGGAGAGCGGTTTTTCCAGCTCCGCGGGATCGGCGCCCGGCTGGAGCTTCAGGAAGGCCTTGTAGAGATAAACATCCTGCGTCGGGGTGGAGGAGCGGCTGTATCGGACCTTCAGATCCGTGCTGCAGAACATTTCCCCCTTCAGGGAGCTTTTTTCCGGAAGGTCCCTCACCAGGGCCGCCACGCGGACATCCTCCCTGTGGGATACGTTCAGGATCTGCCCGATGGGATTTTCATCCCCGAAGATCCGCCGGGCGCAGCTCTCGGTCAGCACGACCCGGTAGGGATCGGCAAAGACGTTTTCCGTAATTCCCCCGGTGAAGGAGAGCGAAAAAACCTCGAAAAAGCTTTCGTCCGTATTTACGATCCGGACCGTATGGTTCTCGTTGTTCCGGAGTACGGGCTCATCACCGATGTACACGTTGGTGGCGGCAAGGACCTGTGGGAACTCCGCCTCGATCTGCGTCCGGGCCTTTTCGGGGACAAAGGTCGCATTCTGCGAATGGACGATCCGGTAAATCCGGTCCAGGTCCGGGATGGACCGGTCGTATTGTTTTTCGGCCCGGATGAAGGACAGCAGGAGGATGACGATGGCCAGGCTAACGGAAAACCCGCCGATGGATATCAGGCTGAGGAGTTTGTTGCGGGAAAGGATCCTGAAATAAACGCCGGGAAATTTCATAGGTCAGGGGCGTTGCCGGAGGCCCGGGTGTTTCCGGAGGTCCGGGGTGAACGGGATTAAAGATAAGGGATAAAACCGAATTCCCGCGTTAACGCCGGGTTAATGCCCGGGGATGAATCCTTTTGGCAATGCCGGTAAAACCGCAAGCGCTGTGAAGACCCGCATGAATTACAAGGGTCACGACATCACTCCTTTGCTGTCAATCCGTCGCTCAGTTTCGTTTTGCCCAGGTTATAGACAATGCCTGCATACCAGGAAATGCCGGTATTGGTCGTTACGGGAACGTTGGAATCGATCTCGTAAACATCGCCCTCTTCGTACCCGTGCCTGAGCACCTGCCGCCACCCGAAAACGCCGCCCGCCGTAATACCTACCCTTTGTTCCCGGCCGAAAAGGAAATTCACGCCAAGCAGGATCTGGGGATTGACGGATTCCTTGTTGAAAGGCAATGCGGTTCCCACCGAAACACCCGAAGAGACCACGCTGCAGAAGCGGTAGTTGACGTTTACCGTAGTGCCGACGGACAGGCTGAGGGCCTTGGGATTTTCGAGCATGATAACGTTACGGGTGGTATCGCCCACACTATCCCTTTTCAGGTAATATTTCTCGTCGGCCAGCCCGGACAAGAACAATCCCGCGCTCACATCGATCTTCAGTCCCCGCACATCCAGGTCGTAATCGATGTCGAACCCGCTTCCCGAGCCGCTGATCCTGGGATCGCGCCTGAAGTTGACACGCAGGATATCCGCGTTCCTGCCATTCACGTAAAGCGGATACTGCCGCAGCACCGTATTCGCGGCTGCCCTTTGAAGCCCGGACAGGGTAACCGCCATGGTATCCAGGCGGTCCAGGAATTCGGCCCTGAGCGAATCGCTGTTTCCTTTTATAGAGATCCTGTCCCGGTCAACTTCAGGGATCCTGCTCCAGTTCTGCCGGGCCCAGAAGGTGAAGTCTGCCCTGGTATTCTTATAATCGTATATGCCGAAGTCCCGGAGGCCTTCGTTCCCTGCCCGGATGAAGGCATTCAGCGATTCCCCGTTGATGCATTCGGCATCCGCCAGTTCGTTCTTCTTCCATGTGGCCGAGTTCATCGTCCTGTAAAGGTTGTTCAGCGGGATGGTATCTAGTTTGGCAGTGTCTTTCGCTTCCTTAGTGACCGTTTCTCTAACTTTTTCCTCAGGTTTTTCTTTAGTTTCCGCCTCGACATGGTAGGCTATGGTCTCGGAACCGACGTTGTATTTGTATTTCAGGATATTGGCATTGCGGACCTCGACGATAAGCTGCTCCCGGGGCCAGATGAACCGGCCTTTCCTGCGCCTGTTCCTTGCATCGATCAGATAGGAATCCTTCGAACACTCGTCGAACACCAGCAGGGCCGTTCCCTTCTTGTTATAAACCCGGCGGAGCCGTTCCTTATCTTTACTACAGGATTCTTCGATTGTAGCTGTGGCAGCCGGAACCGATTTTTCATCGCATGTATCTTTAACCTGAAGCTTTATTGTGGCTTTATCCCATTTACAATCGGCCTTGTTGAAGTAGGATAATTTTTCTGTTGTATCATTCTCTGAAAGGTCCATGCGCTTTCTTTTGGTTCGAAAAATCCCATCGCAATCCTTAAAGACAAACCTGGGTTTTTTTCTTATTCCTTTCAGGGTCTTATAGTCCTGTTCATTCAGATTATGACAGATAACGGTATCACTCGTAAGATCTTTGCTATGGTAATATACGGTAACGCTCTGTGCCAGCCCCACAGGCGCTGCCGTGCACAGCAGTAAGAAGACGATGACTGCTTTTTTCATTGGTGGTATGATTTAGAGTTAAACATAATGGTCGGAGCATATGCGGGCATTCGCACCGGATCGCATCGTGAACGCGCAAGTTCTTCCGTAAAACATGCACCCCTTTTATGTTTAATCGGAAAAAAGCAAAAAGGTAGCCGGGTAAAAACGGATTTTAACATTTGGATCCCTTGATTAAGGTCAACGGCGAAGGCATATCGTGCATCCGTAAAAAATCTCTAAATTTAGGTTTATTGCATTCCAGCATGGCCGGACCCCCTAAACCCCTTCTCCTGGTCTCCCTGCTCGCAGCCTCCCTGTCATCCGGGGTCTGGGCGCAGGAAGGGCAGCCGGGGTCCGCCCCCGCCATACCGCCCGCGGTGCAGAACGCATCGCCACCGGGAACAAGGGCACAGCCCGCGCTCGAGGGTATATCGCTACCGGGCGCACAGCCACAGCCGAAATCGCCCGTCCAGACCGTCCGGGGGAAGGTGACCGACGGCACCACGGGGGCGCCCCTTCCGGGCGCCACGGTAATCCTGAGGTCGGACGGGGATATGGACGGGACGGTGACGGACGAAAAAGGGGTGTTCCGCTTCCAGGGGGTCCCCGTCGGGCGCTATACGGTCGAGGCGAGGTTCGTGGGGTACGAGCCGCAGGCGTTCGCGGAGGTCCTGGTCAGCTCGGCCCGTCCGGTGGTTCTGGAGTTCCAGCTCAAGGAAGCGGTCTCGGAGATCCGTTCGGTGGACGTGAAGGCGCAGGTGCGCAAGGACATCCCCCTGAACCAGATGGCCACCCTGAGCGCACGGACCTTCACGGTGGAGGAAACCCGGCGTTATGCCGGGGGGTTCGATGACCCGGGCCGCATGGCGGCGGCATTTGCCGGGGTGGCCGGGGGAAGCCCGAACGACAATGCCCTCTCGATCCGGGGGAACGCCCCCAAGGCGCTCACCTGGAGGATCGAGGGAGTGAACGTGCCCAATCCCAACCATTTCGCGGGGATGCTGGTCGAGGGCGGGGGAATCGTATCCCTGCTGAGCGCCCAGCTTCTGAACAATTCGGACTTCTATACGGGCGCCTTCCCGGCCGAATACGGGAACGCCCTCTCGGGGGTCTTCGACATGAACCTGCGCGCGGGCAACAACGAAAAGCGGGGATGGGGACTCCAGCTCGGCACCCTGGGGGCCGATGTTTTCGGCGAAGGCCCCTTTGTGAAGGAAAAGCAAGCCTCCTACCTGTTCAATTACCGTTACGCCACCACGGCACTGCTGAAGGACCTGATCCCCGAGGGACAGCTGCCCGTTTACCAGGACCTGAGCTTCAAGCTGAATTTCCCGGCCGCGAAAGCGGGGGTGTTTTCGATCTGGGGGGTCGGGGGACTCGACCACAACGGTTCCGAGCCCGAAGAGGATTCGACGAAATGGTTCTCGGCATGGGAACGCTCCCGCTACACCTGGGACGGGCAGATCGCCATGCTGGGACTGACCCATCGGGTCACCCTGGCCCAGAACACGGCGCTGAGATCGTCCTTCACCATGGCCATGAACCGGTTCAAGGACCGGGTGGAACTGCTCGAAGCGGACGGCAGCTACACCGAATACGAGTACCTGAAGCACTACACCACCATGATCAGCCTGCGCTCGGTGCTGACCCACCGGTTCAGCAGGCATCTTTCGAACCGCAGCGGGATCTCGGCCGGAAGGCTGACCTACGACATCAAGTCCAGGGAGGCGGACCCGGACGTGCCGGGCGTACCGCTGCTCCAGGAAAACAAGGGATTCGGGGTGACCGGATACCTGCAGGCATTCACCCAGTTCCGCTGGGCGCCCAGCGGGGGACTCGCACTAACGGCCGGGGTGAATTCCATGCTATTTCTCCTGAACAATACCGTGACCCTGGAGCCGCGCGTGGGACTGGAATACCGCGACCCGGACCAGAATTCCATCAGCATCGCATACGGGAACCACGGGCAGATCGAGCCCCTGCCGGCCTATTTCTACTGTGTGGAGTCCGCCCCGGGCGTCTGCCGCCAGCCCAACATCGGTCTGGCCCCCACCCGCTCCCACCACCTGGTCCTGGGATACAAGCGCCTGATCATCCGGGACCTGAGGCTTAATTTCGAAGCCTACTACCAGCACCTGTACCGGGTGCCCATCAGCCCGGAAGGCATCTATTCCATGATCAATTTCAAGGACGAGTACCTGGTCAGGGACTCCCTGGTCAACCGGGGGACAGGCCGGAACATGGGACTCGACCTGACCCTGGAAAAATACATGACCCGCAACTTCTACTTCCTGGTGACCGGCTCCGTCTTCGACTCAAAGTACACGGCCGGCGACGGCCGCACTTACAGCACCCGCTGGGATTACGGTTTCGTGACGAATTTCCTCGGGGGAAAGGAATTCATCCTGGGAAAGGACAAGGCCAAGATCCTGGGCGTCAACGGCCGGTTCGTGTTCCAGCTTGGAGAGCGGACACACCCGGTCGACGAGGAGGCCTCCCGGCAGCAGCAGCGGGTGGTGTACGATTACACCCGCGCCTGGGAAAGCCGGTACCCCAACACCTTTTTCATCGATTTCACCCTGACCTTCCGGGTGAACCGGCCCCGCTGCGCTTCGGTCTGGGGGATACAGATCAAGAACCTCCTGCTGGAAAAGTCCATTTACGAACACGTATTCAACACGCAGACCCGGTCCGTCGAGGTCCGCGGCGAAGGCTTCATCTTCCCCAACATCAGCTACAAGATCGAGTTCTGATGGTGCCATAGAAGCCCTGCCGAATCTTCCTATAAGAATCCGGGAATGGGCACCCGGACCCCGAAGTACAGGTACCACAGGCTGTGGAATCCGGCGTAGACCTCGAACAAATCCATTACGTCATAGCCGATGTCAACTCCCACACCGAGGGCAAGGTCCCATCCGTCGATGGTGTGGAAGCCGCCGTCCGAGAAGCCGCTGTCCAGGTAGTTCGTGTAATGGATCCTTTTCCCTGCGGAAAGAACCACCCGCAAGGGAAAATGGTCCCGCAGGGTATATGCATACCCGGCGCCCACCGACCAGAAGTACGTCCCGCTTCCCTCCAGGGTGGCCCCATGGCCGGAGGGATCGTCCAGGGGCTTCCCGCGCTCGTCGCCGAACTGCATGGTCCCCCCCAGGTGGAACTGGTGGACTTCATGCTGGTAAAAAAGGCTTGCCGAGGCGGCGTTGGCCAGCCCGTAGGAAGCCCCGACCCCGAACCGGGACTGCGCGCCGGCCCTTACGGACGGGATCAGTACCAGGATGCAGGCCAGAACCAGGTATTTCCTTTCCCCCGACACGTTTCAAACCGTATTTATTTAATCCCCGACCGAAAAGATCTTGAACCCGATCTGGATCACGAGATAATTCATGCTGATTTCCTGGGTGCCACCCGTCGAGAGCTCGACCATGTTTTTTCCCGTGACGATATGGTACATCCCCGACAGGCGGAAATTGCCGAAGGTAACGCCTATCTCGGGGGCCAGCCCGAAATGCCTGCCGGCGGATATGGAGGCCGAACCCGTGCCGGTGGCCGAAGTGTTGGCGATCGTGTACATTCCCATGCCAAAACCCACGAACGGTCTTGTATTGCTTTTTCCCACGTAATATTCCCCCTTCCCCAGGATGACGGCCCGGGTGGAGAGTCCCACGCTCAGGTCCTCTGCCTGATCCGATACCTTTCCGCCGAACAGGGCGTCCCCTTCCAGCCTGAGTCCCGCACTGACGCCGGGAATGATGAAAACCTTGGGTTCGGTGAAAGCAGATATGCCGTAGGACCTGAAATCACCGAAGGTCAGGGCGGCACCGAGTCCGGCATCCAGCTTGAAATAAATTCCCTGGGCATGCGATACCAGAGGGAGGATTGCGATGATAAGAAGCGATAATCTCTTCATGATGGTGGTGGTTAAATCTCATATTAATCACGGATAAGTTATGAAAAAATAATCAGCCGTAATGAAGCCATTTGTCCACAAGTATCCGGGCAAACGGGATATTTCGGAAAATTTGATTTATTTTTATTTATCGTATCACCGGATACGAACTCCGTTCTCATCTCACAAACAATTGAAAATTCTCCTTACCATGAAAAAATTCAATGGTTGCACGGCATTTTTCCTGATGCTCCTGTTTCTCTCCTGTACCGGGCCCCTTAAATCCCAGCAGGTGGTTGCCAGCGCAGGAAACCAGGCATCGGGCGGATCGATGTTTCTGAACTGGACCGTCGGTGAACCCGTCGCCGGAACCCTTCAGGCAGGCAGCAGCATCCTTACCCAGGGGGTCCACCAGGTCATGATTGTTGTGGATGCGATCGGGGAGTGGCCGGAACCCGGGTTCACGGTTTCGGCATACCCCAACCCGGCCACAAGCTGCGTGATCCTGGAATTCCTCCACCCGGAACAGCATACGGGAGGCGGTCCATGGGGCAGGTACTGCTACCGGCTTTACGACCTGGACGGGAAACTGCTGAAACAGGCGCCGGTGGATGACCCCGTAAGCGTCATCCGGCTGGATGATCTTTCCCGTTCCTCCGTCTTCATACTGCAAATCGTTCAAAAGGATGGGAAGGCCCTGCTGCCGGGATCACGCAACTCCGGGGCAGTACCCTCCCCTGTCTTTAAAACTTTTAAAATCATCAAGCAATAAGATCATGAAAAAATTATTTGCATTACTCTCAGCAGGCATGCTTGCGGCCGGTTTGCTGGCTCAGGCTCCCAACAGCTTCAGCTACCAGGCCGTTGTCCGGGATGCAGCCGGCTATGCCGTTACGGATGCTACGGTCGGTATCAAAATCAGCATACTGAAAGGCAGCGTCGCCGGAACGCCGGTCTGCGTGGAAGAATTCACGCCGACCACGGACGAACTGGGACTGGTGACCCTGGCCATCGGGAGCCAGAACACCACCGATTTCGCGGCCATCGACTGGTCCGACGGGCCCTATTTCGTCAAGGTGGAACTCGACCCGCAGGGGGGCACTTCCTATACCGATATGGGCACCACCCAACTGCTGAGCGTACCCTACGCCCTGTATGCCCGGACCGCCGAAGATACCGACGATGCCGACCCGGACCCGGAAAACGAGATCCAGTCGATCCTGATCAACAACGACTCCCTTTTCCTGAGCGACGGGGGCACCGTATACCTGGGATACCTCCTGGACGACGCAGACACCCAGAAGCTGGTTCTCAACGGCTTTTACCTGGGCATCACGAACGGCAACGAGGTTTCCCTGCCCTCGGTATGGCAACGCTGGGACAATGACATCTCCTACGATTCCGGGAAGGTGACGATCAATACCCTGAACGGGGACATACAGCTCCACCTGACCGATGTGTTCGGGGCGGGAGGATACAACCTGATCGTGGGCGACGATGCCTACCTGACGGACATCGACATGATGAACACCCTGGGCGTTTTCGGAATGTCGGATTCCACAACCGGGGCCATCAGGCTGGGGGGCGACGGTCCCGTGCTGTCCGGAAGCAGCTCAGGCCTTGCCGTGAACAAGGATATGGACATGAACAACCGGAACATCGGGAACCTTGCGGAACCGGTCGGCAGCCAGGATGCCGCCACCAAGGCTTACGTGGACGCCCTGCTGGCAAGGATTGACGAACTGGAAGCCCTGACCGAAAAGGTAAAAGACATCGACGGCAACCTTTACCCGGCCGTGAAGATCGGGGACCAGGTCTGGATGGGCTCCAACCTGAGGACCACCCGGTACAACGACGAAGCGGTCATAACGCTGGTATCGGACGGTACGGACTGGAGCAACCTCGGCACCGAGGCCTACTGCTGGTATGATAACGACGAGGCCTCCTATAAGAACGAGTACGGCGCCATTTACAACTTCTATGTTGTGGAAAGCGGGAAGCTCTGTCCCTCGGGGTGGCATGTGCCCACCTACGAGGAATGGCTAAGCCTGGAGACCTACCTGGGGGGCGTCGGCGCCGCCGGGGGGAAATTGAAGGAAACGGGCACGGTGCGCTGGGCTACCCCGAACACGGGAGCCACCGATGAAACCGGTTTCGGCGGACGCCCGGGCGGAAAGCGCGACACGGGCGGCAACTTTCTTTCCGAAGGGGATTACGGCCTGTGGTGGTCTTCGACCGAATCGGGGGGGACCAACGGGCTGGGCCGCTACCTGGATGCCGCCAGCACGAACCTTTCGAACTTCGGGGAGGACAAAAAGACCGGCTGCTCGGTCCGCTGCGTAAAGGACTGACAAGCTGCCGGTCGGTCCGGCGAGCTCCTGAACGCACCCTGGAAGCCGCAACCACCGGATCTCCGTGGTCACGCAAGCGGATCAGTCCAGCCTGCCCCTGAAGGCATCGGACAGGTAGTATCCGCCGGATTTTCGTGCTCCGCGGTACTCGATGATCCCGGTTTTCCTCAAGATGCCGATGTAACGTTCGATGGTCGCATCCGAAACATCGAGTTGCCGGCGCAGCGCACCGGCCTGTACCCCTTCGTTCTGATAAAGAAAAGCCAGCAGGGCATGCAGGTTATCCCTCACCCTTTCCGATACGGGTTCGATTATTCCCCCGTTTATTCCCTCCTTTATTCCCTCGTTTAATCCCTCATTTAATCCCTCATTTAATCCCTCACTTATTCCCTCGGTTATTCCCTCGCCTTTTCCCTCAGCGGTGATCCGGATGGTTTCCTTCCTCAGCGGGATCACGGTGGTGAAGATCGTATCCTCTTCGAAGAACGGTTCCAGTCCCCCGCTGTAAATGCCCAGGTACTTGTTGACGTTGCGGACCCCCGACCCGATCTCCTCTCCCCTGCCCAGTGCACGGAAGAACCGGGCGATGTTCGGGTTCTTCTGGTAGGGCTCGAAGCTCCCGATGCTCAGCTTCCGGTAATCCCTCGGATTGTTGGCATTCTTTACCTCGACCCGGTCGCTGTAAACGATGAAGGTCGCCGTGTGGGCGTTGGTGTATTCCCGGTGCACGACCAGGTTGGCGATCACCTCCCTGAACACCCTTTCGCGCAGGCTGATCCGGGTGTCGCCCTCCATGTGGAACTTATCGTCCACGTGTTTGGCCGTGAATTCCATGATCCGCTCATAGGCCTCGATCAGGTTGGTCTGTATGACCAGGCGGTCGTCGTATCGGTCGGTGTTGACGATCCGGACCATGGCGTCGATCCGGTACTGGGGCAGGATCTTCTGTATAACCTCATCCCTCCCGAACAGCAGGGCGGCGGCCAGGGTATAGCCCCTGGTCCCGTTCGTGAAATCCATGGTATGGAGTCCCGCGGTCATCAGCAGCTCGTCGTCGTCCAGGGCGAGCCAGGGGTGGTCCGGGTTGTTGCTGCGGATCAGGTTCCGGGCCTTGCCGATGAGTTCCGTATTGAGATGCTCGCGGCCGAGAAAGGGATAGATCCGGTTCTCGGTGAAGAAATTCCGTTTCCGGCTGTAGATCTCGTCGATCTGCTGCCCGGTGACCTCCAGGTCCACATCCCGGACACGGCTGAAGATCCGGTTTCCGTACTTGTGGACCTGCGAGCTGATGGGCACCCATACGGCGACCAGGTTTTTTCCGTCGAGGCGGAAATTTTCCGGGTGCAGGATGAACGGGGGATTGATGTACCTGGGATTGTTGGATGCCTTGATGATCTCGGCCTGGTATCGGACCACGTTCCGTGCGTCGATGCCTTTGGGCTCTCCGTACATATCCACGCCCAGAACGATCAGTCCCCCCCTGGTATTCAGGAACGCGCAGACGGTATCGAACATGCGGTAATCGAAACCCGACCTGCATTCAAAATACTCCAGCCGGTCGCCCCGCCCGTTTTCAAGATGCTCCTTTAGTTCTTCGAGTGTCATGCCTGGGGCTTGTCTCCCACATAAACCAGGTAAAGACGGCGGTACCGGAACAGGAAGAGGACCCATTCGACGTTGATGATGTAAAAGACCCGGAAAAGGAACCTGCGGACGGAGCCCTCGTCGCCGATGCCGGAGATCCACCGGCGGTATCCTCTGAATCCTCTGACCACCCGCTGTGTGATATCGACGCTCTCATGCAGCCGGAGGTCACCCTTCTCCCACTGTTCCAGGTAATGCTTCCGGTCCCAGTGGTGAAGCTCCATCTTTCCCTTCCAGAGCCTCCGCACCCCGATCCCCTTTGATTTTTTCCGGGTGAGCAGGTCCGCCACCAGGAACTTCCCCCCGGGCCTGAGGACTCGTGAAACCTGCCTCAGGAAGGCCTCCTTGTCCGGGTAATGGAATGCGGACTCGATGCTGATGACCACGTCCATGGAATCCGATTCGATGTTCCTGAGTTCCTGCGCATCGTCGACCAGGAAAAGCATGTTCCCGATCTTCCGCTCCTCCTGCTGCTGCCTGGCAATTTCGATGTTATGCGGATCCAGGTCTATCCCGGTCACAAAGGCCGGCTCGTATGTCTGGCATATGTATTTCGCCTGTACCCCGTTGCCGCAGCCGATCTCCAGCAGTTGTTTCCCCCTTATGTCACCGAGCAGGGAGATGCTGAAGTTCGTCAGGGTCGCCTGTCCCTCGATGAAGGACTGGCCTTCTTTCCCTTCCATCGGGTAGTGCAGCATGGTATACTGCCCGTTCAGCCTTTTAAGCGTATGGTTCATGTTCCGGTAAAAATGGCCGGCGGATGTGCCGGCTTTCACCAGGTCCGCGAACTGCTGGAAATGGTTCATAGGTGGGATATTGGTACCGTAAATAAGGGGCAAGATAAGAAAGAAAACCGGAAGTGCGCCTGCGGTCCGTTAAAAGAATTAGTGAAGCCGGTAACTTGACAATGGAGATTTATGGTTGTATTTTGGCGTTATTAAATCACGGGCCATGAAAAAAATAGTTGTATCTCTTGCTGCGATCTTTGCTGCCATCATAACTCTCTCAGCTCAAACGACGGTCCCCGGCGGATCCGTCAGCGGAACCTGGACCGCAGCCGGTTCCCCCTACCGGGTGGAGGGCGACATCAGCGTGGACTACGGCGACTCCCTGGTGATCGAACCAGGGGTGGTGGTGGATTTCGAGGGACACCACCGGATGTATGTAGACGGGGTCCTGCATGCGGTGGGTGCCCCGGGCGATTCCATACGCTTTACGCGGGTGACCAACGATCTTTCCATGCTGCCCGACAGTGCGGAACTTGCGGATACCTCCAATTACAACGGGTCCTGGGGGGGAATGGAGTTTAGCATCGGTTCCGGCTTCGCCTGCAATCTCAGCTATTGCATCATTGAATTCATAAGCACGGTGGACAATACCGCCACATCGGAGAGCAGCCTGCTGTCCCCGGTCGATTTCCAGGGGAACGGCAGGTATTACCTGGACCGTTCTGCAATCCGCAACAACTACGGTACCCATTGCGGGGGAATACGGGCCGAAGAGTACCTCTACATGGACAGCTGTACGCTCCGGGACAACCGGGCCTTCGGCGTGAACAACACGAGCATCAGTTCGGCGGGGGGACTTCTTCTGCAGTACAGCGACAGGGCGGAGATTACCAACAACGTCTTTAAATTCAACAAGGTATACGGGCACAGCGCCGGGGCGGCCATGAAGGTATACGCCTCGAGCGTCCTGATCATGAACAATTTCATCACCAACAACCGGTCATACCGGGAAAACACAGTGAGCGCCGGCGGGATCCTTTGCATCTCAGCCTATCCCAGGATCATACAGAACCTGATCGTCAACAACGAAAGCGGCTCGGCCGGCGGCATCTACTACCAGTGGGGCGGCGGAAAGCTGTACTGTAATACCATATGCTATAATAAAAGTCCCAGGTGGGACGGCGCCGGCGTATTTTTCGAAGGCGCCTCGGGGGTCATCGCCACCGATAACATCCTTTACGGGAACACCTACCAGTCCGGCCTGAGCCAGATCTACCTGAGTTCCATAAGCTCCCAGCCCGTTGTGCGGTACAACCTGATCGGTTCGGATATCGGGGAGGTCCGCGGATCGGACAACGGGGCCATCAAGGAGGCTGATAATTTCTTCGGCGATCCCTCCTTTGAGAATGCGACGGGCGTGGATGGCGTGGGACCCATCAGCGTGCCGGGGGACTGGATGCTATCGGTCAGTTCCTTCCTGCTGAACAAGGGACTGGTTGATCCTGTGAACGAATTCTCGATCGAGAGGGATATGGCGGGGAATAACCGGGTGAACTACGGACATGTCGATCCCGGTTGCTTCGAGTACAGGCTGGCATCCTACACCCCGGCAGCCACCGTAAGCTCTCCGGAGATCTGGATTGCGGATACGGTTTACATCACCCAGGAAACGACGTTGAACGCAAAAGTCAGCATCTACCCGGGAGTTGTTGTCTGCTCGGACGGGAACCATAACATTTATGCATATGATTCCCTTTATGCCATCGGCACGGCCGAGGCCCCCATTTTTTTCACCATGAAGGACACGGCCGGATTCCATGATGCCGGAAGCAGTGACGGTGGATGGGGACACATCCGGGTACAGGGCTCAAAACCAAGGATATTCAGGCACTGCATCTTCGAGTTCGGCAAGGTGTACCGGATTGTGGACGAGGAGCGCGGTCTGATAACCGGGGAGGTGAACGGGAACGTCCACGTCGACAACTGTACCTTCCGGAACTGCTACATGATCCATGCATCCCTTGTATACACATTCTCGGGGAGCAATTATACGGTAACCAACTGCACCTTCTACAACAATAAAATTACATCCACCGCCGGTGTGGTGATGCTTGCCGGCTCGAATTTCACGGTAAACGGCAACCTCATTTTCAACAACGACTGCGAACAGCGCATCGTAAGCCTGAACGGGGCAAACATTGAATTGGTAAACAACAGCATTTATCATAACAACGGAAACGTAAGCATCGGTACATGCTTCAACATCACCATTGCGAACAACACGATAGTAAAGAACAGTGCAGGGGTAAGCATGTGGACAGGGGACAACGCCCGTATCGTGAACTCGATCATTCCCGATCTCAGCATGTCCCAGGAGGGTTACCGGATCATCTCGAGCTTTGTGCCTTCCTACATCTGCAACGGGAAATGCACGGACCTGATGATCGATGAACCGGTATTTAAAAACCCGCTGGATTTCGAGGGACCCGGGGACCCGGAACAGGTGATGCTGGCGGATTACTCCCTGACGGACATTTCGCCGGGCATCGACTTCGGGACCAGGGATACTGCGGGATTACACATCGGCTTGCTGGATGTCTCGGGGAATCCCAGGATAAACAACGGCAGGGTCGACGTGGGTGCCTACGAAAACCAGGGGAATTTGCCGGTGGTAACCGGCCAGCCGGCCGGGGGCATTTTCTGCACGGGCGACAACCATGTACTGGAAGTAACCCGGGAAGGAAGCGATACGGTGGAATACAAGTGGTTCAAGGACGGGGCATACATGGCCGGCCAGGACCAGGACCGGACCCTTGAACTGGACTCCCTGACCACGGCCAGCGAGGGAAATTACCACTGCCGGGTCAGCAATGCATACGGCAACGTGCTGTCCGCCTCGGTATACATCAAGGTGAACTCCCCTCCGGTGATCCTTGTACAGCCCAGGGATGCATGGCACCAGGCCGGCAAACCGGTCAGCCTTGCGGTCACCTACACCGGCAGCTCCCCCGTTAACTTCCAGTGGAAAAAGGACGGGGGGATTATGCCCGGAGCCATCCTGCCGGAATACCGGTTCACACCGGTTGATTCATCCATGGAAGGCAGCTACGTCTGCACCGTTTCGAACATGTGCGGAACCCTGGATACAGACCCGGCCGCCCTGTACCTGGCCCCCCAGATATGCATGGTCACGGTGGACCGGGAAACCGGGAACAACCTGGTCGTATGGGAAAAGAAATCCAGGGCCCCCATCCTGGCCTACAACGTCTACCGGGAAAGCGAGGCGGCCGGCATCTACGACCTCCTGGAAACCGTTCCATACGATAAACTGAGCGTATATGAAGACAGCGTCGCCGATCCCACCGTGCAGGCCTACCTGTACAAGATCACGGCCCTGGATACGGCGGAAAACGAAACGGACATCGACCTGTGCAAGCCGCACAAGACCATCCACCTGCTGGTGACCACCAACCCGGAGCTGAACACCACCCAGCTGGCATGGGACAAGTATTACGGCTTCGAATACCAGACCTACACCATTTACCGCAGCCAGACCAAGTCGGACTTCGATTCCATCCACTCCCTCTCGGCCAGCCTGAATTCGTGGACCGACCCGGATCCCCTGGATTCGGACCTGTTCTACCGGATCTCGGTGCGCAAACCGGTGCCCTGTGAGCCGGAAGGCCTGGGCAAGAAAGCCGGTACGGGACCCTATTCCCACTCCCTGTCGAACATGGACGACAACAAGCTGAAGCTGGGCTCCCTGCCGCCCGACACCATCACCCTGAGCAACCACTCCGTCGATGAGGAACAATCGCCGGGCACGGTGATCGGAAAATTCATCACGGAGGATCCCGATACGGCCGATGCGCATTACTACCAGTTCATAGCGGGGACCGGCGGGGAGGACAACCTGAACTTTACCCTGGTGGGCGACCTGCTGCTGGCATCCGAATCCTTCGATTACGAGACCAAAAACCAGTACTCGATCCGGGTCCGCTCGACAGACCTGGCCGGCAATTACTGCGAGGTGCCCTTCACCATTCAGGTCATCGACATCGATGAAACCACCGGAATCCCGGTGAACAGGGCGGGAACGCTCGAGGTCTACCCCAACCCCTTCAGCCATTCGGCCACCGTACGCTTCCCGAACCCCGGGGGTGAATCCTGCCGCATGGTGCTGAGGGACCTGTCCGGCAAGGTATGCCGGATCATGGAAGGGATTACCGGGACAGAGTTCATCCTCGAAAAAGGCGGCCTGAAGAACGGGCTGTACTTCATCGAGATGAACGGCCCGAAAACATTCAGGGGGAAGATCGTTATCGAATAATCCGCTTTAAGTCATGCCGATACCCGAAGACACCCACCTGGAAGCCAGCGAACGCCTGGCGCTCATGAAGCTGATGGACGAGGGAGAATTTGCCATCCCGAGCCGACAGCTCGACGTGAACCTGCTGCTGGCCACATGGAACATCCAGCATTTTTCAGAGAAAAAAAGCTGGAGGGCCCTGAAGTACATCGCCGACATCATCGAACGATTCGATATCGTAGCCATACAGGAACTCAAGTCCGACCTGCGGGGGATCTCCAAACTGTTCGAAATACTGCCCGGGAGGTACCGCCTTCTGGTCTCGGACGTGACGGGGAATACGGAACGCTTCGCCTTTGTCTACGACGAACGCTCGGTTGTCCCGACCGGCATGGTCGCCGAACTGGGATTTGACCTGGATACGGTCACCCATGAAGGATTCCAGCTGCACCGCATGCCCTACATGGCTTCCTTCCGGGCCGGCCGTTTCGATTTCACCATCGTCTCCGTTCATATTTTCGACAGCAGCTCTTACTTCAAGGAAAGGGAGATCGACCTGCTGGCCGAAGCCCTGAAGAAGCTGTCGGAAAGGGAACAGCATAAGGTGGTGGACCGGGACATCTTCGTCGTGGGAGATTTCAACATCGCTAAAAACGGGGACAAATTCTTCAAGGCCCTGGTCAGGCACGGATTCAAGATGCCCCCCAACATGGACGACCTGAAGACCAATTTCAAGCAAACGGCCACTTACGACAAGATCGCCTGGATAGACCGCCCGGATTTTAAATTCGACGGAAAATGCAACGTGGTGAAATATAACGGCGTTTTGTTCCAGGACAAGAACCCGAAGGGAGGGAAAAAACAGATCAGCGACCACCTGCCCCTCTGGGCCGAGTTCAAGATCAACGAACTGACCCAGCAGCTGACCCAGATCATTAACCGATGAACCGTGCAGGTTGTCGGATAACTTGAGGATGCGACGGCTTCTCCATGTCAAAGTAGGCTTGAGAGCAGTTCTGTGGGAAGGGATCTGAACCGTCCGTTAAGGACCATCCTCTTAGATTCCATGTCGCTTGATTCACTTAAGATTTTGGAATATCTTTATAACTCAGGAGAAGATCTTGCCAGCCGTGCCGGGTAATTGCACCCATTGCTGCCAATAGGAATTCCTCGACAATTTAAATACTTCAGGCTATGAAATTTCGAAACACCCTTCTTCCGGCCACCACCGGTTTGTATTTAATCCTTTCGGCGGCCTGTTTCACTCCGGCCAACGCGAGCCAGATGGACGTATCGGGCACCATTGCTGCGGACACCGTCTGGACGGCAGACACGGTAATGGTATCGGGTGACATCACCGTCGAGGACAATGTAATCCTTACCATTGAACCGGGAACCCTTGTCCAGGTCAACGGGAAATACCGCTTTGACATCCAGGGCACCCTCCATGCAGTGGGCCAGCCCGGGGATACCATCCGGTTCACCTGCCACCCCGACAGTACCTCTTCGGGCTGGAACGGACTGTACATAAAGGACCTGACCGGCTCCATGATGGATAACGATTCTACGATGATCCGCTGGTGTAAATTCCAGTACGGGATCCAGAGGGATGCGAATTCCGGGGGTTGCATCACGGTGTACGGCTATTCCAGGGTCCAGGTCCGGAATTCGGTATTCCTGAACAATTCGGGGGTTCATTCCGCCATTTACTGCAGGAGCAACTCGAATTTCCTGATCGCGAACAACTTCTTCACCCATAACACCACGAATGCAATATATTGCTTCAACGCGGACCCGGTCATCGAACGGAACCGCTTCGTGGATGATGCGGGAATGCTGCAACTATCGTCGGGATCGAGCACCGTCATCCGGAATAACTTTTTCGGCAAGAACAATTATACCATCCGTTGTTATTCCTCTGCTCCCCTGATCTCCGGGAACATCATCTGCAACAATTACCAGGCCGTCGAACTGTATGATTCCCCCGCCACTCTGGTAAACAACACATTCTGCAACAACGATTACGGGGTCAAGTGCTCCGGGGAAATCCACCCGGCATTTTACAACAGCGTAATTTTCGGAAACACCAATTACCAGGTATACCTGCAGGATGCCGGTTCACAGCCCGATATCTATTACTGCAACATCGAGGGGGACAATGCCTTTGCCGGCGGACACACGCATACGGGGGATTACGAAAATAATATGAATGCCATGCCGGACTTCACGGAAGCTTCCACCGGGGCAGGAACCGCAAATTATGACCCGGATGCGGACTGGTCCCTCAAGCTGACCAGTTTCATGTTGAATGCAGGAACGCCGGATGCCGGGGGACTCAAACTGGGAGAGAGGGATATCATCGGAAATCCCAGGATCTGCTATACCCGGATTGATATTGGTGCTGTGGAATACCACAAGGAGTCCATAACCGAATGTGGCCTTTCGATGGGCAATGCCATCTGGTATGCGGATACGGTCAAGATCACCTGCGATTTCACCATACAGGATTACGACAAGGTGACCATCCTGCCTGCCACGGTGGTTGAGTTCCAGGGATATTACAAGATCAGGGTTGTCGGCACCATCTATGCCCTCGGTACGGAACAGGACCCGGTTGTTTTCACCGTCAAGGATACCACGGGTTTCAGCGATACCGATACAACGCTTGGCGGATGGGGTTCCCTGATCTTCAACAACGGGGACCCTGCACACGGAGGTGCGGACGGGGCCATGAGCGACAACGACAGCTCGGTTCTCCGGTTCTGCAGGTTTGAGTACTCGAAAAAATCGGGGACCGACGACTGGGAGTTGGTGTTCGGCGGAGCCATATTCCTGTCCAGCTTCTCGAACATCGAGATCGAGGACTGCAGCTTTTTATCCAACCATGCTGAATACGGCGGGGCCATTGCTGCGAGGAACAGTATGCCCAGGGTCCGGCGTTGCTGCTTCCGGAACAATAGTAGCAACCACGGCGGGGCTGTCTACATTGATAATGCAGGGTGGTTTGAGATCGAGGACTGCAGGTTCCACGGCAACCTCAGCATCGACGATGGCGGCGCCCTGCAAATCTGGCAGTCGGACGGACTGATAAAGGGAAATGTTTTTTCCAATAATCAGGCTGACTTCGGAGGGGGCATCAATTTCTACATCGCCGAGGGAGGGAATGTCCTGAACAACCTGTTTTGCAACAACCAGGCCACATACGGAGGGGGGATCTACATGGATGAGAGTCCCGGGATCACCCTTACCGGCAACACCATCGCAAACAACAGGGCAAACTCTGGCGGTGGCGGCATATACCTGAACCGGACGGCCCCGGAGGTGTATAATTCGATCCTGTGGGGCAATGATCCCGACCAGGTTTACCTTTTCAACCTGAAATCCCAGCCCTCCGTTTATCATTCGGACATACAGGACGGAACGGAAGGATTCACGGGGAGCCCGTACATCGGGATTGCCGAACAGATACTGGACGGCGATCCTTTTTTTGCAGATCCGCCGGAGGGCACAGGTACGGCCTTTGACGGGATGGCGGCGGACTGGTCCCTCCTGCCGGTTTCGCCGTGCATCAACGCGGGACTCATGAATGTCCCGGACATTGTTCTGCCGGAGGTGGACCTCGCGGGGAACGACCGGGTCTTTGATGGAACCATAGACATCGGTGCCTATGAAAACCATTCCTCGGCTCCCGTGATCACGGAACAGCCCCGCAATTACATCCGTTGCGTCGGGGACAGCATTGCCTTTTCCATAAATACCGCTGAAAAATCCTTCCTGCAGTGGCAGAAGGACGGAAGCGATATTGAAGGGGCAACCGGGGATGTGTACGTCATTGACTCCCTGGCTGCAGTCCACGAGGGCAACTACCAGTGCGTGGTCAGCAATGCTTACGACACCATCCTGAGCAACAACGTTTTCCTTCAGGTCAAGGTCCCGCCCGAAATACTGTCACAGTCCGGTGACATCTGGGTACAGGGCACGAAACCGGTATCCATGGGTGTTTATGCAAACGGGACCAACCTTGCCTACCAATGGACCAGGAACGATACCCTCATTCCCGGTGCCGTTACCCCGGAATACCATATCCCCGGTGCGGACTACCCGGATGAAGGCAAATATGCATGCGTACTCAGCAACAGCTGCGGTACCGATACCAGCTCCCGGATCAGCCTTTGCCTGGCCCCCCAGATATGCATGGTCACGGTGGACCGGGAAACCGGGAACAACCTGGTCGTATGGGAAAAGAAATCCAGGGCCCCCATCCTGGCCTACAACGTCTACCGGGAAAGCGAGGCGGCCGGCATCTACGACCTCCTGGAAACCGTTCCATACGATAAACTGAGCGTATATGAAGACAGCGTCGCCGATCCCACCGTGCAGGCCTACCTGTACAAGATCACGGCCCTGGATACGGCGGAAAACGAAACGGACATCGACCTGTGCAAGCCGCACAAGACCATCCACCTGCTGGTGACCACCAACCCGGAGCTGAACACCACCCAGCTGGCATGGGACAAGTATTACGGCTTCGAATACCAGACCTACACCATTTACCGCAGCCAGACCAAGTCGGACTTCGATTCCATCCACTCCCTCTCGGCCAGCCTGAATTCGTGGACCGACCCGGATCCCCTGGATTCGGACCTGTTCTACCGGATCTCGGTGCGCAAACCGGTGCCCTGTGAGCCGGAAGGCCTGGGCAAGAAAGCCGGTACGGGACCCTATTCCCACTCCCTGTCGAACATGGACGACAACAAGCTGAAGCTGGGCTCCCTGCCGCCCGACACCATCACCCTGAGCAACCACTCCGTCGATGAGGAACAATCGCCGGGCACGGTGATCGGAAAATTCATCACGGAGGATCCCGATACGGCCGATGCGCATTACTACCAGTTCATAGCGGGGACCGGCGGGGAGGACAACCTGAACTTTACCCTGGTGGGCGACCTGCTGCTGGCATCCGAATCCTTCGATTACGAGACCAAAAACCAGTACTCGATCCGGGTCCGCTCGACAGACCTGGCCGGCAATTACTGCGAGGTGCCCTTCACCATTCAGGTCATCGACATCGATGAAACCACCGGAATCCCGGTGAACAGGGCGGGAACGCTCGAGGTCTACCCCAACCCCTTCAGCCATTCGGCCACCGTACGCTTCCCGAACCCCGGGGGTGAATCCTGCCGCATGGTGCTGAGGGACCTGTCCGGCAAGGTATGCCGGATCATGGAAGGGATTACCGGGACAGAGTTCATCCTCGAAAAAGGCGGCCTGAAAAGCGGGCTGTACTTCATCGAGCTGAACGGTCCGAAGACATTCAGGGGTAAGATCGTGATCGAATAATCTCCTTGCGCCCGGATTGAACCGGCCGGGATAACTTTACGGCTCATCCGGCTTTCCGGCTTATCCGGCCTGGATGCCGGATTGCCGGTGTGCTGCAAGTACCGTACGGCTATTCGGCCAGCTTCACGATCTGGTCGATGGGAAGGCCGTTCACCATGTCCACCACCTCTTTTTCCTCCGCGATGCCGCTGGTAGTAAAGGTCAGGAGTGAACTGCCGAAGGGCATCTGGATGTCATAGGAAACGCTGCCACCCTCTTCGTCGGAACGCGTCAGAAGGGCCTTGTAGTCGTGTACCTTGATCCTCTTCTGTCCCTGTGAAGAGCCCATGAACGCAGGCATGCTGAGCAGGGAATTGATCCCGGCAAGCATGGGAGAATCGCTGACGATCTCCACCGTGGCGTTCTTGTTTTCAGCCGTATATTCCCGGTTCAGGTACACACCGGCATAACCGGCCGAGCTTCCCGATACATCGTCGAGGCTGTCGTTGTACTTCAATCCGTTCATCTCGGACGGAAGCAGGTCCAGTATTTCCTTCCCGATGGCCTGGTTGATCTCGTTCAGGGCTTCCTGCAGTGCAAAACGGGCATCGTCCAGGCTGCCGGATTTGTAGGCCGACTTTGCTTCGTCGATCCTGGCCTGTATGTCCTGGGCCATGAGAAGTGTCCCCGGCAACATAACAAGCATTGCGGTAAAGAATACGATCTTTTTCATTTTTCTCCCAGTTCTTTCATGATTTTTTCAATGCTGAATTCCTCCGCTGCTGACATTATCTCCTGCTCGTTCGAGAAATTAATCGCGTTCAGGACGAAGATGGACGACTGTCCGAAGGGCACGCTCAGGGTGTATCCCGAATAATCATCGTATTCCAGCACGCCGCGGTTCCCCTGGAAAGTGACCCTTTTCTGGTTCTCCTCAGTCTCATAGGCACCCATGCTCAGGTACATGTTGATCGATGCCAGCAATACCGCGTCGTTGCCGATGGTAAGCTCCAACTGCTGATCGCCCCCGCGGTAAACCCGCCTCATGGTCAGCCCGGTGAATCCCATGCTTACGCTCGAGACCCTGTCCTCTTCGGGGACCTTATTCATTCCTTTGACCGATTCGGGAAGGTTGTCCAGGACGTTCTGTCCCATTTCCATTTCAATGCCCTGTACCGCCTGCCGCAGGGAGAAACGCGCATCGCTGTAATGCTTCCCGGACAAGGCCGTTTCAGCCGAGGCGATGTTTTCCATCACATCGGGCGGCGTCGTTGTCAGTCCCCCTCCCCTGACGTTGGAAGGGGCGGTGGAGGAAGATTCTTCCCGGGGGGTGGCTTCGGATCCAGAGGCGGGTTCTTCTTCTTTGCCGAACACACCTTCGATCACTTCCTTCTCCGCTTTCTCCTTGAGCTTTCTAAGGACACCCTGGGCATGCGCAGGCCGTGGTGCCGGAAGCAGCAGAATCAGGACCAGGCTGATGAAACTGAATTTTATTTTCATAGGTCTATGATTTTGATTAAACAAAACTTATCCATGTGACGTTGCGCGGTAAAGAATGTGAGAACGTAGAACGTTCTTATAAAATTAAGAATAAAAAACCGAATCCAAAACAAGGGAAATTACACATGCGCCTCCGTGCCGGGTTGATCTCACAATAAAGACCGGCCCGGGGCGTTTTTAAAACCGGCAGAAATGCATTAATTTTCCATAAAATCTTTCCGCATATCATGCATGCAGGCAAAAGCATTCTCAAGCTGTTCTTTTTGATCTGTCCCTTTATCCCCGTTTTCCCCCAGCAGCAGGATTCCATCGCCATCTACCTGCTGAACTACCGTTACGAGATGGCTCTTCGGGCAATTGAACGGGCGGATCCCGATGGTACCGATCCGGAGCTGCTCTACCTGAAGGCTTCTGCTTACAGGGGACTCAACCGCTTCCAGGAGGCGGTCCCATGCCTGGAGGAGATCCTGAGGCAGGATCCGAACGACTTGCGCTGCATGGTCGATCTGGCGGATTGCTTCCAATCGCTCGCCAACTATCCCCGGACAAGGCATTACCTGGAAATGGCCCTGGACATCGACCCGGGCAATACCTTCCTTCTGAGCCAGCTTGCCGACACCTGGTTCCGGCAGCGCAATTACAAGCAGGCCAAAACACGTTACCTGAAGGCATTTGCAGCGGATTCGGGATATTACATGTCCAGGCAGCTTGCAAGGACTTACGAGGGACTCGGGATCGCCGATTCGGCGGTGCAGTTATACAGGAGAGCACTGTCGTTCAACCCGGCCGATTACCAGTCCACCATCCGACTGGCCGGCCTGTACCGGGACGGGGAGGACTACCCTGCGGGAATACGGCTTACCGAAGGGTTTCTTGAACGCGATTCCACGAACATCGAGATGCTGAAGATGAACGGTTTCCTGCATTTTCTGAACCGGGATTACGAAACATCCAGGGAGCGGTTCGAACGTTGCATCACCCTGGGCGATACATCCGATTTCGTCAACAAGTACCTGGGCTACAGCTATTTCAAAACGGAGGATTACGATGCGGCCAAGGGTTGCCTGGAGAAGGCCTGGCTGCGGGATACGGCAAATGCGGACCTATGCTACGTGCTGGGGCTTTCCTGCGACTTTTCCTACTATAAGAAACTCGGCATCCAGTACCTGGAAAAAGCCGTGGAGCTGATGAGTCCCTCCCCGACGGCTCTGTCCCGCGTCTACCGCGACCTGGGAAAGGCCTATACCGGCTATTACAAGTACGACAAGGCACTGGACGCCTACCTGGCGGCCCATGACCTGAATCCTTCCGACACCGTCCTGATCTTCGAGATCGGGAGCCATTACGACAACTGGATCAAGGATAAGGGGAAGGCCCTGGAATGGTACGGGAAGTTCGTGGAAACCCGGCCCACGAACCGGAAACCCGTACCAAAGCTGCCCACAGCGGAAGGGATCACCGTCTCCTACTACGACTTTGCCGAGCGCCGGATGAAGGAGATCAGGGAGGAGATCTTCTGGGAGGGAAAGGAAAAC
Organism: uncultured Bacteroides sp.; assembly: GCA_964575235.1. GTDB lineage: Bacteria > Bacteroidota > Bacteroidia > Bacteroidales > SM23-62 > SM23-62. The sequence continues at coordinate 29,923 of CAZNQG010000008.1, forward strand.
AAAAACTGAATCCCAAACCAGTCCATACATGAAAAGATTGATTCCAGGACTGCTGTTAGGGGGACCCGCGACCTTGCACCGGTTCCACATCCTCCTGATCCTCCTCCTGGCCGCCATGCCCTCCCGCTCACAGCTTGTGATCAATGAGATCATGGCCGCCAACGCCAGCTATAAAATAGAGACCGACTTTTATAATTTCGCCGACTGGGTGGAGATCTATAACAGAGGTTCCTCGGCTGTTTCCCTGGGAAATTATTACCTGTCGGACGACATCGGCGAGTTGAAGAAATGGAAAATGCCCGCATACAGCCTTGCGGCCGGCGCCTTCTACCTGGTATACTGCGATAAGGAGAACAGCGGGAAGCATGCGAATTTCGGACTCAACACCGAGGGGGAAACCCTTTACCTGAGCGACGGTTCGGAAAACATCGTGGATTACCTGGAGTTCGGACAGCAGTACCCGAACGTGTCCTACGGCAGGGATCCCTCCGATCCGTCCAGCCCGGTCTATTGCGCCACCCCTACCCCGGGTTCGGCCAATTTCCCTTCATCCGCAACCCAGCCGGGTGAAAAGGTGGAGTTCTCCCTGGATGCGGGAAGGCTGGATGGCGCTTCAAACCTGACGCTCAGCGGGAACAACATCCGGTACACTACGGACGGTTCCGAACCCGGCGCATCCTCGGCTTCCTTCTCGGATCCCATCCCGGTCGGAAAGACCATGGTGGTCAAAGCCAGGACCTACGAGGACGGGTTTCTTCCGGGGAAGCTCAACGCAAGCACGTATTTCCTGAACGAGCACGAATTCACCCTGCCGGTGGTATCCCTGTCCTTCGAACCCGACCATTTTTACGACAATACGATCGGGATACACGTGCGGGGGACCAACGGGACGGCCGGCTACTGCGGCGACATCGCCAACTGGAACCAGGACTGGGAACGGCCGGCCTGGTTCGAGTACTTCGACGAACGGGGCGTAAGGCGCATCTCCCAGCCGGCCGGTGTCAAGGTCGCGGGAGGCTGTACCCGGGGGAGGCAGCAGAAATCCCTTTCGATCTATGCCCGGGGTAAGTACGGGGACAACGATTTCGATTATGCATTCTTCAGGGAAAAACCGGACCTGAACAGCTTTCCCTCGGTCCTTCTCAGGAACTCCGGGAACGACCAGGACCAGACCCTCCTGCGGGACGCCTTCCTTCAGGCCCTGGTAAAGCCTTCCATGGACATCGACTGGCAGGCCTACCAGCCCGCCATCGTCTATTTCAACGGGGAATACCGGGGCATCATGAACCTGAGGGAAAAGACGAACGAGGATTACATTACAACCAATTATTACATCCCGGACGGGCAGTTCGATTTCCTGGAGCGGGACATGGAGATCATCCACGGCTCGGATTACGACTACGCGAAACTCGTAGGCTTTCTTAACCGCTACTCCCTTTCAGACGACGAAAACTACCGGCAGGCGGCAGCCGAAATCGACATCCGGGAATTCATCAACTGGATGACCGTCCACCTGTACATTGGGAACCGGGACTGGCCCGACAACAACCACAAGTTCTGGAAAGCGGGACCGGCCGGGAAATGGCGCTGGCTGCTGTTCGACCTGGATTACGGCTTCGGCTTCCGTTTGGATGCCGACGGGTACAAGCACGAGACCTTCGAATACTTTACGGCCGTGGACGGTCCGGAGCCTCCAAGACCGCCCTGGTCCACCCTGGTTTTCCGGAAACTGATGGAAAACGAGGGCTTCAGGAAGCAGTTCCTGGCCACCTACCTGACCCATGTCTACAGCTCCTTTGAACCGGCATGGTGCAATTACGTGCTGGACAGCCTCTCGGCTGTGATCGACTACGAGATCTATTACAACCAGCAGAAGTATTACCGCACCAGGGAGATGTGGGAAGGCTACCTGTCAACCCTGAAGGAATACGCCGTAAACCGGCACGGCTTCATGCCCGGCTACGTGAAAAGCTATTTCAACCTGTCTTCCAACACGGTGACCCTGACCGTGTCCAACCCGGATACCCGGAAGGGAAAGGTGCGGGTCAACGAGGCCATCATCCAGATGTACCCGCTGAAGCTTTATACGTACCAGGAACTGCCCATGACGATCGAGGCCCTTCCCGCAAAAGGCTACCGTTTCAGCCACTGGGTGGACAAATCGTCCGGTTCAGAGTACAGCCGGGACCAAAAGATCAGCAGCGCCACGGGTTCCACCCTGAGCCTGGAACCGGTCTTCGAGGCCATCCGGGAATCCGCCGCCGATGTCCGGCTCAACGAACTGGCTTCCATGACCTCCTGCTACCTCGATGAGTTCGGGGAACGATCGGGATACGTGGAATTGCTCAACATCGGTACCGGTGAAGCCGTACTCTGGTCCTGGTTCCTGTCCGACGACCGGGACAGACCGATGCGTTTTGCGATCCCGGATTCCACCGTGATCCCGGCCGGGGGTTACCTCTGTGTATACACAGACGGGGATGCCCGGCAGGGCGACATGCACACTTCCTTCCGCCTGAGCACCGGAGGCGAACGGGTATACCTGTCCCAGAAAGTAGGCAACGGAATCGTCGTGAAGGATTCCGTCCGCTTCGATTTCCTGGCGGAGAACCATTCCTTCGGCAGGTACGAGAACGGCGTCGGGAACTGGTTCCACATGGCCGTTCTTACCCCGGGCAGGGCGAACCAGCCCTACCGGCTGGATGCGGGACCGGCCCTGCCTGCAGTGCCTGAGCCGTTCCGGATTTACCCCAATCCCACGGGCGGAGCCCTGTTTATCGAAGCCGAAGACGGAAGCGGTTATACGGGGGATTACCGTGCAGACCTGGTGGACATCACCGGGAAAGCGGTCTCCCCTAAGATCCGGCTGAACGCGAATCGGAATTACATGGATGTGAGCTACCTGGAAGGCGGAATCTACATCCTGCGTCTGTTCAGGAACGGCCGCATGGTACAGGTTTCCAGGATCCTGCTGGTAAAATGATCCCAAACCACGCAACTCTTCGGCCCTTTAACACATCCTATACTATAATAACCGAACCGCCGACCATGAAAATCCTGGTATACTTCGCAGCCCTTGCAGCACTGGCATACGCATGCGAACGCCCGCCGGCAGCCCGGCCCCTGCCTGCCGGTTACAATACGCATATCCTCGAGGATGTGTTTGTGGTCTCCATTGCCTTCGGGCCGGACGGAACGGCCTGGGTGGGGACGCTTGACCGGGGACTGATACATTATTCGGCAGGCGAAGCCCTTGTATACGATGCATCCAACTCTGAGGTCATTGACACCGCCTGGATACCCAACCTGGCGCTGGACAGCAAGGGCGGCGTATGGATGAGCAACGGCGGTCTGCTCCATTTTAACGGTTCGACCTTCACCCGGTATTCCGGCCAGAATTCACCCCTGGTCTCGGATTACGTGGGAGCCCTCGCCATCGACAACCGGGATGTGGTCTGGGTTTCAAACCGGAGGAGTCGGGAAGGGGAATTGCTTCGCTTCGACGGGGAGAACTGGGAGGCTTTTACACAACTGAATTCATCCCTCTCCAATTATTTCATTCACGATATCTGCGTCGACCACAACGACAAGGTCTGGCTGGCCGTATCACAGTACGTGGGAGATACGCGCCTGGTCCGGATTTCCGGCAACGAATTGCATGCATACACGGAGGAGGACCTGGGTTTCAGCCCCTATTACTGGGGCAACCTCGAGGTGAACAGCCGGAACGAGGTCTTCGCAGCCATCGATTATTCGCTTTCCAGCCTTGCCATGCACCCGGGTCCCGAGATCATGCGCTTCGACGGCACCCACTGCGAGCAGATCTTCGCCGACAGCACCTTCAATGCCATGTTCATAACCATCGACCGGAACGACCGGATCTGGTGCGCCGGGTACAGCGTTTTGGGAATATATGAAAACGGGACCTGGAGGATGGACGATACGAGTTTCGCACAACGCGGGATCTTTGCCATCGAACAGTCCCCGGACGGAAGGATGTGGATCGGCACCGGCGAAGGCATCTACATCTCGGACTGAAACCGGGTCGCTGCATCCGACCGCCCCTGACTACCTGCCCCCGAGGTACCCGGAACAGGAATCCTCACCTTTCAGATCTCTCCATGAAGCCAGATTATCGTAAATTGTAGTACCCAAACCATTTCCGATCATGAAAACATTGCACAAATCCAGGTTGTCCGGGATTATGCTCCTGGCCGGCCTGGTCCTATCCTCGGCCCTCATGCCTGAAGCACGGTGCCAGACCGCCCTGGAAAACCTCACGGTCATACGGCAGGATGTAAAAAGCAAACGGATAAGCAGCTACGACCGGACCGGGGGGAACCGGGACCGCATCGAGCACATCGAACCCGGCGATAAGGCCGTCCTCTGCGATATCCGGGGACCGGGAATGATCAACCACATCTGGATCACCATGAGCCCGGGACCGCCGGAACTCAACCGCACGGATGTAATTTTCCGGATCTACTGGGACGGGAACGACTTCCCGTTCGTGGAATCCCCCATCGGCCCCTTCTTCGGCCAGGGATGGGACGAGAGCTATCCCTTTGCATCCCTTCCCCTGTCCGCGGCACCCGTGGAAGGGAATGCCCTCTCGTCGTATTTCAAGATGCCCTTTGCCTCAGGGGCAAAGATCGAGATCGAAAACCAGGCGGACACGGAAATACGACTCCTGTATTTTTACATCGATTACCTGGAATTGGAAAAACCTCCTGAAAATAAAGGGTATTTCCACGCCTGGTACAACCGGGAGCTGACCGCTCCCCCGCCGGAAGGGGAGAACGAATGGGGACTCCTGTCCGATGAGACCGGTAAAAACCCGAACGGGCAAGGGAATTACCTGATCCTGGATGTCCATGGAAAGGGGCAATTTGCGGGCGTGAATTATTACGTGAACTCGCCTACGCCAATCTGGTACGGCGAGGGGGACGACATGATCTTTATCGACGGGGATGAAACCCCCACCCTGCACGGGACCGGGACGGAGGATTATTTCAACCATTCATGGTGCCCGAACGAGGAATTCCACCACCCGTATTTCGGTTATGCCCGCACACCTTCTAAAATGCAGTGGCTCGGCCGGACCCATGCCTACCGCTTCCACATAGAGGACCCCCTGTATTTCAGCGAGTCCATCCGCTTTACCATCGAGCACGGCCACAGCAACTGCCTGACCCTGGAGCTGGCCAGCGTCGCCTACTGGTACCTGGACAAACCCTCCGGGCTGGATCCCATCCCAGGCAAGAAGGAGCGGAAGCTCCTGCCCGAGATCAACCACCTGGACATCCACCGCTGGAGGCACGAGTGGAGGAAGAATTACGGGGAAGGGGAAGGATCCGTTCCCTGGGGCAACGAACCGATCGAGCGGCAGGAAAATAACCATTAAGGAAAAATACCACAGCCCATGAAAAAAGCCTGTATCTTCTGGATTTTAGTCACGCTGATTGCCTGCACCCCGCAAACCGGCGTCCCGGTCAGGGGACCGAGGAACGCGCATTACATCACCAACCAGGAGCCCCTGGTACCACAGCCCTATACGGCCCTGAACCTGGGGGACATAAAACCACGGGGCTGGCTTCTCCGGATGCTGGAGCTGCAACGGGACGGGCTGACCGGTCACCTGGACAGCATCTACGAGCAGGTATGCGGGGACCACAACGCCTGGCTCGGGGGATACGGGGACTGCTGGGAACGGGGACCCTACTGGCTCGACGGGCTGGTCCCCCTCGCCTACATCCTGGAAGACGAGGAGCTCATTGCCAAGGCACGGGAATGGATCGAATGGTCCATAGAGAACCAGCGTGAAACCGGCTATTTCGGTCCCCATCCAAAACCCGCCGGTGCCCCCGACCTGCCGGGCACCCAGCAGGGCAACTGCGGGGACTGGTGGCCCAAGATGGTCATGCTCAAGGTCCTCCAGCAATACTATTCCGCCACGCGGGACGAGCGTGTGCTTGGCTTGATGGACCGGTATTTCCGCTACCAGCTCGAAACCCTGCCGGAATACCCCCTGGGCCACTGGACTTACTGGGGCAACCGCAGGGGAGGCGACAATCTTGCAGTAATATACTGGTATTACAACATCGTGAAGGAACCCTGGCTCCTGGAACTGGCCGAAATGATCCACCGGCACACCTATGACTGGACCGCGGTCTATTCGGGCAACGCGATCCGCCGCGTCAATCCCTACCCCCGGCTGCACTGTGTGAACGTCGCGCAGGGACTGAAGGAACCGGTCATCTATTACCAGCAGCATCCGGAGCAGAAATACCTGGATGCGGTTAAATCGGGACTGGCAGCTCTCCGGGACGTGCACGGTTTCGTCAACGGGATGTACGGGGGCGACGAGCACCTGCACGGGAACAACCCGACCCAGGGATCGGAACTTTGCACGGCGATCGAGATGATGTTTTCCTTCGAAAGCATACTGCCGGTTACCGGAGACATGTACTACTCGGATTACCTCGAACGGATCGCCTACAACGTACTTCCAGCACAGCACGACGACCGCTTCCTGCGCAGGCAGTATTTCCAGCAGGTCAACCAGGTGCTGGTCACCAACCAGGAGCGCAATTTCCACAACGACCACCGGGGCAGGATCGTGTTCGGGGTGCTGACCGGATACCCGTGCTGCACCTGCAACATGCACCAGGGCTGGCCGAAGTTCGTGCAGAACCTCTGGTATGCCACGGCCGACAACGGTCTGGCCGCACTGGTCTACGGTCCATCATCGGTCAGGGCCAGGGTCGCGGACGGCAAGGAGGTGCGCTTTACCGAGGAGACGGACTATCCTTTTTCCGAACGGATCCGTTTTCAATTCGAGGCAGAGGCACCCGTGGAATTCCCCTTCCACCTCAGGATCCCGGCCTGGTGCGGCAACCCGCAGGTGGTCCTGAACGGGGAGCCCGAAACGTTTGATGCGGATACGGCACGCAGGCTGATGATCCTTCACCGGGAGTGGAAGCCGGGGGATGTCCTTGAACTGGTCCTCCCGATGGAAGTTGAAATCAGCCGGTGGTACGAAGGCTCGGCGGGGATCGAGCGGGGACCCCTGGTCTATGCACTCCGGATCGAGGAAGACTGGAAAGAGGTCGAAAGCGGGGAATGGCCGCATTCCTATTTCGAGGTTCGGCCCGGTAGTCCATGGAACTACGGCATTCACATGGAAACGCTCGAGAGTATGGATTTCAGGTTTGAAGCCCTGGAAGAGCCCGGGCAGATGCCCTGGAACCTGGAGAATGCGCCCGTCTCCCTGCACACCCGTGCGAGCAGGATCCCGGGCTGGACCCTTTACAACCATTCGGCCGGTCCCCTGCCCTCCCCTGCGTATCCCCTGAGGACTCACCTGGAAGAGCGGGAAGAGATCTCCCTGGTGCCGTACGGCTGCACCACCCTCAGGATCGCCGAATTCCCGGTGCTGGAGTAAAACCATCGTCCCCTCACCACGGGGCAGACTGCCGGATCAACCGTTGTCTCCGGGATCCCGGCTTTTTCTCCGGCTGGGGAAACAGGGACTCGAAACCGGCGAATGCTCCCTATATTCTTCCGCGGGTCAGTTCCCCGTTCACCAGCCTCCAGATGCCTAGGGGATTCTCGTTTTTCAGGGCGGGCGGGAGTGCGGACTGGGGGAAATCCTGGTAACAGACGGGGCGGGAGAAGCGGCGGATGGCTGCCGTACCTACCGAGGTGGACTGCACGGCGGTCGTGGCCGGAAAGGGTCCGCCGTGTACCATGGCGTGGCAAACCTCCACCCCGGTCGGGTAGCCGTTGAAGATCAGCCTCCCGACCCTGGTTTCCAGTACCCGGATGAGTTCCCGGTATTCCTCCAGGTCCTCCTCCGTTCCGTGCAGGGTTGCCGTCAGGTGGCCGTCCATCATGCGTGCGATTTCGATCATTTCCTTTTTGCTGCTGGATTGGATGCCGAGGGTCGAGGGACCGAAAACCTCCTCGGCAATATCCGGATTCCTGAGGAAGTCCTGCCCGCTGGTGGCAAACACCCGGGCATGGGCCCGGTTGCCGTTTTCCGTGTCCTCTCCTTCCGCAACCAGTTTCACACCCTTGCTTTTTCCCAGGCGCTCCGCCTTTGTAAGGAATCCCTCCCGGATGGCTTCCGAGAGCATGGTACCCGAGGGGATTTCCGCGCTCAAACGGCCGAGCTGATCCATGAACCCGTCGGTTTCCTGCGAAGCCTGCCCGATGACGAGTCCCGGGTTGGTACAGAACTGTCCCACGCCCAGGGTAAAGGATTGCACCATTCCCTGTGCAATGTTCCCGGCCCTTTCCTTCATAGCCCCCGGCAGGATGAACACCGGGTTGACGCTTCCCATTTCAGCAAAGACCGGGATGGGTATATCACGCTGGTTGGCTGCATCGAACAGGGCTTTCCCTCCCCGGAAGGAACCCGTAAACCCGATGGCCCGAACGTCCGGGTGTTCGACCAGGGCCATCCCCACCCGGTTGCTTTTCCCGTGGATCATGGAGAACAATCCCCCGGGCATTCCGGTTCTCCGGATGGCTCTCCGGATGGCTTCACCCACGATCTCCGACGTACCCGGGTGCAGGGGATGGGCCTTTACCACAACCGGGCAGCCGGCCGCCAGGGCGGAAGCGGTATCGCCCCCGGCCACCGAGAAGGCCAGCGGGAAGTTGCTCGCCCCGAAGACGCCCACGGGTCCCATGCCAACCTGCATCTGCCGGATATCGGGCCTGGGCGCGGGCTGGCGGTCCGCGATGGCCGTATCGATACGGGCATCCAGCCAGAATCCCTCGCGAACCACGGAAGCAAACAGTTTAAGCTGGTTCACCGTCCGCATGCGTTCGCCGGTCAGCCTGGCCTCGGGCAGGGCGGTTTCGGCCATGCAGCGTTCGATCAGGAAATCCCCGGCCTCCAGGATCTCCTCCGCGATGGCCTCGAGCAGGGACGCCCGGTCCCCGTACGATCTTTCACGGTTTGCGTCGAAGGCCTTGACCGCCAGGTTGAGCGCCTCGTCGATCTCATCGAGGGTCGCCTCGGTGAATTCTGTGTCCAGTTCTTTCCGCGTGAGCGGATCCAGGGCACTGTACTTTTCCTTTCCTTTCCCGCTTGACTGGGGACCGATCAGGTTTAATCCGCTAAGTTTCATATGCTTGTGTTTTTATTCTACTACGTTGGTAAGGGTACCGATCCGGTCCATCCGGATGCGGATCTCGTCGCCGGAGCGAAGGCTGAAATCGTTCGGGGGAACGATGCCGGTTCCGGTCATCAGCAGGCAGCCTTCCGGGAAGCTGCATTCCCGGTAAAGGTATTCCACCAGCTCGGTATGCCTGCGTTTCATCCGGCCGATGGAGACTTTATCGCTGAATACGGTGGAGCCGGACCGCAGAACCTCCAGGCTTATCACGGTATCCTGCGGTATGGGTTTATCGCTGACATAGATACCGGGACCCAGGGCGGCGGAACCGTCGTAGGTTTTGGCCTGGGGAAGGTACAGGGGGTTCTCCCCTTCGATGTCCCTGGAGCTCATGTCGTTGCCGGCGGTGTATCCTACGATTCTGGCATTCGAAGTGATCATGAGGGTCAGCTCGGGTTCCGGAACGTTCCAGGCGGAGTCCCTGCGGATCCTGACTTTGGCTCCGGACCCGACGCAGCGCCGGGGACTGGCCTTGAAAAAGAGCTCCGGCCGGTCTGCATCGTATACCCGCTGGTAAAAATCCCCGCCCCCGGCATCCCCGGCTTCCTCCTTGCGCGCTTCCCGGCTCCGCATATAGGTTACCCCTGCCCCCCAGACCTCCTGCCTGCCTATGGGCGGCAGCAGGTCCTCTGACAGGATCCCGGCGGCTTCCTCCCGGGAAACGGACCGGATCGCTGCGGCGGTTTTTCCCGGCAGGTTTGAAGTCCCCTCCCCGCCAGCATCGAGCAGTTCCCGGTACAGGTCGTCCCGGTTGACCAGTTCATCCCAGTCCCGGTCCATAAGGAAAAATGCCTCTTCCTTTTCGAGCAGGACTCCATTCCGGGTGCGGTAGATGATCATAACGGCTCGTTTTTAAATGAACAGGTTGACCAGTGACAGGAGGATCATGGCGGAAAAGCCGAGTACGGCGGATCCGCTGCTGAGCAGCCTGTAGCCGTCCTTTACGCTCATGTCGCTCATCTGGGTCACGACCCAGAAATAACTGTCGTTGGCGTGGGAGACCACGGCGGCGCCTGCACCGGTGGCGACCACCACCATGGCCCTGGAAACCTCGCTGTCGAGTCCCAAACTCCCCAGCAGGGGCATCATCAGGGAGGCCGTGGTAATGATGGCCACCGTTGATGATCCCTGTGCGGTCTTCAGGGCCGCGGCAACCAGGAACGGAAGCCACAGTCCCAGTCCCGATCCCCTCACGGAATCCTCCAGCAGGATCCCGAAATCGGAGTTCTGGAGAATCCTGCCGAAAGCCCCCCCGGCGCCCGTGATCAGGATGATGATCGCGGCATCCTTCAGGGCCCTGCCGACCCATCCCGAGGCCGAGAGCATGGCCCTGTCCAGTTTTTTGGGAAGCATAAAGGCCAGGATCATGCCGATGATCAGGGCAACCATGGGGTTCCCTATAAAACGGGCGACGGTCCTGAACTGGCCCGTGCCGAAAGGTTCGGTGGGAAAATCCGCCACGGACTTCAGCACGATCAGGACCAGGGGAAGGATGATGGGCAGGAAGGATTTCAGGGCGGAGGGGGCTTCCCCGGTGATCTTTTCGACCTGGGCGGGCGAAAGATCCGGGTTTGGATCGATAAAGACCCTGGAGGCAACCCGCCTGGCAAATAGCGTTGTGATCCCCGCCGCCCAAATGCTGGCGCCGAGCCCGATGATGATCACCAGTCCCACATCGGCACCGAGGATCCCTGCGGCCGCGATGGGGCCGGGCGTGGGCGGCACCATGGTATGCGTGGCCATCAGTCCCAGGCTGAGCGCTATGGCCGTACCGGCAAGCGATAGTCCCGATTTCTTGGTCAGGGCCCGGTTCAGGGGACTCAGGATGATGAACCCGCTGTCGGCGAAGACCGGTATGGAGACGATGTAGCCGATTACGGCCATGGCCTGGTGGATCCGCTTGGGACCGATCAGGCGGAGGATCACGCCGGCCAGTGCATAGGCGCCGCCGGACTGTTCCAGGAAGGTGCCGATGACGATGCCGGCGATGATGATGATCCCGATGCTGCCGACGGTGCTGCCGAATCCCTGGTTTATGGAGGCTATGATCGTTTCGAGGGACATCCCGGAGAACAGCCCGAAGAACAGGGCTGCCGCCAGCAGGGCCAGGAAGGGGTGCAGCTTCAACCGGGTGGTTGAAAATACGATGAAAGCGACGCACAGAAGGATAAGAACAACGATCAGCATGGACCTTAGGGTTTAGTGGAGATCCCTGAGCACCTCATGCCCTGAGGATCCCCTCAGAAAATCAAAGTCGCAGCCTTTCTCGGCCTGTTCGACGTGGTTTACAAAGAGACGCACATACCCGCGTTCGGCGGGGACTGCAGGGGATTTCCATCCGTCCCTGCGTTTTTCCAGCTCTGCTTCGGGAACATCCAGGCGGAGTGTGCGGTTTTCCACGTCCAGTTCGATGAAATCCCCGTTCTGCACCAGGGCCAGGGTGCCCCCGATGGCAGATTCGGGCGAGACATGAAGGACCACGGTGCCGTAAGCGGTCCCGCTCATGCGCCCGTCCGAGATTCGGACCATGTCTGTTACGCCCTTCTTGAGGAGTTTCTCCGGGAGGTCCATGTTGCCCACCTCCGGCATCCCCGGGTAGCCCGCCGGTCCCACATTCTTCAGCACCATCACGCAGGATTCGTCGATGTCCAGCGAGGGGTCATCCACCCTGGCATGGTAGTCCTCGATGGTTTCGAAGACCACGGCCCGGCCCCTGTGCTTCATCAGGGAAGCGGTGGCGGCCGAGGGCTTGATCACGGCCCCGTTTTCGCAAAGGTTCCCCGTCAGAACGGCGATCCCGGCCTTCTCCTGCAGGGGCTTACCCAGCGTTGTAATCACTTCCCGGTTGTAGCAGGGGGCGTCGCGGCAGTTTTCACCCAGGGTTTTCCCGTTGGCGGTTATTACATCCATATGCAGCAGGTCCCTCAGCTCGTCCAGGACGACGGGCAGTCCCCCTGCATAATAAAAATCCTCCATCAGGAATTTCCCCGAGGGCATCAGGTTGACCAGGAGGGGCATGCCGCTTCCCAGCCGGTCGAAATCCTCCAGTTCCAGTTTCACCCCCACCCTGCCGGCAATGGCCAGCATATGGATCATCAGGTTGGTCGAGCCCCCGACGGCGGAGTTCACCCGGATGGCATTCTCGAAGGCCTTCCTGGTAAGCAATTGGGTGATCCGGAGGTCTTCCCTCACCATTTCCACGATGCGGTTACCCGTAAGGTGGGCCAGGACCTTCTTGCGGGAATCCACGGCCGGGATGGCCGCGGCCCCGGGCAGGGTCAATCCCATGGTCTCGACCATGCAGGCCAGGCTGGAAGCCGTGCCCATGGTCATGCAGTGCCCGGCGCTTCGCGACATGCAGGATTCGGCCTCCACCAGGTCCTCCCTGCTGACGGTTCCTTTTTTCATCCCTTCGGCAAGCTGCCAGGTGGCCGTGCCGGACCCTATGTCCGTCCCCCGAAACCTCCCGTTCAGCATGGGTCCCCCGGGCATCACCATGGTCGGGAGTCCCACGCTGGCGGCTCCCATCAGCGCGGAAGGTGTTGTTTTGTCGCAGCCGGTCAAAAGGACCACCCCGTCGAGGGGGTTGGCCCGGATGGATTCCTCCACGTCCATGCTCACCAGGTTCCGGTGCAGCATGGTGGTGGGTTTCATGATGGTTTCCCCCAGCGACATGACCGGGAACTCCAGGGGAAACCCTCCGGCCTCGTACACCCCACGCTTGACGATCTCGGCGAAATCCCTCAGGTGCGCATTGCAGGGGGTCAGGTCGGACCAGGTATTGCAGATGCCGATGACCGGGCGGCCCCGGAACATGTGGTCCGGGTGGCCCTGGTTCCTCAGCCAGCTCCGGTGGACGTAACCCATTTTGTCGTCCTTGCCGAACCATTCGGCGCTTCTCAGTTTTTGTTGTTTTTTCATGATCGAATATAGCCAGAATACGCAAAACATTATCATAAATATCGATATTTTACCCCCGGGAAAGCAGGTCCCAAAGCAACCTTTTCCCCTCCGGGATCATCTTTTATCTGTATCATCAACGTTAGGAGAGATGAAAGCGAAGAATATTGCAGCAATATGCCTGCTTGCGGTCCTGGTGGCCGCCTGCGAGATCAACCCGGCCGAACCGGAATCAAAGGACCTGAACCTGAACAAGAAATCCCAGGAACTGCTGGAGTCCGGCGACGAATTCGGGCTGGACCTTTTTACCGAGGTCATGAAGGCTGCGGAACCGGGCGAGAACATCATGATCTCCCCCCTGAGCGTAACGCTTGCACTGGGGATGACCCTGAACGGGGCCGTATCCGGCACACGTGAAGCCATGGAGGAAGCCCTGAGGCTGCAGGGATTCACGGAGGAGGAAATCAACCAGGGTTACAAGAGCATCATCGACCAGTTGCTGGACCTGGACCCGAAGGTGGTAATGGAAATCGCCAATTCGATCTGGTACAGGGACGATTATTCTGTCCTGGAAGATTTCATCCAGGTCAACCAGGAGCATTTCTACGCGGAAATACGCTCCCTGGACTTCAACCGGCCCGATGCAAAGGACATCATCAACGGGTGGGTTTCCGAACAGACCCACGAACTCATCACGGAGATCATTGACCGGATCCCGGACGAAGCCGTAATGTACCTGATCAATGCCATCTATTTCAAGGGGACCTGGACCTACGAGTTCGATCCTGACGACACCGAGCCGAAACCCTTTTTCCCCGAAGAGGGTGCTTCGTTCGAGACCCCGGCCATGCGCCAGGAGGCAACGCTGAACTATTTAAAGAACGACCTTTTCCAGCTGGTCGAGCTTCCGTATGGGGACCGGGATTTCAGCATGCTGGCATTCCTGCCTGAGGGGAACCATACCTGTGCGGATGTAATTGCCGAAATGAACAACGACAACTGGATAAGCTGGTCCGGCCAGATGGCCGAAACCGACGTCCTGGTCCAGCTCCCGAAATTCAAGTTCGAAACCTTCAAGCTGCTCAACGATCCGCTCTCGGGCCTGGGAATGGGGGTGGCATTTACGGACGGGGCGGACTTTTCAGGCATAAACCCTGAAGGCAACATATTCATATCCAGGGTTCTGCACAAGACATTCATCGATGTGAACGAGGAGGGGACCGAGGCCGCGGCTGTTACGGCCGTCGAGATGAGCTTCACCTCGGTTGAGCCCGGCGGTCCGGTATACTTCATCGCCCAGAAGCCTTTCCTGTTCGCCATCCGGGAAAATTCCACCGGCAGCATTCTGTTCATCGGGAAACTGAGCAAGCCCAGCTACGAATAAGGATTCGGTACGCAGGCCCGTTCAAGGAGGCGGTTCCACGGAACGACAAGCCGGGTCCCCCGGAGAAGACTAAGCATTTCCCTTTCCCCCCTTGACTTTACCGCGCCAATGCCGTATCTTCGGGATACCCTTCAAACATCCGATCATGAACCAGTACGTCTATTTGTCCGCCACCCCGGAATCCCTGGTCGCATCACAGCTTCCCCCGGCAGAGTTTGGAAATTACCTCGCCGTCGGAACCCGGAAAAGGACCCGGGGACAGGCCATTTTTTTCGAGATCGACATGGACAAGATGGAAAACCTTCCACGCGATTACCTGAACCAAAGGCTTGTACCGTACGAAGACGGTGAACCCAAGCGCTCCGTTTTCATTTCCATCTACAGGGTGATGGAACAGGTGCCCATGGAAGCGATTAAGAACCTTTACCTGGTGACGGACGACGGGAAGGTGCTGGAACTGAAGGCCAGCAAATACAAGGCACCCGCCGAAGAGATAATCCACCTCTACCAGCAGTTCAACCCGATCGAAACCCGGGTGGCCAGCACGCTTACTCCCCCGGAGTTTATCCAGTTCCTCACGGACCCGGGGAAACTGGTGCACGCACCGAAGCTTATGATCGTGGAGCTGAAGCTGGGCAAGCTGGCAAAGGATTCCTATGCACCCATCCATGACCTGCCCTACCCCAACCCGGATCACCTGAGGGACTGCCTGACCAGGCTGAAATCCTCCGAAGAAAGGCTCACCAAGACCGTGCTCCGTCAGTACAAGGGGGAACTGTCCTACCGGACCATCAAGGACGGGTTCTTTATCGGGGAAAAGGACCAATACCTGTTCTATCCATTCCCCTCCATCGAGGAACTTGAAGACAAGTACTATTACTGGTGGCGTTCCGCACTGGTGCAATGCTTCTAGATTATCCCATGCTTTTCCAGGGCCTCCAGGAGGTTGTCCATGGCCTCCTTTTCGATGTCGAAGCGGTAGGTCCCCGCGAATGACCCCACGTGGGGAGTGAGGACGGTATTTCCCCTGAACTGTATCAGGGGACCCGTATAGGGTTCTTCTTCGAAAACGTCCAGCGCAACCCCTCCGATCCTGCGGCTTTTGAGTCCCTCAACAAGGGCATCTTCATCGATCAGCCCGGGCCTGGAAGTGTTCACGATGATGACCCCGTCCTTCATGCTGGCGATCTGCTCCCTACCGATCATATGATAGTTTTCCTCGCGGAGCGGCATGTTCAGGGTGATGATGTCGGAATTGCGGATCAGGAAATCCAAGCTTACCATTTCGCAGTGGTTATGCGCCTGCACGCCGGGATCGTATCCCATAAGGGCGCATTCGAAAGCGGCAAGGATGTTGCTCACCCGCGTGCCCAGGATCTCGCACCCGATGATGCCGACCATCTTTCCCCTCAGCAGTCCCGTCACCTTCCGCTCCCAGCGATTCGTCCTTACCATCTGGTCGAGGGTGCTGAGTTTCCTTAAAAGGGAAAGGATCATGGCCACGGTCAGCTCCGCTACCGGAACATCCGGGGCATGATGGGTGCGCGTAACCGTGATACCCAGTTTCTTTGCCGCTTTCTGGTCGATGGTCTCGATGTCGATACCGCACCTGGACACCACCCGGAGGCTCGGAGCGGCAGTGAGCACCTTTTCCGTGATGGGCTCGATGCCTGCCAGGATACCCACCGGGTCATGCTTTTTGACCAGTGCGATCATCTCTTCTTCGTTCAGACGCTTATGCTGCTGGTTCTTGATCAGCTGTATCGAATCGGGATACTCGCTGTAGTTGTAACTCGTGGTATTGCAGAGGATCTTGACGGGTCCGGCCATGGCTGTTCGGTTTTGTGGGAGTTATGAATAAAAATAATAAATCCCGGATGCTTTGTAAAGGAAATCTTTAATTTCGTTCCATGATCCGGCAGATTAACAAGCTTGCGGAGAACCGCATCCCCTTCCTGCTCATTGTGGATTTCGAGATGAAGAAGCCGGTTCTGTTCCCCCTTGACGAGCTTCCGGAAGACGTTCTGTTCAACACACCCGCAATGTCTTCCCCCGGAACGGCAGGAAAGGCTCCCGGCAGGATCGAACTCCTGGCCGAGCCCATCCCCTACCAGAAGTACCGCTCCGCCTTCAACCTGGTCCGTGAAAACGCCCTCAGGGGAAACACCTACCTCGCCAACCTGACCTTTCCATCCAGGATCGAAACCGACCTGACGCTGGCTGAGATCTACCGGTTAAGCCATGCCCGGTACAAGCTGCTCTACCGCGATGAATTCGTGGTGTTTTCGCCCGAGATCTTCGTGCAGATCAGCAAGGGCCGGATCCGCTCGCACCCCATGAAGGGGACCATCGATGCGGACATCCCCGGGGCAAGGGAGATCCTTCTGAACGATGCCAAGGAGAAGGCCGAGCACGTGACCATCGTCGATTTGATCCGGAACGACCTGAGCATACATGCCAGCCGGGTGGAGGTGGAAAAATACCGTTATACGGACACACTGCTGACCAGCAACAAGAAGCTGCTGCAGGTCAGCTCGTTGATCGTGGGGAAGCTGCCCGGGGACTACCTGTCCCACCTGGGCGAGATCATCTTCTCCATGCTGCCCGCCGGATCCGTCAGCGGGGCGCCCAAGGCCGATACCCTGCGCATTATCCGTGAGGCCGAAGGAGAAGAGCGGGGATATTACACCGGGATCATGGGGTACTTCGACGGGAAGGATTTCGACAGCGGGGTGCTGATCCGGTTCATCGAGAAGCGGGACGGGCGGATGTACTACCGGAGCGGGGGAGGCATTACCTTCATGAGCGAGCCCGAAAAGGAATACCAGGAACTCATCGACAAGATCTATGTGCCGGTTGCTTGAAACCATACGGATCGAGAACGGACGCATCCGCAACCTGGAGTACCACAACCGGCGCTTCAATACCAGCCGGAAGGAACTGTTCGGCATCCGGGAGGAAGCCGATCTCAAGGATCTGATCCGCGCAACCGGCCATCCACTGCCGGCCGGGGTATTCCGGTGCAGGGTGATCTACCGGCGCGAGATTGAAAGGACCGAATTCATCCCCCACCGGGAGCGCCCGGTCCGAAGCCTGAAGCTGGTCTTCGCGGACGACATCGATTATGCATACAAGTATGCGGACCGCAACCGGCTTGAAGCGCTTTTCAAGGAACGGGATGATTGCGACGAGATCCTGATCGTCCGCGGGGGATTGGTAACGGATACCTCGACCGGCAACATCGTTTTCCGGAGGACGGACGGTGCATGGGTCACCCCGGACACGCCCCTGCTGAACGGGACCATGCGGATGTGCCTGCTGGAGGCCGGGCGGATTATGGAGTCGCGGGTGCGCCCCGCAGACCTCAACAGCTTTACCGCCGCCAGGATGATCAACTGCATGAGGGACCTGGAAAGCGGGCCGGATATTGAAATGGACCGGATCGTTCCCTGATCGAAATGTTAAAAACACGATTTTTCTTGACAAGTGTTTACGTATTTTGTATTATTGTACTTAATTCGTAAGTTATTACTTATTTCGTATGAAGCGTAAGCAACTGATACACACCGGGAGGGAGCTTTTCTGGAAATACGGGATAAAAAGGGTGACGGTCGAGGAGATCTGCCGGGAGGCGGGCGTCAGCAAAATGACCTTCTACAAGCATTTCAGCAATAAGAACGAGCTTGTCAGAACCATCATCCACGAGATCACGGAGGAGGCGCTGAACAAGTACAGGGAGCTGATGGACCGCGACATCCCCTTCGAGGAGAAGGTGCGGGAAACCCTGAAGATGAAATTCGAGGGCACCGACCAGATGAGCCAGGAGTTCCTGTCGGATTACATCCCCCACGCAGAGCCCGAGATGCAGAAGTTCGTTCACGAAAGGATGGCGCAGGTCATGCAGATCGTGGTTGAGGATTACGTGAAGGCACAGCAGAGGGGAGACATCCGGAAAGACATCAAGATCGGTTTCATCCTTTGGTTCCTGAACAAGATGTTCGACATGATAGGAGACGAGGAGCTTGAAAAAATGTACGAAAATCCCCGGGAGATGATCATGGAACTGGTGAACTTTTTCTTTTACGGGATCCTGCCCCGCAAATCATGACATGAGCAAACAACCCGCATACGGAACCGGCTGTACCGGATTTCCATATCCGCGCAGGGAAGGAGCGGTACCCCGCCCGGAAAGCCACCTGGGAAAATCGCCGGGCCGGGAACGCCGGCATCCATCCGTCATCTGCCTGTTTATCCTTCTGTGCGGCGCAGCGGGACCTGCCTTCTCCCAGATCTTCACATTCAGCGGGCAGGCCATCGGCTGGGCCGTGGTCAGCCAGATGGAGGAGCGGGACGGCGTGACCGGCGATTTGCACAAGGCATGGAGGGGACAGGCGGGACTCCGGTACCTTCCGCAGCTTCAATACCAGGTGCCTGTAAAGGAAAAATTTACCTTCGACGCCGAGGTTTCGGCCAATCTTTTCGGTTCGGGGCTTTACTGGTCCTCCGACAGCGTGGTATGGGACGGCAAGGTAAAGCCCTACCGGGCATGGCTGAGGTTTTCCGGGGACCGCTTCGAGGTTCGGGGGGGACTCCAGAAGATCAATTTCGGATCGGCCGGCATGCTCAGGCCGCTGATGTGGTTCGACCGGATCGATCCCAGGGACCCCCTGCAGTTGACGGACGGTGTATACGGCATACTGGCCCGGTATTATTTCCTCAACAATGCCAACATCTGGGTCTGGGGACTGTACGGGAATGACAAACGCAAGGGATGGGAAGTCATACCCTCGGTGCGGACCAAGCCGGAGTTCGGTTTCCGGGCGCAGATACCCGTTCCCGGCGGCGAAATGGCGACCACCTATCATTACCGTGTAGCGGATGCGGAAAAGGTCTTCAGCATCCCCTCCGGGGAAAATCCGCAGGTCAGGGAAAAAAGGCTGGCAATAGACGGCAAGTTCGACTATACGGTGGGATTCTGGTTCGAAGCGGTCCTGGTCCACCAGGACATATACATCCCGGAACTGAAATACCGCCGCGCGCTGAACCTGGGCATCGATTACACCTTTGCCCTGGGAAACGGGCTGAACCTGATGGCGGAGTTCTTCACCTATGCAACATCCGAATACCTCTTCGGCGACGGCGATGATATTTACTTTTCAGCCCTTTCGGCCAATTACTCCTTCAACATCATCAACGGCCTGAACGGGATTATTTTCTACGACTGGACAAACCATGATCTGTACAATTTCATCAACTGGTCCTGGCAGTTCGATAAATGGAGCTTTTACATCATGGGATTCTGGAACCCCCAACATTTCGATATTTACCCGGGAATGGAGGGTACGAATCTTTACGCCGGAAGGGGAATACAGTTTATGGCAGTATTCAACCATTAAATAGAAACAGGCAAGAGCCAAACATTAAATCTTATGGAAAACAATGAAATCGTAAAAATCAGCGGACTCGTAAAGCGCTTCCCCATCGGGGGAGGATATTTTACGGCCCTGAACGGGATAGATCTCAGTTTCGGGACCGGCGAGTTCGCGGGACTGGTGGGACCCTCCGGTTCGGGCAAGACCACCATGCTGAACATCATCGGGTCGCTCGACGGTCCCACGGAAGGAACGGCTGAAGTCCTGGGCCAGTCGGTCGGGGACCTGTCGCACAAGAAAGCCGCGAAACTGCGGAAGGAAAGCCTGGGATTCATCTTCCAGACCTACAACCTCCTGCCGGTCTACACGGTTTTCGAAAACGTGGAATTCCCCCTGCTCCTGCTCGACATGACGCACCAGGAACGCAGGCAGGCGGTGCTCGATGCCCTGGAATGGGTGGGACTGACGGACAAGGTAAAATCCCGTCCGGCCCAGCTTTCAGGGGGCGAATGCCAGCGGGTGGCAATCGCCCGTGCCATGGTGAAAAAACCGCTGCTGGTGCTTGCCGACGAGCCCACCGCCAACCTGGATGCAGCGAACTCACAC
>CAZNQG010000009.1:0-50351 GCA_964575235.1 uncultured Bacteroides sp.
GAACCGTATCTCTCCCTCGGTACCCGTGAAAGCATTCAGGATCACCAGGGAGTCTGAGCACTGGTTGACCGTCCAGACTTTCAGCTTCACGTCATAGTTGCCGGGCCTGGCATAATAATGCACGGGTTCCGCGAGGCTGGAGCGTTCCTGGTCCCCAAAGTCCCATTCGTAGTAATCGGCCCCGCGTGAATAATTATAGAAATACACCGGCTGGTTTTCAGAGAAATCCGCGACCTCTTCCATTTCAAACAGCGCCCGGGGTGTTTCGAAAACACGGATGGTCTGTTGCTTGCTGTATTCCAGGCCGTCCTCCCCGATGATTTTAAGAATTACCGGGTACTCGCCGGGTTCGTCGAAGACATAGGAGGGATGCTCTTCGCCTGAACTGCCGCCATCTCCGAAGGTCCAGCTGTATTTTTCCGCATTCACAGAGAGGTTCTCGAATGCGACGGCAAGGGGCGAACACCCGCTGAACCGGCTTGGATTGAAATCAACGTTCACCCCGGGAATTTCGGATTTTTTAGCTTTCGGATCATCCGGGACAGCTTCCGGTCCGGAACGGTCCGTTTTCCCCCCTTTCTCCCTGAAGGGCGGCAGGCTGTGCGATTCATCTTTCGCTTCTCTTTCACGGGAGACGGTATCCTTTTTGGTCTCCAGGTCTTTAACCCGGGTTGAGGATTTGTCATCAGCGGGTTCGGCAACCGGGGATTTTCTGGTTTCCTTTACCGGGGCAGCAACATCGGGCGAAGGTTTAAGGGGAGTGTCCGTTCGCATTTCCGTCCCGGACTGCACAGCCTGTTCCTGTTCCCCGGAAGGCGGTTTTGAAAGCCAAACAGCAGCCCCGATCCCGGCCAGGGTAATGGCAGCGGCAAGGTAGTACACATTGAAGGTCTGGAAACCAAAGCTCAGGAACTGTTTCCAGAAGAGCTTTGCATGCACCTTCTGCCACAATCCCGGCGATGGATCCACATGGAGAGAGCCCATCTGTGCACGAAACCATTCTTCCATATTCAGATCATTCCTGCTCATCGGCTTTAGCTGCGATCTTTTTTAACATGCCCAGTTTTTTCCGGATCAGTCCCTTGGCCCTGGAATACTGTGATTTTGATGTATTTACATCGATCTCCAATATCTCCGCGATCTCCTTATGTTTGTATCCTTCAACGGCATACAGGTTAAAGACGATCCTGTATCCTTGTGGAAGATCCCGTATGACCTGGAGAAGCTCTTCGCGGGTAAAATCAGCCGTTTCCAGGGAGGCCCCTTCAATATCGGTTTCCCGGATGTCTTCAATATCCTGGTGGTATTGATGCTTCAGGTTCCTGTGATAATGTGTGATGGCTGTATTTACCATGATCTTCCTCATCCAGTTTATGAAGGATCCCTTGCCCGCGAAATCCCTTATGTTGAAATATATCTTGATCAACCCGTCCTGCAGGATATCCTCCGCTTCATCCCTTCGGCCGGAATAACGGATGCAGACTCCCAGTAAAATTGAAGCATATCGCTCATACAGCGCTTTTTGAGCTTTTCGGTCGTTCCGGCAACATCCTTCAATTATTTCATTCTCATCCAGCATGCGGTTTGACTATCGGTAAGACCCCGGCTATCTGCAAATGGTTGCATAAATTTTCCGGGATGGTGTTAAATATCTGATAAAAATTTTCTATCGGAAAACCCGGAGGGGCTCCATTTCAATTAAGCCGGTTCCGGGCATTCCCATATTCGGGCTTCCGTTTTCGCCAAAAATACTTAATTAAATGTTAAATGCAGGGTTTCGGCCCGGACTTATTTGAATTGGTTATAGATAACCGCAGAAAAGCCCTATATTTGATGCATCAAACATCACTTTCAGCATTATGGACAAGCGTACATTTCTGAAAAGCAGCGTAATCCTTGGAGCGGGCGGAGCCATTGCGGGCACCTTCCCGGGATCCCTGAAGGCAGCAGGGCGTTTTAGCATCTCCGGAGAGGATCCGTTTAAAATGCCTGAACTCGGTTATGCTTACGATGCGCTCGAGCCCCATATCGATGCCATGACCATGGAAGTCCATTACAGCAAGCATTATGCCGGCTATACCCGCAGGTTCAATGCTGCGGTAAAGGAAGCCGGGCTGGAGGGGACTGCGATAAAAGATATTTTCAGGCAGGTCAGCAAGTTCCCGGAAGGGATCCGCAATAACGGGGGCGGGTTCTGGAACCACCGCCTGTACTGGAAGTGCATGTCTCCCGATGGGGGAGGAGAGCCGGAGGGCGATCTGCTGAAAGCCCTGGAAAAGAATTTCGGCAGTGCGGAGAAATTCCGCAGCCGGTTTTCGGAAGCGGCTTCCGGACTTTTCGGTTCCGGATGGACCTGGCTTGTCAATACCGGGAATGAATTGGCGATCAGCACCACACCCAACCAGGACAATCCCCTCATGGACATTACCGAGGTGCAGGGATTTCCCCTGCTGGCCCTGGATGTATGGGAGCATGCCTACTACCTGAAGTATCAGAATCGTAGGACCGAATACATTTCGGCATTCTGGAACGTGGTGAACTGGGAATTCGTCGCCCGGCGGTTCGAAAAGTCGAATCCGTAAGGTTTCCTTTTTACCTGCATCCTGCCGGGGCAGTCCCGCAGGCAGGCAAGGGGAATATGCATTGTGACGGTTGCTGCGGTAAGG
The DNA here is from genome assembly GCA_964575235.1 of uncultured Bacteroides sp. GTDB lineage: Bacteria > Bacteroidota > Bacteroidia > Bacteroidales > SM23-62 > SM23-62. Next base: position 2,667 of record CAZNQG010000009.1, read on the forward strand.
CAGCAGGCCCCAGACTCCCTCAAAACCATCGATTTTCCTGAAAAAATTTGGATTTTATTACCATTTTGTTATACTTTTGTTCATTGAATGACTTAAAGTCATAAAATAATACAAAGAAAAATTATTGACTATTAGTCAAATGGGCATAGCTGAGCGAAAGGAAAGGGAAAGGCAGAAGAGGATGAACGATATCATCGACGCGGCCGAAAGGATATTCTTCAGCCGGGGATTTGAGCATTCCACCATGGACGAGGTCGCGGAAGAAGCAGAACTGAGCAAGGGGACCCTTTACCTTTATTTTAAAAGCAGGGATGACCTCCGGTTTGCCGTATTCATGAGGGGGCTTGATATCCTGATGAATGCGATGAACGGGAATCTTTCCGGGGACCGGGACGGTTACGGTAACCTGCTCTCCCTGGCGGGCACCTTCATACGCTTTTCGAGGGAACACCCGGATTATTTCAACCTGTTCGTGCATTATGAAAGCATCCGGATGAAGGACCTGAACATAGACCAGGGCCGCATACAGACCTACCTGAAGGAGCAATCCCCCCTGGCCCTGGTCAGCCGCGAGGTGGTACGGGGAATAGCGGACGGTTCCCTGCGGCAGGATCTCTCCCCGGAGGTGTTTTCGGCAACCCTGTGGTCGCAGATGCTCGGGGTGCTGATCGTGCTGAACAGCAAGGCTGACCTGTACGAGATCTTTAACCTGGAAGCCGACAAAATCCTGCAGACCCATCTTGAACTGGTGGCTTACGGGGGACTGGGACCCAAATACGACCGGCCGGGGCCGGGCGCGGACGGTGGAAATTCCACCTGAACAAATCCGTATTAAACCGAGTATCCATGAGCATTGACAGAACCTTAATGATCCTGATCCTCTGTGGACTGAGCGCCGGGATTGCCGGGCAGGAGGGGGTGCTGGAGGATTATATTGATGAGGGACTTGAAAACAACCTGACTTTAAGGCAGAAGGAGGCAAATTACCGGAAAAGTCTACAGGTCCTCAAGCAGGCGAGGGCCCTGTTTTATCCAGACCTAAGCGTCAACATGCGATATTCCGCTGCGGAGGGCGGGCGCATCATTGAGTTCCCGGTCGGGACGATGATGAATCCCGTCTACCAGACCCTGAATTTTCTTCTTGGACAGGACCAGTTCCCGGACATCGAGAACATGGAATTTGCCTTTTACCGTCCCACCGAACATGAAACCAAGCTCAGCCTGGTCCAGCCCCTGCTGGACCCGAAAATCTATTACAACAACCGGATAAAGCGGGAAATCACACAGGCGATGAAGGCCGATGCGGAAGTCTATCAGAGGCAGCTGGTGGCGGACATCAAGACCGCCTATTTCTCTTATCTGAAAACCCTCAGGCTGCTGGAACTGGTGGACCAGACCAGGCAGCTACTGGAGGAAAATGCAAGGGTGAACCGGAGGCTGTACGAAAACGACAAGGTGACCGTTGACAACGTGCACCGCTCCCGTGCAGAACTCAGCAAACTGGACCAGCAGGAAGCGGTTGCCAGGAAGAACAACCGGGTTGCGGCTGCGTATTTTAATTTCCTGCTGAACCGGCCGTTCGGGTCGCCCATCACGCCCGATACAGCCTACGATTCAATTCCGGAGGCACTGGCCCTGGACAATCTGACCGGCCGCGCGGTCGAGGAAAGGGAAGAACTCGATATGCTGAGGTCCTATTCCAGGGCCGCGGATGGTTACCTGGATCTGAACCGGATGGACCGGATCCCAAGCCTTTACGCTGCCGTCGATTACGGGTTCCAGGGAAGGCACTACGAGTTCAACCACCGGCAGGATTATGTGTTCGCCTCGCTTGTACTGCGATGGGACATTTTTCACGGATTCCAGAAAAGGGCCCTGATCGGGGAAGCCAGGATCGAGCAGGATCGATGGAATGCCCGGCTCGAAGAAACGGAACAGCAGATCCGGCTGCAGACCCTGGAGTCCTACTACGATCTCCTGGCATCTGCCGAATCCATCCAGGCGGCTGAGAAAGAGCTTCTCAGTGCCGGAGATGCCTTCCGGGTGATCGACCGTAAATTCAGGGAAGGACAGTCCCCCCTGATCGAATTCATGGATGCGCGCAACGCCATGACACAGGCGGAAGAAAGGCTGATCATCAGCAAATACGATTACCGTATCAAGTATGCGGAACTGGAAAGGATGGCGTGCCTGTACCCCCTCGATGACAAGAACCCATAAATACACCATCCGATGAAGACCATATGGATACTTCTGGCGGGATTAACGGCCCTGATGATGCTTCCTTCCTGTAAACCGGAGCAGAAGGAAAATCGAACGGAACCAAGGGTTTCCGTAGGCACGATGAAGGTTAACCGGTCCGCTTACGTGGAGCCAGTGCGCTGTGCCGGAAGGCTTTCCACCAAGACGGAATCCCGGCTGAGTTTCAAGACAGGCGGCATCATACAGCGGATCCTTGTGGACGAGGGCCAGTCCGTCCGGAAAGGACAATTGCTGGCCGAACTGAACCCCGAGGAGATCCGTTCCCGGGTAAGGCAGGCGGAACTGGTTCTGGAGAAATCAAAACGTGATTTCCGGAGGGCCGAGAACCTGTTCAGGGACAGCGTTGCCACCCTTGAACAGTATGAAAACGCGAGGACGGCGCTTGACGTGGCCGGGGCCAACGAGCGGATCGCCCGGTTCAACCTCCGGTATTCCGCCATCCACGCCCCTTCGGACGGGAGGATACTGAAGAGGCTGGCCGAGGCCAATGAATTGATAGCTTCCGGGTACCCGGTATTCCTGTTTGCCTCCACCCAGAACGAATGGGTCGTCCGGGCAAACCTTTCGGACCGGGACTTGATCCGCGTCGGGATGCTGGATTCCGCCAGGATCTGGTTCGATGCTTACGGAGACGAGACGTTCATGGGGATGATCTCGGAAATCGGCACCTCGGCCGATCCGTATACGGGGACCTACGAGATCGAAATCCGGTTGCTGAGAAAACCTCCGAAGCTGGTTTCCGGGTTTATTGCCCGGATCGAAATTTTTCCATCGCTGTTGGAGGATAAGATCCTGATCCCATACGAGGCCCTGGCGGAAGGTTCCGGCATGGCCGGGACCGTTTATGTGATCAGCGATGGCATTCCCCGGCGAAGGAAGATCCGGGTCGAATCGTTCACGGACCGCGGGATCGTGGTCGGAAGCGGCCTGCTGGAAGGAGAGACCCTTGTGATCGAGGGGGTCCAGTACCTCCGCGAGGGGAGCCGCATCGATATCCATGAGTCAGCACCCGAATCCTGAAACGATGAAACTGCCCGGACTTGCCATTGACAACTACCCTTTCACGCTTACCGTATTTGGTCTGCTGCTTATCCTGGGCCTGACCTCTTTTTTTACCATGCCCAGATCGGAGGATCCCCCGCTTGATTTGCCGGGGGCCAGCGTTATCATCATCTACCCGGGAAGCAATCCCGTCGACCTGGAACAGCTTGTGGCAGATCCCCTGGAGGAAGCATTGAACGAGCTTGACGACATCAAACGGATGGAAACCTCGATGCGCGACGGCATCCTGATCACCTCCGTCGAATTCGACTTCGGCACGGATCCGGACGATAAGTTCGACGAAGTCAGCCAGCAGGTAAACCGCATCCGAAGCGACCTGCCCGATGAAATCCACGACGTGCAGATCCTGGAGTGGAGCAGCACGGACGTGGTCATCATGCAACTTGCCCTGGTTTCGGAAGCCGCCGAGTACGCAACGATCGAAAGGGAAGCTGGAAAACTTAAGAAAAAGATGGAGAAAGTCCCGGGCGTTAAACTGGTGGAGATCCTGGCCGTGCCTGAAGAAGAACTGAGGGTGTCCCTCGACCTGGAGAAGATGTCCCGCATGAACATATCCGTCGAACAGGTGAGCAGGACCATACAGAGCAACAACGCGAACATCCCGGGCGGGAGCATTGAGATCGGGCAGCGGGATTTCAGCATCAGGACGAGCGGTTCGTACCGGAACCTGGACGAGATCCGGCGCACGGTGGTCAGTTCCTACATGGGCAGGAACATTTACCTTGAAAACATAGCCGCGGTGGATTTCGGGTACGAAGACAACCTCTATTTTGCCAGGTACAACGGCACCCGGTCCGTTTTCATCGCGGTGAGGCAGAAGGAGGGTTATAACATTTTCAGGATCACCGAGGAACTAAACCGTATCATCGGGGATTTCCGCAAGGAACTGGACCGGGAGACCCAGCTCGTGAGCGTCTTCAGCCAGGCGGAAAGCGTGGACCAGCGCATCAACGGATTTCTAAGCAACCTGTTTTTCGGGATCCTTCTCGTGGGAATGGTCATTTTCCTCTCGCTCGGCTTCAGGGCCTCCCTTCTGGTGATCATCGCCATTCCATTGTCCATCCTGATCGGGCTGGGTTTCCTGGACATGAGCGGATTCGGCCTGCAGCAGATCTCCATTGCGGGACTCGTGATAGCCCTGGGCTTGCTGGTGGACAATTCCATCGTGATCGTGGAAAATATTGAACGGTTCATCGGGCTGGGGCATTCCAGGCGCGAGGCCTCGGAAAAGGGAAGCGTGCAGCTTGGATGGCCCATCATTTCGGCCACCGTGACCACCATGCTTGCCTTCATCCCCATCATTTCCATGCCCGACAAGGCAGGAAGGTTCATCCAGAGCATGCCCCTGACCGTAATTTACACCCTTTTCGCTTCCCTCATCATTGCCCTGTTGCTGACACCTTACCTGGCCAGCGTCTTTTTGAGGAAGCACACCGCCGTACCCCTCAGGCGGCAATACAACCTGAAATTCCTGCTCCGGTCGCTGATCGAAGGTCCCTACCGCAGAACCCTGGATTTCGCACTCCGGAGGAAGCGGTTCGTCATCCTGGCCTCCCTGCTGCTGGTTTTCGGGTCAGTTGCGCTGTTCCGGGTGGTGGGCGTGAGTTTTTTCCCCAAGGCTGAAAAGCCGCAGTTCATGATCCGGATCCATACTCCCGACGGCACCAACATGCGCAAGGCGGATGCCGTGACCCGGCAGATTGAATCCATGCTGGATACCATCCCCCTGGTTAAGCATTATGCGAGCAATGTGGGACACGGGAATCCCAGGATTTACTACAATATATTTCCCAAGCGCTTTGAAAAGAACTTTGCAGAAATCTACGTCCAACTGGATCGCTACGAGGTGGAAGAGTTTGACGGACTCATTGCCTCCCTGAGAGAGGTTTTTAAAGATTTCACCGGGGCAAAGATCTACATCAAGGAGTTCGAGCAGGGCGCACCCATCGAAGCGCCCCTGACCATCAAGATAACGGGAGCCAACATGGAACTCCTGAAACAAATATCCCGTGATTTTGAATCCATGGTCCGCCTGGAGGAAGGGCTGGTGAACGTGGAAAACTCCCTCGACCGTTACAGCACGGATTTCTACGTTCATATCAACCGGGAGAAAGCCGGCATGCTGGGGGTCCCCGTCTTCGAGATCGACCGGACCATCCGTACCGCAATTACCGGAATGACGGTCTCGGATTTCAGGGACGAGGAAGGCAGGGAATATAACATCGTGCTGCGCATGCCCTTCCGGGATAGACCGAAACTCGAAGATTTCGACCGGATTTACGTTACCAGCCTGTCGGGGAGATCCATTCCGCTGGCCCAACTGGCAAGTTTGGAGCTGGGTGAGGCCCCGGGCATCATAACCCATTTCGATATGGATCGTAACGGGACCATAACGGCAGACCTGCGGAAAGGACATTCACTGGATGAGATCGTGGAGCGGCTGAACGAAAAGTTCAGCGAATACCCGTTGCCGGCAGATTATCAATATACATTCACGGGTGAGCTGGAAAGCCGGGAAGAGAGTTTCGGGGGGATGATGCGGGCGGGCATCATTGCGCTCATTGCGATCTTCGCCGTCCTGGTCCTCCAGTTCAGGTCCTTCACCCAGCCTTTCATCATCTTCTCAGCCCTGCCCCTTGCCCTGCTGGGATCGGTCCTTGCCCTTTACATCACCGGTTATACCTTCTCCTTTACGGCACTGATCGGGCTGATCAGCCTCAGCGGGATCGTGGTCAATAACAGCATCATCCTGGTGGATTACATCAATAAACTGATCGGGGAAGGCATGCAGAAAGCGACGGCGATAAAGCTGGCCGGGGAAACCCGTTTTACGCCCATTGTACTGACGACCCTCACGACCATCGGGGGACTGCTCCCGCTGACGCTGCGGGGGGGTACGCTATGGGCACCCATGGGATGGACCATTATCGGGGGACTGTTCATATCGACGTTTATGAGCCTGCTGGTGGTGCCGGTCCTTTACAGTATGTATACGCGGTAGTACCGGGCAGGTGAGGGATCTTTCCAGAGTACCCGTGAAGGGGTTTATTTTTTATCCCGTATCCGGTTGTATTTCAGGGATTTCAGAATCCAGTTTGCAAGGGGTTTTTCCGGATTCTTTTTCTTGAGGTTGATGTACCACCCGAGTCTTTTAACTATGGGTAACTTGTGGGTTTCCACGAATTCGATCAGGGTTCCGTCCGGATCCTCGACATAGGAAAAATGTCCGGCAGCCTCGCCCATATCAAAGGTTTCGTCGTGCTTGTGCGTGGAGTCAACGGTAAAGGGGAAGCCTTTCTCCTGGCATTCCCTCCTCAGGGCATCCATTCCCTTGATGTCGTAGCACAGATGGATAAATCCAAGGTCACCCCACTGCCTTCCTTCATAGATCTTGTTGGGCTTACGGTCCTTGACCTCGATCAGCTCGATCTGGCTGGGTCCGAAAAGCCTGCTGAAGGTTCCCCGGACGCTTTTGCTGTGCTTCAGCCGTACCCTTCGGAACGAATGGTTGCCGCCGGGCAGGGCGGAAAGGTCATCAAATTTGCCTTCCTCGTCGTAGATCACTACGTCATAGCCCAGTATACCGCCGTAGAGTTTCCGTGCCCTGTCCACGTCCGATACCCCGATCCAGGCACCGAAGGTGGCCCCGGTCAGTTTATTTTCGTTCCGGAACAGGGTATGCTCCCTTACAACCTGAAACAGATTGTCGTAGGGATCCTTGATGAAAAAGTGTTCCTCTCCGGCCGGATCTTTGGTTAAGCCGTAGATACTGAGGTCCTTATCCTTGAAGAACTCATAGCTCCTTCGTACGTCGCCCGATTTGATCTTCGCAGCATTGATACCCAGGTCTCCAAGGTAGATCTTATGCAGGGGTGGTACGGGCGTTCGCTTGGTGTACTGCCATATTTCAAAGCCTCCCCCTCCCTGGAGGTTTATGGCGAGCGCTGCATGCCTGGCCTGTGGCTTTCCACCAGTATAGGGAAGCATAAGGTCCGCCACCGCATCCTCCTCAAAAATCCGGATGTCCATACCGAAATGCTCCCGGTACCATTTCCAGGCCTCCCGAAGGTTGACCACACCGATCCCAATCTGCTGTATACCGCTTATGATTTTTTCCTTGAGTTCTCCTTTTCCCATCCTTCCCGGTAATTTCTGCGAAGATAGGAAATCTATTGCATTTGACCAGTTGAATTACTGCCAATTAGGTTAAATTAACTCAGGCCTGTTCCGGGGGCCTTACAGGTACCATTGAATCCATCCGCTCGATGATCCGTACCCGCAGGGTTTTCAGCTTTTCCAGCTTCTCGTTCCCGCCCAGGGTCATGAACTGGTACCTCCAGAGGGAACCCAGTTTCTTGAACCAGATCAGCCAGGTGTGGGCAATCAGCCCGCATACCGGGAGGCTGCCCAGGAAGGCCCACTTGATCCAGCCCGGATCTGTGAAAATCCAGACCGGTATGAAAAGGATGAGGTAATAGACGGGGAAAAGGAAGGTACCCATTACAAATTTGATCGAACTGTGGAACTGGGGGTCTTTTATCCGGCTGGCTGTGAACTTTTCAATCAGCCGGTAGAGGATGTAATTCGTAAGGGCACCGTAAAGGAAGACGGGCAGCAGAAGGATCATGCCCACACCGGCCAGCATCAGGAGCGGTATCGGATACCTTTTTCTGCTGAACACCCAGTCCCTCATCCGTAACTCCTGGACGCCTTCGGCGTACTCCCTGCCCATCTCCGCAAGGGATTCGATATCTTCCGGGTGTTCCTTTTCGACACAGGACAGTTCCCGGATCATATGCTGGTCCGCCAGCAGCCTGTGGTAGAGGTCTTTTTTTTGCATTCCCATCCGTTCGCGCATCCGTTTGTTATAACAATTTCGCATCAGCATATAGATGTCGTAATATTCTTCCGACCGGATGTCGATGATGTATTTGCATAATTCAGCGGACAGGCGCTCGCGGAGGCTGTTCATGGCCCGGGGCTGGGTTTCCCTGTATTCGGCATAATACTCGCAGACCTCGATGGGTTTTCCGTACTGGATGAACATATGTCCCCGGAAGGCGGAATAGTTTGAATAATCAATGCCGACCGGGACGATTACGACACCCGGCGACTCCTCATAGCTTTCCTGGGCCTGGAAAGCAACCCGGAAGATACCCTTGACCAGGGTGCGAAGCCTTCGCTTATCGCCATGATTCCCTTCCGGCATGATGCAGACAGGGGATCTTTTTCGTTCCAGGGCTCCTATGGATTCCTGGAAGATGGCTTCGTTCTTGGCAAGCTCAGCCGCCCCGTCCCTCATCCGGTATACGGGGAGCATCTTGAAGATCCGGAAGACCCCCGCTAAAAAACGGTTGTTGAAGACGTCTGCCCGGGTAAGAAAGACCGGGTCCCGCCTGCTGGTAAGCAGGGGACCCATGGCATCCATCAGGGCGTTCTGATGGTTCGGGGCAAGCAGCACGGGCCGGTCCCTCGGGATGTTTCTCAGGAATTTGACCTGCATTTTCCGGTAGAACAGGCGGTGTGTCATCGTCACATACCATTTGAAGGATGTATATCGTATGGTAAACCTGTCGATAGCCTTCTTTGCCATTTCGTCGAATTGGGGTGTATTAGAGTTGCTTGATGATCAGCATTGTGGAGGTTGCCTGGGCAAACGGTATGAACCGGATTACGGATCCAAGGTAGAAAAAAATCCCGAATAAGGAAGAAGTTGGATCACCCTGGAATGGTTATATTGCATGAAAATGAAGATCATGCCCAGGGAATTCATTGAGGCCCGTCCCGGGGAATTGCCGGACAACCTGTTCGAACTGATCGGCGGGGAATGGATGCTGGTCACGGCAGGAAATCCCGAACGGTTCAACACCATGACCGCTTCATGGGGAACCGCGGGGGTCCTCTGGAACCTCCCCGTTGCCATCTGTTATATTCGGCCCCAGCGCTACACCTTTGAATTTGCTGAAGCATCCCCATACTATACCCTGAGCTTTCTGGAACCTGGGAACCGTGACATTCTCCAGTTCTGCGGATCTTATTCCGGGCGGGATGCCGACAAGGTGAAGGAAACCGGTCTGAAGCCCCTGACCACTCGCCTGGGAAACGTGTTTTACGAACAGTGCAGGCTTGTGCTGGAATGCAGGAAGCTGTATGCCGACCGTCTGAAGGAAGAATCTTTCATCGTCGGGGGACTGGTAGGCAGGCATTACCCGGGGAAGGATTTTCACAAGTTCTACATCGGGGAGATCGTAACCTGCCTGGTGCCTGCCTGAGCGGGTAAAAAAAGACCCATGCGTCCATCGCGGAAAGAAGAGTCCATCGTTCTGTTTGACGGGTACTGCAATTTTTGTTCGGCAGCCGTCGGGTTCATTCTGCACAGGGACCCCCGGGGGAATTTCCTCTTTGCAGCCTCCCAGTCGCCATCCGGGAAAGAACTGGTCCGGGATCACGGCATCGGGGAACTGGCCAGGCACTCCATCGTCCTGATCAGCCGTGAGAGGATTTATAAAAAATCCGGTGCCGCACTCCGGATTGCAGCCGGGCTCAAGGGATTCTGGCCGCTCCTGTATGCGGGCATCATCCTGCCCCGCCCTTTCCGGGATGCGGTTTATGACCTGTTTGCCCGGAACCGGTACAGGATTTTCGGCATGCGGGATCGGTGTTTCATGCCGGATCCGGGAATGGAAGACCGTTTCCTGAAACCGTTCTGATTCCCGTTCAGGGCAGCTCCTTGGAGCCGTTCTCGATTTCATGGAAGCGGGTGGACAGGCCGGCCAGAAGGTTGCTGAAACTGGTCATGGCATCACTGGTCTCGCCCGAAACCTCGGTTTGTTGAAGGCGCAGCATCAGATAGCCGTAAAGCCCGGTCAGGCAGGCTTCGATTTCGGAAGAAAAGGTTTCCGTGCTTTTTTCCAAGAAGGATTTTATGTTCGGGCGGGCTGCCCGGTAAAGATCCTGGTATTTGGTTTCCTCCGCCGAACGGAGCAGCCGCAGGTGCAGGTCGTTCAGTTCGCGTACCAGGTTGTTCAGGAAGGACATATGTCCCCGGCTCACAATTTTTTCCTCTGCCATAAGGGTAATCAGGTTGGAGTACCAGGTGCGGATCTGGTCCAGTGTTTCCCGGGGCAGTTCGAACTTGCTGATCACGATTTCATCGACCCTGCCGAGGTCAAATTTTGCGGCACGGATCAGGTCCTCAACCTGCCACATATACAGGATGAACTCGGCGATGTTGGATTTTCGTTTTTCCTGTGCAATGATCATAGGAATATTCCGGTTTATTCCCCCCTGAGTTTGTCGATGATTCGTCTTTCCTTCTTGGTCGGTCTCCCCGCGCCCCTGTTCCGCACGATGAAAAAACCGTCCCTGACCTTCAGTTTATCCGTTTCCTCCTGCGGGGTCATGTTTTCCATGTAATCCCGGACGGCTTTTGCAGACATCCTTTTCCCGAGCAGGCCAAGCACCCTGTATGTATATGTTACCGGGGATATCCTGACCCGTATCACATCGTTTTCCTTGAGAATCCTGGAGGGTTTCACGGGCTGGCCGTCGATGCTAACCCTGCCTTTCCTGCAGGCCTCGGTGGCCTGGCTCCTGGTTTTGTATATACGGACGGCCCAGAGCCATTTATCAACCCGGACCCCAGATGCGGTTTCCATGTGCATCCTATTCCTTTACCTCCAGCATAAAACCAGTCCGGTGGATGTTGGTTATGCTGACGTTCGGGTCATCGGAGAGGAACTTGCGCAGTTTCGTGATGTAGACATCCATGCTCCGGCCCATGAAATAATCGTCCTCTCCCCAGATCATCTTCAGTGCGATCTCCCGGCGCAGGATCTTATTCATGTTGATGCACAGCAGCCGGAGCACTTCCGCTTCCTTCTTGGTCAGACGCTTTTCCCCGGCGGGCCCTGACAATATCTGGTTTGAGTAATCGAAGCTGTACTTTCCCAGCGTGTAAATGGTTTCCTTCTCACCTTCCAGGAGGGAATACCGTGTCCTCCGGAGGATGGCCTCGATCCTCAGGCTGAGTTCTTCCGTGCTGAAGGGTTTGGTGATGTAATCGTCCCCCCCGGATTTGAATCCCCGTATCTTGTCCTCCTTCATGGTTTTGGCGGTCAGAAATATGATGGGCACGAATTCATTCATGACCCGGATCTCCTCGGCCAGTGTGAAACCATCCTTCATGGGCATCATCACATCGATTATGCATATGTCGAATTTCCCGTTCTTGAAAAGTTCCAATCCTGCAATACCGTCTTCTGCGTGCTGCACGTTGTAACCCGACATGGTCAGGTAATCGGTGAGCACAAAAGCAAGATTTTTATCATCCTCCACCAGGAGGATGTTTGCCTTGGATTTCTTTATCATGATGCTATTAGCTGACCAGCTAATTTACAGAAATTATATGGGTGTATCAAGGGGGAGATAGACGTCGAAACGGCTTCCCTTGTTCGGTTCACTCCTCACCTCGATGCTTCCCCCGTGTGCATCCACCATGTTCTTTACATAGTAGAGTCCCAGTCCGAACCCCTTCACGTTGTGTATGTTGCCCGTAGGCACGCGGTAGAATTTGTCGAAGATATGACGGGTGACCTCCTGCGACATCCCGATGCCGTTGTCCTCGATGCTGAGGGTAATGCCTTTGTTCCGGTTTTTCGTATAGATATTGATCCGGGTTCCGTTGTTGGAATACTTGATGGCGTTATCGACCAGGTTAACGACAATGTTCTTGATGTGCAGCTCATCGGCATGAAGCCTGGAATGCACTGCATCGAGGTGGTAGTTCACGATGGTGTTTTCCCCGCACTTCTCGAAACAAAGATTCTCTACGGTGGTCTTCACGAGTCCGTGGAGGTCGAACTCGGATTTGGTAAGGCTGAACTCTTCCCGGTCCAGGCGTGCAACCTGGAGCACCCTTTCAACCTGTGCGCGCATCCGGGAATTTTCATCGTAGATGACTCTGGAATACTTTTTTATCCGCTCTGCGGACGGGGTATCGGATTCTGAATTAAGCAGCACCTCTGCCGCAAGCGAGATGGTAGATATGGGCGTTTTGAACTCATGGGTCATATTGTTGATGAAATCGTTTTTGATCTCCGACAGTTTTTTCTGGCGGATGATGGTATTGATGATATACAGGAAGGTCATGATGACAATAAGGATGAAAATACCGCTTAGAACGAGCCATACGGACATTTCTACCAGAACCTCCTTGCGCTGGGAGGGAAAGAATACCTCCAGGTGGAAGTATTCCTCTTTCCACAGGCAGGAGAGGCAGGCTTTATGCGCCTTTTTCTTCATCTGCTTCGTGATGTGGGGGGTGGAAGCGAATATGATCGAATCATTGGAAGTTTTGACGATGGCGTATTCGTAGTCCGAGTCCAGCTTGTGGTAATCGATGTACTTGCTGAGCAGGTCGGCGAGCAGGACCGTATCGATAACGCTGAAGAAGGTGGGCTCTTCGCGGTTGGACTTTCGCAACGGTCTTTCCGAGAAGACTATATTCTGGTCGTTGGCGTCAACCAGTTCATCAATGACTTCCTCAAGGGCGACGTCGATCCGGTGATCGTGCTGTTTTTCGCCAAGTTTGACGGCATTCCAGACCCAGAAGGACTGGGTGATGGTCAGGCCGACCAGGGAGACCGAGGCAAAGAAAATGATCAGGATGATTTGTGAGCGTTGCATACCGTCTTGTCAGCGAGACAAAGATACAGGTAATAACGCCTGCCCCGGGTGCTTTAACAAATCTTTAACAGGCCCTATGGATAAAGGGATTCAGGGTGCTCAGGGCTACTTGTTGTTGTACCGGTTCATGGTCTGTTCGAGTCCCACGGTACCGAAACTCAGGATGATCTCCGACGCCGTTTTCATGCGTTCTTCCAGTGCGGCTCTTTCCTCTTCGCTCCACTCGCCGAGCACATGGCTTACCTGCAGTCCCCTGCGGAACGCATCCCCGATGCCGAACCTGAGCCTGGCATATGCCTGAGTGCCCAGGATCTGGCTGATGTGATCGAGTCCGTTGTGTCCCCCGCTTCCGCCCGCCGCCCGAAGCCGCAGGCGGCCGAAGGGAAGGGCAATGTCGTCGACGACCACAAGCAGCCGTTCCAGCGGTATTTTTTCCTTTTTAAGCCAGTAGTGGACTGCCCGGCCGCTGAGGTTGACGTAGGTGGTGGGTTTGATGAGGATAAAATTCCGTCCCTTGTATGCCAGACTGCAAAAGTCTGCGAGCCGCCGGGATTTGAAGGCAAGCCCGCTGTCTGCGGCCAGGGCATCCAGGACCATGAAACCGATGTTATGCCGTGTTCCGGCGTATTCCTCGCCGATATTGCCGAGTCCGGCAATAAGATATTTCACTTGAATCCCTGGTTTTTAAGGGAAGGTTCCAGGGTGAATTATTTGGATTCTTCCCCGGTTTGTTCTTCTTCCGATTCGGCTCCTTCCTCGGCAGCAGCTTCTTCGGCACCCTCTTCGGGAACTTCCTCGACCGCTTCTTCCTCTTCGACAACAGCCTCGCGAAGGCCTTTGGCCACCAGCCTCGAGGAAACCACGCCGACCACCATTGCCCTGGGTGGATCAAGCACCTCGAGGTTTTCGTATTCCAGGTCGCCCACCTTCAGGCTGTCTCCGATCTCCAGGTCGGTCATATCGATTTCCAGGTGATCCGGCATGTGTTCCACCAGGCCTTTGACTTTCAGGGAACGCCTGCGCTGCCTCAGTTTCCCTCCTTCGAGGAGCCCGACCGAATTACCGGTGAGATGTACGGGAAGGTTCAGGGTGATCTTCTTACCCGCGGAAACCTCCTCGAAATCTACATGCAGGATATGATCGCTAACCGGATGAAACTGGATCTCTTTCATTACCGCATCGTATTTTTTACCGTCGATATCCAGTTTTACGAGATATGTCTCGGGCGTATAGATCAGGTGTTTGAACTGATTCTCGGTCACGGCGAAGTTTACGTTTTTTTCTCCGCCATAAAGAACACAGGGCACGAGCTCCTGCTTTCTGAGATTCCTGGATTCTTTCCTGCCGGTTTCCTTGCGCACGGAAGCCTGGATTTCATATGTTTTCATTGCAACAATATTGCGGTGTTACTCAGAACCAGAGGGCGCTGATTCCCCATCACACCATTGTTATGATTTTAACCCCTCAAAAATGAGCCGCAAATATAATATTTATTGGATAAAATTTGAACTGATGGATTCATAATTGTAAACTTTATTGATCACATCAGCGAACAGCTCGGCTACGGAGATGACTTTTATTTTAGGATTTTTCTTCCGGATGGGAATGGTGTCGGTAACGATGATCTCCTTAATGCTGGATTTGTCAATTCGTTCGACCGAATCACCCGAGAGAACCGGATGGGTGGCGCAGACCCGGACCGAGTTGGCACCTTCCCGGAGCATCATGTCCGCAGCAAGGCAGATGGTCCCCGCGGTATCGATCATGTCATCCACGATGACCACATCCTTGTTTTCGAGTTCCCCGATGACGCGAATATCCTCGACCACGTTGGCCTTTTTTCTCAACTTGTACCCGATGACCATGTCGGTGTTCATGAAACGGGAATAAGCGTTGGCCCTTTTGGTACCCCCCATGTCGGGAGCCGCTATGGTCAGGTTTTCCAGCTCCAGCCTTTTGAGGTAGGGTACGAAAAGCGAAGAGGCGTATAGATGGTCGACCGGGACATCAAAAAAGCCCTGGAGCTGGTCCGCATGCAGGTCCATCGTCATAACCCTGTCGACGCCTGCTGCTGACAGCAGGTTGGCAACGAGCTTGGCGCCGATGGCGGCCCTGGGTTTATCCTTCCGGTCCTGTCGGGCAAACCCGAAGTAGGGTATGACGGCAACGATCTTATAAGCGGACGCCCGTTTTGCTGCATCGATCAGCAGCAGCAACTCCATAAGGTTGTCCGCGGGCGGGAAGGTGGACTGGATAATGAAGACCGTGCAACCCCTTACCGATTCCTCGTAATGCGGCTGGAATTCTCCGTCGCTGAACCTCAGCACATTGGTCTTTCCTAACTCACTTCCAAATGATTTTGCAATTTTTTCAGCCAGGTAGGTTGATTCGGTGCCGGCGAAAAACTTAATGGGTGAATTGGGTCTCATCATGATCGTATGGATGGATTTTAAGGAAAGGTTAATAATTTATTTGCTGGCTCAAAGTTAAAAAAACTTGTCCGGCCCGTTTAAAAAAAATCATTCTTCTTCCATGGTTCCTCGGATGAATTCCAGGATCTCCTCCCGTCCACGGTTTGTCGCAGCCGAAGTCAGGAATAGGTCCGGCAGAGGATCCCATGTCTGGAGCAGGGTTTCCCTGTACTTTTCCAGGTTCCGTTCCAGCCTGCTTTTGGGAAGCTTGTCCGCCTTGGTAAAGACGATGGCAAAGGGAACCCGGTGCCTGCCGAGGAACCGGAGGAACTCCCGGTCGGCCCTCTGCATGTCAAGGCGTATATCGATCAGCAGGAAGAGGCATACCAGTCGTCTGCTCTCCAGGATGTACCGGCGGATCATACGGATCATTTTCTGCCTCTGGTTTTCGGGCATTTTGGCATAGCCATAGCCCGGAAGGTCCACCAGGTACCAGGCATCGTTTATCAGGAAGTGATTGATGAGCTGGGTTTTTCCCGGCCTGACGGAAATCCTTGCCAGTCTGGTCCGATTACAAAGCATGTTAATGAGGGAGGATTTGCCCACGTTCGACCTTCCGGTGAAAGCATATTCCGGGTACGATCCGGGGGGACCGTCCTGCACCCTGCTGCTGCTCTTGATAAAAGCAACCTTTTTAACAGTCAGGGGCTCCATGCGGTCTCATTTAATAAATATTTCCAGGAGCCTGGTGGAACCGGACGGCATAAGATGGATGTTTTTAAGCGAGGCGGGCACCAGCACCGTCTCCCCCCTTTCAATGGTAGCCACGGAGGAACTGCCGTAATCGATCTCCGCCTTTCCCTCGACGCACATGTAGACCACAAAGGAGTCTATGAAATTGAAATCTTTCTCCACCGGCTGGTCAAACTGGATGATCCCGGTGGTGAACCAGGGTGAATCCACCACGGTAACCCGGCTGTTGTTCGGGCACTTGTTCGGCATCCTGTAGCGTTCCGGGTCATCGTATACGATGGCGTCCACCGCCAGATCGGTATGGAGTTCACGGCCCTTGCCGGATTTGTCCGTCCGGTCCCAGTCGTAAATCCTGTAAGTAATGTCCGAAGTCTGCTGGATTTCAGCCAGCAATATCCCGGATCCGATGGCATGCACCCTTCCGGCCGGCATGTATAAGACATCGCCGGCTTTCACTTTCTCGTAGTTCAGGATGTCCGTAAGCGTTTTTCTGCCGAAGTGCTCAAGGTAGGTTTTCCTGTCGATGGGATGCCTGAACCCGGAAATCAGTTCGGCACCCTCATCCGCATCGATGATGTACCACATTTCGTTTTTCCCGTAGGCGTTGTGCCTTTCCCTGGCAAGCCGGTCATCGGGATGAACCTGGATGGAGAGCAGGTCGTTGGCATCTATGAACTTGATCAGCAGGGGGAATTCAATGCCGAACCGATCGTAGATGTGGTCACCCACCAGTTCTCCCATATAGATCTCTATGATCTCCTGGAGGTTGTTCCCGATGAGGAATCCGTTGGCAACCACCGATATCCTGTCCTGTACAGCCGAGATCTCCCAGCTCTCACCGCATGTATCCGTCCGGCAAGGCTTGCCGAGCTTATCGCGCAGCCGTGTGCCCCCCCAGATGACATCTTTAAGGATGGGCTTGAATTTAAGCGGGTAAAGCGGGTTCCCCATAAGGAAACATCATTTCCGAATCGTTGTTTTAATTTGTATTTTGCTCCTAAGTTAGCAATTTTACACGATGAGATCATGCTCGTAGTTGGTATTGCCGGCGGTTCGGGATCCGGGAAAACCACGGTGGTCAACCGGATTCTGGAAAAGCTGCCCGAGGACGGTGTGGCCATACTGCCCCAGGACGCTTATTACAAGGACAACAGCCAGCTTGACCTGGAAGCCAGGCAGGAAATCAATTTTGACCATCCCGATTCCCTTGAGTTCCCCCTTCTCATTGATCATCTGCTGCGGCTGAAAGCAGGAGAAACCATACAACGGCCTGTCTACACCTATATAACCTGTACCCGGTCGGAGGAGACCATTGAGCTGCCTCCCAGGGAGGTCATCCTCCTGGAAGGGATCCTTATCTTCAGCCATTCCGGCCTGAGGGAGCTCATTGACATCAAGGTTTTCGTTGATGCAGATGCCGACGACCGCCTGGGCAGGATCATAGACCGTGACCTGAAGGAGCGGGGAAGGTCTGTGGACAAGGTCCTGGAACGGTATGAAAAGACCGTTAAGCCCATGCATCTCCAGTTCATCGAACCGACCAAACGATATGCGGATATCATCGTACCCCAGGGAGGCAACAATACGGTTGCCATTGACATCCTGGCCACGACCATTCTTAACAAGCTTAACGCGGGAAAACCATGATGGATGACCTGAAACTCGAGAACGTCCTTTTCCTGGATATCGAAACGGTTCCTTCGGTTGCCTCCTACGGGGAACTGAACGAACGGCAGCAGAAGCTCTGGGAAGCACGCACATCCTACCTCAGAAAGGAAGGCGAGGAGGCCCCTGACCTCTGGCCGCGTGCCGGTCTCTTTGCCGAATTTGGCAAGATCGTTTGCATTTCCGCAGGGGTCTTTTCAAGCCTGGCCGAACCCAGGCGTTTCCGGATCAAGTCTTTTTACGGTGACGACGAAACCAGGATCCTCCGGGAATTCGGGGAACTCGCCGGTTCGTTCCGCAGGGGGAAAGACCTGCTCCTCTGTGCCCATAACGGGAAGGAATTTGATTTTCCATTCCTGGCGAGGAGGTTCGTCATCAGGGGATTACCCCTCCCGGAGGCACTCCGTGTTGCCGGGAAAAAGCCATGGGAGCTGAACTTCCTGGATACCCTTGAATTATGGAAATTTGGCGAATACCGGAATTACACATCCCTCGCCCTGCTTGCCGAAGCACTCGGCATCTCGAATCCCAAGGATGACCTGGACGGAAGCCAGGTGGCCGAAGTCTATTACGGGGAGCGTAATCTGGATCGGATTGCCCGTTATTGCGAAAAGGATGTCCTGGCCGTTGCACAGGTACTGCTGAAACTGCGTGGAGAAAAGCTCATACCGGAGGAAAACGTCGAGGTCATAGGAAATACCGGATCGTCTTGACCAGGAGGGAGGGTTGCTCCACGTGCAGCCAGTGACCGGAATCCGGGATGGTTGTCACCCGTACCGTTGGAAAAATCTGCCGGATCACCAGGATGTCGTCGTCGCTGATATAATCCGAGTCCCCGCCGCGGATAAAGAGGACCGGAAAACCGGCAATCTCTTCCCCGCCGCTGTATTTGGAGGCATCGAGTCCCCCGAGAATCTCCGGCAGGCTCCTGTGCAGCACCGGCAGGTTCAGTCTCCACCGGTACTCACCCTTTGAGGTCCGTACAAGGTTTTTCAGAAGGAAAGCCCGGACCCTTGGAGAGGATATGCTGGCGGACAGTTGCCGGTCCACATCCTCACGGCTTGCCATCCGGGTGAAGTCGACTGCACCCATAGCCTCCATGATCATGCTGTGTGTACGGGCCTGGGCGGAGTGTTCCCCCGGATCGTAGGGCGTGGGGGCGATGTCGATGACGACCAGGGCCTCGATCCGTTCCGGGTTGGATTCGGCCAGGTACATGACGGTTTTGCCTCCCATGGAATGACCCACCAGGACGGCCTTCGGTATTTCCAGCCGGTCCATGAGCTCGATCAGGTCATCGCGCATCGAGGGATAGTCGTGCCTTTCATCATGGGGCGAGCGGCCGTGGTTCCGCTGGTCGACCAGATAGACCGTGTAGGAACCGGACAGCGCCTTGCCCACCGTCTGCCAGTTATCGGAGGAACCGTAAAGTCCGTGGACGATGATCAGCGGGGGACCCGCACCCATTTTTCGGTAGAACAGCTTCATGGTGCAAACGGCAGGTTCTGCAAGGTCAGGAGAGATCCGGCAGCGGATTTATTCCTGGAGTTGCCTGCGGTACATCTGTATGGTGTTTTCAAGGCCGTAATACAGGGCATCGGAGATCAGGGCATGGCCGATGGAAACCTCAAGCAGGCCTTTTACCTTTTGATTGAAATACTTCAGGTTCTCCAGGTTCAGGTCATGCCCGGCATTCAGTCCCAGTCCCAATTCCAGGGCCCGGGCACCCGCCTCTGTGAAGGCAGCCACCGCAGCGGCCGGGTCCGCCGGATAATTCCGTGCATAGGGTTCGGTATACAATTCGACCCGGTCGCATCCCGTTTCGGTTGCGTTTTCTATGAAGGCCGGGTTTGTGTCGATGAAGATGGAAATCCGGACACCCTGTTCTTTCAATTCGGAGATCACGTCCTTTAAGAAGGACTTGTGACGGATGGTGTTCCATCCCTCCGATGAGGTTATCGCATCGGGTGGATCGGGCACCAGTGTTACCTGGTCCGGCTTTACGGAGGTCACCAGGTCGAGGAAATTGCGCGAGGGGTAGCCTTCGATGTTGAATTCGGTCTGAATGACCGGCTTGATCTCACGTACGTCCTGGTAACGGATATGCCGTTCATCGGGCCGGGGGTGTACCGTAATTCCTTCGGCACCGAAACGCTGGCAGTCGATGGCGGCCTTCCGGACATCCGGGATATTTCCCCCGCGGGCATTCCTCAATGTGGCAATTTTATTTATATTTACACTTAATCTGGTCATCTTTTCAGGGTTCTGGAAAGGATTGATTTAATGTAAAATTACAAGTATTTACCAGAGAAGAAAAACCCGTGCTCGCAAAAGATCTGTTATCCGATGTGGTGCCGGCACTGAAAACTTCCGACACGGGACTTCAGGCGCTGTCCTGGATGGATATATTCAGGATCTCACACCTTCCCATCGTCAATAACCTGGAGTTCCTGGGACTTATATCCGACAAGGACATCTATGACCTGAATATGGCCGACGAACCGATCGGGAATCACAAACTGTCGCTGTTCAGTCCCTACGTCATGATGTACCAGCACATTTACGAAGTCATTGAGATCGTATCCAGGCTGGAACTGACGGTCGTCCCGGTTCTCGATGAGAACAAGCATTACCTGGGATTGATAACCCTGAACGACCTGCTCCATAATTTTGCCAACCTCTCCGCCCTGAAGCAGCCGGGAGGGATACTGGAACTGGAGTTGAATGTGAACGATTATTCCCTTACGGAAATAAGCCAGATCGTCGAAAGCAACGATGCGAGGATCCTCAGCCTTTATGTTTCCTCACCCGAGGATTCAACGAAAATGAACATTACCCTGAAGGTCAATGCGACGGATATCACCTCCATCGTCCAGACCTTCAACCGATACGACTATACGGTAAAGGCATCCTACATGGAAAGCGATGAAATGGAGGGCCTGTTGAGCAACCGTTTCGATGCATTTATGAAATATCTGAGCATTTAATGGTGGTTTCCTGCCAAACATAAAACCCATACGAGTGAAGGTAGCGATTTACGGCCGGCCCGTCAGCATGGGCTCCGAAAAGGACATATCGAATCTTTTCAGTTATCTCGGGAAGCAGGGCAAGGAGGTGATCATCTATCAGCCCTTCAGGGATTTCCTCGTGTCGAAAAGCATCCTGACGGAGCAGACGGGTGAACTCTTCAATACCCACGAAGACATCACCGGAAATGCCGACATCATGCTCAGCCTCGGGGGGGACGGGACCTTCCTGGAAGCGGTGTCCATCGTGCAGGATTACGGCATACCGATCGTAGGGATTAATACCGGCAGGCTTGGATTCCTGGCGGATGTATCGTCTGACCAGATCGAAACCTCCCTTTCCGCCATATTCAGGGAAGAATATACGATTGAAAACCGCTCCCTGGTGCAGCTCGAGCTCCAGGGGGCCAAACTGGACGGGTTCTGCTGTGCGCTGAACGAGGTAAGCGTTCAGAAACGGCACGCATCCATGATCACCATCCATACTTACCTGGACGATGTGTACCTGAATTCCTACTGGGCGGACGGGCTGATCATTTCCACACCGACCGGTTCAACGGCATATTCCATGAGCGTGGGAGGGCCCATCCTGACCCCTGATTCCAGGAATTTCATCATCTCCCCCATGTCTCCCCACAACCTCCCCATACGCCCCCTGGTCCTGCCCGACGAGAACACCATCCGGATCGAGGTCGAAAGCCGGGAAGATTCCTATCTGGTGACCCTGGACTCCCGGACCGAGGTCATGGAAGGAAGTGTGAAACTTCTGCTCAGAAGGGCCGGATTCACCGTCAAGACCCTCCGCATCAAGGGCGCCACCTTCTACAATACCCTGCGTAACAAATTGATGTGGGGGGTTGATAAACGGAATTAATTTTTTACATTTGCTATAGTTAAAGCGGATGGATGGCAAGGCGAATTCTAACCTATATAGTCCCGGTCCTGTTATGCATTTCCCATACCAGCAACGCGCAGAAATGGAAACTGAGGCGTTACGAGGCCCTGTTTGGCGTGGGCTTCTGCAATTATTTCGGAGATATCGGAGGCTCGGCAGATAAGGAGAACTGGTTTGGCATCAAGGACATCTCAATAAAAAGCACCCGGCCGACGTTTTACCTTGGAGCGAGGTACAAGATCCGCCCGAACATCGCCGTAAAAATGGACCTGGCCTACGGCTTCATTGCCGGGGACGACGAAGGGAGCAAGAACAACGACCGGGGATTCAAGTTTTACTCCCACTTGTTTGAGCCCAGCTTCCAGGCGGAGTACTCCATCATATCGGAAGAACAGCGGAAGCGGTCGAGTGCCATGTTCAATAAACGGGGAATGATGAACAATTATTCCCAAATCAACTTATATTTGTATGCTGGAATCGGGGGGACATTTTTCAATCCCAAGGTGAACGAGGCGATGGAGCTTTCCCCGAACTACGATCCGGACCATTCCAGGGTGGGGATCGTTTTTCCTGCGGGAGTGGGATTTAAATACGTGATCAATGATAAATGGTCGCTCGGGGCTGAGTTTGGCGTCCGGTGGACCACGACGGATTACCTGGACGGCTATACCTCGCCCTATTCCAAGGCGAACGACCTCTATTATTTCGGACATGTGCACGGGATCTACAGAATCAGGACATCGAGGAATGGGGCACCCGTCCTTTTCTCACGGAAGGCCAGTTCATTCCTGTAGGGTGCCTGCCGGAATCCTTATGTTCGCCGTCCCGGTCTTTTTACCCCTTCAGACAACCTCCGGGCAAAAGAAATCGGACATCGGGATCATCGCCGGTGTATCCTATTATCTCGGGGACATCAATCATACCCGGCATTTTTATTCCCCCTCTCCGGCCGGAGGCTTTCTGTTCCGGTATAACTTCAATCAACGGAATTCCCTGCGGTTCAGTGCAATCTATGCAGGGGTAAGGGGGGATCCGGCGGACTTTAACCAGCCTTTCCCCAATACAACCGCCGAAGCGTTCAACAACGGCCTGATCGACGTCGGGATAACAACCGAGTTCAATTTCGTGCCTTACGAAGCGACCAAGGTCAGGAAGGAACGGTATACGCCTTATGTGTCCGGGGGACTGGGCTATACCCTGATCCTCGGGGGTGGGTACACGCTGAGCCTTTCCTTCGGCGGGGGATTCAAATACAACGTCACCAGGCGCATGAGCGCCGGTGCCGAATGGTCCTTTCACAAGTCATTCAGCGATGAACTGGACCAGGTGCGAAACATTGGTTATGAAAATAATGTATTTTTTCACAATAAAGACTGGTATTCCATAGTTGGAGTATTTGTCACCTATAAAATATTTGATTGGGGACTGGATTGCCCAGCCTATGAATAGTCAGGGATTGAAGATATGGGAACCTACAAGGAACAGATAGACAGAAACAAACTGCCCGAACACATCGCCATCATCATGGACGGGAACGGCAGATGGGCGAAGAAGAAAGGGAACGAGCGGATATACGGACATAAGAATGCCGTGAAGGCGGTGCGTGAAACGGTGGAAGCTGCCGCCGAACTCGGAATATCCTACCTTACCCTCTATGCCTTTTCGACCGAAAACTGGAACCGGCCGAGAACCGAGATCGATGCCCTGATGACCCTGCTGGTAACCACCCTGGACACCGAAACAAAAACCCTGATGGATAACAACATCCGCCTTTTAACCATCGGTGACATAGACAGCCTTCCCGTCCGGGTGGTCACACATCTAAGGAAAACGATTGAAGCCACCTCGGGGAACACGGGCATGAAACTTGTCCTGGCCCTGAGCTACAGCGCAAGGTGGGAAATCCTGGATGCGGTCAAGGCCGTCGCCCGGAAGATCGAGCTCGGGGAACTGACCTCGAGGGAACTCACCTACGATCATTTTACGGACTATCTGCAAACCCGTGACATACCGGATCCGGACCTCCTGATACGCACCAGCGGGGAGTATCGTATCAGCAATTTCATGCTGTGGCAAATTGCCTATGCCGAATTGTACTTTACCCAGAGGCTCTGGCCGGACTTCAGGAAGGAGGACCTCTATGCTGCGATCTGCAATTACCAGAAGAGGGAACGAAGATTCGGCAAAATCAGCGAACAAGTAGTATCCTAAGACGGGAGGCCAGGCCGGATGTTTCGGAAATATCTGCTTATAATCCTCATACTACTGGAAGGCGCGGGCCTATTATGCTCACAGGATCTGGACTATGACCGCTTGCCCGTCGTCGACTATTCCAACCCGAGGGAATATGAAATCGCCGATATCACGGTTACGGGAGTTGAGTTTCTCCAGCCCCAGGTGCTTATTTCCATCTCCGGACTGAAAGTCGGGAAACGAATAACCGTACCGGGGGATGAAATCACCAAGGCCGTGGATAAGTTCTGGGACCAGGGGCTGTTCGCGGATGTTAAAATCTCGGCCTCCAAGATCGAAGACGGTAAAATCTACCTCGACATTTACCTGAAGGAACAGCCGCGTCTTTCCAGGCTCGTGGTGAACGGCCTGAAGAAAGGCGAGACCCAGGACCTGATGGAGAAGTTGAACGTACGTACCGGCAGCCAGGTGACCAGGGACCTGATCAACAATACGGAGCGGCTGATCAAGGATCATTTTATCGGGAAGGGATTTTTCAACACCGAGGTCGAGATCACGCAGGTGGAGGATACCCTGAGGGCCAACAGCGTCAGGCTCCTGATTGACGTGCGGAAGAACCACCGCATCAAGATCGAGGATGTCATTTTCGAGGGGAACCAGGTTTATGACGACAAAAAACTGAGAAGGATTTTTAAGAATACGAAGAAGGTCAATATAAACATCTTCAAGGCATCCAAGTTCATTCGCAGCGAATATAAGGAGGACAAGCAAAAGCTGATCGATTTTTACAATGAAAACGGATACCGGGATGCAAAGATCCTTGGAGATTCCCTGATATTTCTTCAGGAGGAGAACAGGCTCCTGCTTAGGATCTTTCTTCAGGAAGGCAGCAAGTATTACTTCAGGAATATACGCTGGGTAGGAAATACCATTTATCCGTCTTCCCTTCTCTCGGCGGTTCTGGGGATTGAGAAAGGGGACGTCTTCGACCAGAGCCTCCTGAGCAAGCGACTGGAAGTAGACGAGGATGCCGTCAGCTCCCTTTATCTCGACAACGGCTACCTGTTCTTCCAGGTGGATCCGGTGGAGGTCAACGTGGAGAACGATTCCATCGATTTTGAAATGAGGATATACGAAGGGAAGCAGGCCACGATTAACAACATCATCATATCGGGGAATACCAAGACCAACGAACATGTAATCCGTCGTGAGATCCGTACCAAACCCGGGGAACTATTCAGCAAATCGGACATCATCCGGACCGTCCGTGAGCTCGCCCAGCTCGGCCATTTCGACCCGGAAAAGATCGAACCGGTACCGATCCCCAATCCCGTTGACGGAACCGTCGACATCGAATATAAACTGGTGGAGCGCGCCAACGACCAGCTTGAAATCTCGGGAGGCTGGGGGGCCGGAATGCTGGTCGGGACCATCGGTTTGAGATTCAGTAATTTTTCTGCCCGTGAGATGCTTAATCCCAAGGCCTGGAGGCCTATTCCCTCGGGCGATGGGCAAACCCTAAGCATAAGGGCACAGACCAACGGGAAATATTACCAGAGCTACAATATTTCCTTCATTGAACCCTGGTTCGGCGGTAAAAAACCAAATTCCCTTGCGGTTTCCTTCTTCCATTCCATCATGAATAATTCCTATACGATCTGGGATGCGGGCACAAGCTCCATGAAAATTACCGGGGCCAGCGTGGGACTCGGAAGAAGGCTGAAGTGGCCGGATGACTTTTTCACCCTTTACAACGAGTTCAGCTTCCAGCAGTACAACCTGAACGACTGGACCGGCTATTTCCAGTTTTCTAACGGCGCATCCAACAACATCAGCTTTAAAACGGTCCTCGCCCGCAAATCCATCGACCAGTTAATATACCCCCGCCGGGGATCCGATTTCTCCCTGAGCCTGCAGCTCACGCCACCCTATTCCCTGTTCAACCATAAAGATTATTCAATTTTGCCTTCAAGCGAGAAATACCGCTGGATAGAGTATCATAAGTGGCTCTTCAGGGCGGACTGGTATATAAGCTTGGCAGGAAATTTGGTGTTAGCTACAAGAGCCCACTTTGGCTACCTGGGTCATTTCAACAACGATCTGGGTCCATCGCCCTTCGAAGCCTTTGATGTCGGGGGCGACGGGATGTCGGGGTACAACCTTTACGGGTACGACATCATAGCCTTAAGGGGCTATGAGAACGGTTCTTTGACACCGAGGGTGGATCAGGAGGGCAATGTGACATCGAACGGGATAGGTACAAAATCAGGAAACGTTTATACGAGAATGTACCTTGAACTGCGCTATCCCATCACACTGAATCCCTCGGCCACGGTTTATGTGCTGGGATTCCTGGAGGGGGGTAACGCCTGGTACAGCATCGACCAGTTTAATCCATTTCTGGTCAAACGATCGGCTGGGATCGGGTTGAGGGCTTTTCTCCCGATGTTCGGGCTTCTCGGGATCGACTGGGGATACGGGTTCGACCCCGTGCCTGGATTTCCGGATGCAAACCGAAGCCAGTTCCACTTCACCATTGGACAGCAGTTTTAAACCGTTTTCGCACTTGTGGAATGTTAAATGTGAAAAAGCTTAAAACGATGAAAAAGTTCATTTTATTAATGGGTATCGTATTTCTGACCGCTGGGTTTGCCGTGGCGCAGAAATATGCATTTGTGGATACGGAATACATACTGAACCGTATCCCTTCATACAAGGCAGCGCAGGACCAGCTTGACAAAATGGCTGAGGACTGGCAGGCCGAGATTGAGGCCATGTACGATGAAATCGAGAAAGCGTACAAGGATTTCCAGTCCGAAAAGGTACTCCTCACCGAGGAAATGAAAATCCGACGGGAGGAAGAGATCGTGAACCGGGAAAAAGAAGTAAAGCAGCTGCAGCAGAAATATTTCGGGCGTGACGGCAGCTTGTTCAAGAAACGTCAGGAACTGATCAAGCCGATCCAGGACGAGGTATACAGGGCGGTCAAGGAAATCGCGGCCGAAGGCAATTATGCCGTGATTTTCGATACGGCTTCAGGCGCTAACATGTTATATACCAATCCAAAATATGACAAGAGCGACGACGTTCTCGAAAAGCTAGGTTATAAGAATTAAATCCTTACTTTTGTAACGCCAAACCTCAAAAGTAATACTTCAGATCATGAAAAATGGTTTTAAACTCCTGCTCGTTGGCGCTATCCTGCTGGGAGGCATGACGCTGAATGCCCAGCAGTTGAAGTTCGGGCACATCGATTCGAGGGAATTGCTCATGGCGATGCCTGAGAGCGATTCTGCCCAGGCCAAAATCCAGCAGCTTGCCCAGGATTATGAGGATCAGATGGAGGAAATGCAGGTGGAGTTGAATAAGAAATACGACGATTACCTGAGGAACCGGGACAAATATACCGAGCTGATCCGGCAGACCAAGGAAGCCGATATCCAGGAAATGCAGCAGCGGATTGCCAATTTCGAACAGATGGCGCAGCAGGACCTGCAGACACAGCAAAGCCAGTTGATGAGACCCATACTGGAGAAGGCCAACAAGGCAGTCCGCGAGGTTGCGCAGGAACAGGGATTCATCTATATCTTTGATACCGGCAGCGGGAACCCGGTTTACTGGTCGGAAAAGAGCATCGACATCCTGCCGATGGTTAAAGAAAAACTGGGTATCTGAACATTGAGCAATAAGAAATCTCAGACCATCCACAGCATTGTGGATGGTCTTTCTTTTTCACTCCCATGAACCTGAAACCAGACCAGCCCATAGGTGTTTTTGATTCCGGGGTGGGGGGACTCACGGTGGCCCATGCCATCAAGGACCTGCTCCCGCAGGAGAAAATCGTTTATTTCGGCGACACCTTTCACCTTCCCTACGGAGATAAATCCAGGGAGAGCGTGCAATATTATTCCAGGAGGATCTCCGATTTCCTCCTTGAGAAACGGTGCAAGACGGTCCTGATCGCCTGCAATACTGCATCCGCCGGTGCCTTTGATGAGGTTACCAGACATGTTGGCGAGCGCGCCATTGTGTTCAATGTGGTGGACCCGGTTGTAAACTTCCTCTGCAGGAAGGGAAAGGACGGCAGGGTGGGTGTCATCGGGACCAAAGGTACGATCAACAGCGGAACCTATAAAGACAAGATCACACGCCTCGCCCCGTCAACAGAAGTAATCTCCAAGGCAACCCCCCTGTTCGTGCCCATGATAGAGGAGGGCTTTATCGACGATGAAATCAGCAATGCCATTATCTATGCATACCTGTCGGATGAACGTTTCAAGGGGATCCATTCCCTCATTCTGGGGTGCACGCATTATCCCATCATACGCCGGCAGATTGAAAGGTTCTTTGACGATAAGGTGGAAGTGATCGATTCCGGAACCATTGTGGCTGAAGAGCTGAAGGAACGGCTGCGGGGGAAAAAACTGCTGAACCCGGAAAACGGATTGGGGAAACATGAATTTTACGTATCGGATTATACCGATTTTTTCGACAGGATCTCGAGGATGTTTTTTGAAGAGGAGGTCCACCTTGAGAAAATAAATTTCTGGACCTGATAAAAAAGGGATCATTCCTGCAACACGATCCCATGATATCGCGTATATTATCAATATGTTGAATAATATTTACAAATGTTCCTCCAAGCTGTCTGAAAATATCTAATTTTACCGTGCATACTAGGAGGAACGATTCGTTGACTGACCAGGGATAACATTAAATGCATATAAGCCGATTATATGCATTGTTTTTATTTGAGATTATTTAAATCAATTCGTTAAAACTAGAAATGGGTAAGAATACAAAAGTCATCGAGCTGGAGGAGGTTGTGGTAAAATTTGCGGGGGACTCCGGTGACGGGATGCAGCTCACAGGATCACAATTTTCGGATACTTCCGCCTTTATCGGGAACGACCTTTCTACGTTTCCCGATTATCCCGCGGAGATCCGTGCCCCGGGGGGCACCATTGCGGGAGTTTCAGGCTTCCAGGTTCACATCGGGCACAAGGAAGTGCATTCCCCCGGAGACCAGGCAGATGTGCTGGTTGCCATGAACCCGGCAGCCCTCAAGGCAAACATGAAATGGATCAAGCCGGGTGCCACCATCATCATCGACATCGACAATTTCGACAGCAAGAATTATAAAAAAGCGGGTTACGTTGAGGATCCCATGAATGACGGAAGCCTGGAAGGATTCAACGTGGTAAAGGCCCCCATCACTCAGCTCACACGTTCAACCGTAAAGGAATTCGGGCTGGACAACCGGACTGCGGACAAGACCAAGAACCAGTTTGTGGCGGGATTGCTTTACTGGCTTTTCAACAGGGACATCAGCATCGGTGAACAATTCCTCAAGGCGAAGTTCAAAAAGAAACCCGAGCTGGTTGAGGCCAACGTAAGGGTACTCAGGGAAGGTTATCATTATGCCGAGACCATCGAGGCCATGGCGACTACCTTTATGGTTAACCCCGCCCGAAAGAAAAAGGGCCTTTTCCGGAACATTACCGGGAACCAGGCCGTTGCATGGGGACTCCTGGCCGCATCGGAAAGATCGGGACGGCCGCTGTTCCTGGGATCCTACCCGATCACCCCGGCTTCCGAGATCCTTCAGGAGTTGAGCAGCAGGAAGCACCTGGGGGCTAAAACTTTTCAGGCGGAAGACGAGATCGCAGGGATTTGCTCGGCCATAGGGGCAAGCTTTGCCGGTCACCTTGGGGTCACAACTACATCCGGTCCGGGACTCGCCCTCAAAGGGGAATCCATCGGGCTTGCGGTAATGACGGAATTGCCCCTGGTCGTCGTGGACGTTCAAAGAGGAGGCCCTTCCACGGGACTGCCCACCAAAACGGAACAAGCGGACCTGATGCAAGCCCTGTACGGACGAAGCGGAGAAAGCCCGGTCGTTGTAATGGCAGCCAGCACACCTGCCGATTGCTTTTATTATGCCTACATGGCAAGCAAGATTGCCATCGAGCATATGACCCCCGTCATCCTGCTTACCGACGGCTACCTGGCCAACGGTTCTGAATTATGGCATATTCCCGATATCAACGATCTGCCCGGAATAAGCGTTCCCTATGTTAAGGACAACGATCCGGATTACAAGCCCTACTACCGCAACCCGAAGAACCTTGCACGGTACTGGGCCATACCGGGACAGGAAGGATTACGGCATAAGGTCGGGGGACTGGAAAAGGAGGATGTGACGGGCGAGGTCTCCCACGATCCGCTGAACCACCAGGTAATGGTGGGATTGCGTAACGCAAAAGTGGAAAAAGTCGTGGACGACATTCCCGAGCAGAAGATCATCGGCAAGGACAAGGGCGACCTTCTCGTCATCGGATGGGGAGGGTCCTACGGTCCCCTGCTCACCGCAGTGGAGGAACTGCAGGAAGAAGGGAAAAGAGTCAGCCTGGCGCATTTCAATTACATTAGGCCCCTTCCCCGCAACACGGCTCAGGTCCTGGATGGATTCAAGAAACGGGTGGTCTGCGAGCAGAACCTCGGGCAGTTTGCAGACTACCTTACGATGAAGCACCCGAAATACGACTACCTTAGGTTTAACAAGGTGCAGGGCCTGCCCTTTATGATCTCGGAGCTTAAAGGGAAATTTAACGAACTACTGGAGGAAATATCATGAGCACTACGAATGCAGAAGAGCTGACCAAACAGGACTTCAAGGTTGAAAACCCGGTTAAGTGGTGCGCCGGATGCGGGGGACATGCCGTCCTGTCCACCGTACAGGCTGCCCTGCCGGAAACCGGTGTGAAGAAGGAGAACATCGTCTTCGTCTCGGGCATCGGTTGCTCCTCCAGGTTCCCTTACTACATCAATACCTATGGCTTTCACGGCATGCATGGACGGGCCGCTGCCATTGCCTCGGGACTCAAGGTCGCCAATCCCAACCTAAGCGTCTGGGTGGTTACCGGGGACGGGGACCTGATGGCCATCGGCGGGAACCATTTCATACATACGCTTCGCCGCAACATCAACCTTAACATCCTTTTGTTCAACAATAAAATCTACGGTCTGACCAAAGGCCAGTACTCCCCGACCACACCGCTGGGAGCCGTTACCAAGACATCCCCGGATGGGACCATCGAAAGCCCCTTCAAACCCGGAGAGCTGGCCATGGGGGCACAGGGGACCTTCTTTGCCAGGGTTGTGGATACGGAACCCAAAATGATGAAGGAGGTCTTCATCAAGGCTGCCGAGCACAAGGGAACATCCGTCGTGGAGGTACTTCAGAACTGCGTGATCTTTGCCAACAAGGTCCATAACGAGATCACGGGAAAGGACGTAAGGGAAGACAACCAGATTTACCTCAAGCACGGTGAGCCAATGATCTTCGGGAAGGAAAGGAACAAGGGGCTGGTACTCGAAAAAGGACGCCTGAAGGCCGTTACCATTGGAGAGAACGGGCATACCATGGACGATATCCTTGTGCACGACGTGAAAGATCCGGACGATACCGTCCACTATATGCTCGCCCGGATGGAACTGCCTCATTTGCCGATCGCCATGGGAGTGATCCGTGCGTATGAGAGCCAGGTTTACGAGAGCATGCTTACCGAACAGGTCAAGATGGCCCGGGAGATCACAAAGATTAAAAACGTAAACGAACTGCTCAGGTCGGGAAATACCTTCCAGGTCGATTGACCGTTGAAAGACATGATTGAATGGCCGTCCCGGCAGTGTGGACGGCCTTTTTTTTACGCCATGGACCCGTTCCGGCCGCTGAGGCGGTTAATTTTTACTAATTTTGCCTTATGCACTGGATCTTGAGATGGCTAAGAACCACAATCAGAGAGAAGTAGAACGGATCATCGCCGAGAAAAAGGAACGGCTGAAGGAACTGGCATGCATCAACCGTACCACACAGATCCTGCGGGAGGGCAAGCCGCTGGATGAAACCCTTCAGAAAATCGTCCAGATCCTGCCGGATGCCTGGCAATACCCCGAGCGCACCGTTGCCCGCATGGTTTTCGAAGGCCGGGAATACAGGACCCATAATTTCCGGAAAACGGAATGGAGCCTGAGCCAGGAGTTCCAGACTTTCGCGGGCAAAAAAGGCTGTATTGAAATCTGCTATCTCCAGAAGTTCAAAGACTTCGATGAAGGGCCGTTCCTGAAGGAGGAAAGGGACCTGATCAATAATCTCTGCAGCATCCTGTCCAATTTCATTGACAGCCTCGAGGCCAGGAAAATTTTAACGCAATCCCTGGACAAGGACACGGTTAAACCAGAGATCAGCGAATTCCAGAAACCCACGATCCGTTCCAGGCAATTGCTCCAGAAGTTCCTCAAGAGGCAGAATGCCAACCGGGACATCTTTCACGATCTGATGCCCTTCAAGGTCAAGGAGATCCTTCTTGTAGCAACCCTGTATGACGCTTTCAGCATAGAAAAGGAGGGCCATTTTTCCGAGCACATACTCGGGGAATACCACCAGTTGAACCTGACCTCCATGCCCAGGGTGACCGGGGTTTCTTCCTATGAGGAGGCGCTTGAACAGCTCGAGTCAAGGCATTTTGACCTGGTAATCCTGATGATCGGCAGCGACCGGACGACCCCGATCCGGATCGGCAGCCGGGTGAAAAAGGAATTCCCCTATATACCCATCTATGTCCTGTTGAACAACGACAAGGAGATCACCCGCTTCAAGGAGAACCAGGTCCACATCGACATCATCGACCGGATTTTTGTATGGAACGGGGATAGCAAGATATTTTTTGCCATGGTCAAACAGCTGGAAGACCAGGTGAACGTTGAGAACGACACCCGGATCGGGCTGGTGAAGGTGATCCTGCTGGTAGAAGATTCCGAACGGTACTACTCGCGCTACCTCCCGCTGCTCTACAGCAACGTCATGGAACAGACCAAGCGGATCATCGAGGATGTCAGCACGGATGACCTCTTCAAGGTACTCCGCCTGAGGGCCCGGCCAAAGATCCTGCTGGCAACTTCCTACGAGCAGGCCGTCGACATTTTTAACAATTACAAGGAACACCTTCTCTGCCTGATCACGGATGTTAAATACCCCCGCCTCGGAGAAATGGACGAAGAGGCAGGGTTCCGCCTGGTCAAGCAGGTGCGCGACGAATTCAAGGGGTTGCCGACGGTGATCCAGTCTTCCGATGTACAGAATTCCCACCGTGCATTTGAACTGAAATCCATCTTCATCAACAAGAACTCCGAAACCCTGATGCAGGATATCGAGAGTTTCATCAAGCACCACCTGGGATTCGGCAACTTCGTTTACAAGGACTCGAGCGGGAAAACCATTGCCGTGGCAAAGACCCTGAGGGAGTTCGAAAACCACATCGACACCATCCCCGCAGAATCCCTGATCTACCACGGGAAACGCAACCATTTTTCCCTCTGGCTTATGGCCCGGGGAGAGATCAAGATCGCGAAGATGATCCATCCCGTGAAGGTTACGGATTTCAAGAATCCCCAGGAATTCAGGGATTACCTGAAATACGTTATCAACAAATACCGGAACGAGACCAACATCGGACAGGTGATCCCCTTTGAGGAGGCCGCCATCCTGGACGAGAACAACATCGTCAGCCTGGGCACCGGTACACTGGGTGGAAAGGGCAGGGGACTTGCATTTATCAACACTTTGATCTACAACCTTAATTTTTCAGAAATCGTCCCCGGCATTCGCATACGCACCCCCATTACCCTGATGATCGGCACCGATGAGTTTGACCTGTTTATGCAGGCCAACCACCTGACTGACTTTGTGTTCAGCTGCGAGGACTACC
This sequence comes from uncultured Bacteroides sp., assembly GCA_964575235.1. Taxonomy (GTDB): domain Bacteria; phylum Bacteroidota; class Bacteroidia; order Bacteroidales; family SM23-62; genus SM23-62. The sequence goes on from CAZNQG010000009.1 coordinate 36,391, forward strand.
ATGAGATCCGCAAAACATTCCTGGATAGCCAGCTGTCCTATACGCTTGAAAAAAAGCTCAGGGCCTTACTAAAGAGAATCGAGAAGCCCATTGCCATCCGGTCTTCCAGCCTGCTTGAAGACAGCACAACACAACCCTTCTCGGGTGTATTTTCAACCTATCTCCTTCCCAATAACCACCGAGATTTCAACGCCCGGCTTAAACAGGCTTCGGATGCGATCAAGCTGGTATACGCCTCCATCTACTCCCCCAACGCAAGGAGTTATTTCGAAGCCATTAACTTCAGGGTTGACGATGAGAAAATGGCCATCGTGATCCAGGAAGTGGTCGGGAATCAATACGACGGCTGCTATTATCCACACATAAGCGGCACCGCCCAATCCTATAATTATTACCCTGTGGCGCATATGGAGCCCGGGGACGGATACGCCCTCTCCGCTGTGGGACTCGGACAATACGTGGTGGAGGGGGAAAAGGCATATCGCTTCTCCCCCAAATATCCCAGACTGCAGATCCATACACCGACTGAATTACTGAAGGGGTCCCAGGTGAGCTTCTATGCCATTAACCTGGAGGAGAAGGAACCCGACCTGCTGGAGGAAGGCCAGGATGCGGGACTTATACGGCTTGAAATCAGCGAGGCCGAAAAACACGGGACCCTCACACATTGTGCTTCGGTTTACGATGCGAACAACGACCGGATCGTGGCCGGTCTGGATGTGCCGGGTCCCCGGATTGTGAACTTCGCCAATATCCTGGAGTACGAATACGAACCCCTGGCCCAGACCCTGGAACTGATCCTTAATGTAGTCAAGGAAGCCCTGGGTACACCGGTGGAAATCGAGTACGCCGTTGATCTGGAAAAGGATGCAAAGGGCAGACCCTCCTTTTACCTGCTTCAAATAAAGCCGCTGGTAGGGGCAGCCGAGGATTTCGAAATCGAGATCGGCGACATCGATACCGCCCGGGCGATTCTTTACGCACAAAGGAGCATGGGCAACGGCAAGGTGGAAAATATCCGGGACCTTGTATTCGTGAAACACGAAAAATTCGATAAAACGAAAACCCGGGAAATCATCCCCGAATTGGAGGCCGTCAATGCAGAGCTGGTCCGGCAAAACCGGAAATACCTGTTGATCGGTCCGGGGAGATGGGGGACACGGGACCGTTTCATCGGGATCCCGGTTGCCTGGCCCCAGATTTCGAATGCAAAGGTCATCGTGGAGACGAGCCTTCCGGATTTTCCCCTGGATGCCTCCCTCGGTTCCCATTTTTTCCACAACGTCACCTCCATGAACGTAGGATACCTTTCAGTCCAGCACGATTCCCCGGGGGATTTCATCGACTGGGAGAAGATCGGTATGCAGGACACCATAACAGACGGCGAATACATAAAACACATCCGGTTCGCGGAACCGCTTACCATCGTCATGGACGGTAAGAAGAGGACATCCCTGATCACCTGGAACAATCAAGTGCCCGTGGAAAAATCCGTATGAATCCACCGAAAAAGATAACCACGCCCACCATTGATTTTGATCATACGGCCTTCAACCTGCTGATGCAGAACCGTATTGGCAAGGTATTGCTGATATGCAGTAATTACGATGCCTTTATGCTGGAAGAGGACGGCAGAATAGACGAACAGATCTTTAACGAGTATGTGTCGCTGAACCTCCGCTACCCACCGGTATTCATCCAGGCAAACTCCGCCCGCGAGGCTTTCGTTATCCTTGAATCCAACCAGATCGATCTGGTCATAGAGATGCTCAACATCGAGGATATTGACCCCTTTGAGCTGGCAAGGCAGATCAAGGCAAAATATCCTGCCATTCCCATCGTAACCCTTACTCATTTTTCAAGGGAAGTATCCGTGAGGTTGCAGAAGGAGGATCTCGGTGCCATCGATTACGTTTTTTCCTGGCTGGGGAATGCAGACCTGCTCCTGGCCATCATTAAGCTGATCGAGGATAAAATGAATGCGGAGCATGATGTGGAGGTGGTAGGTGTGCAGACCATTTTGCTGGTCGAGGATTCCATACGGTACATATCCAGTTACCTGCCCGTTCTTTACAAGGTAATCCTGATCCAGAGCAGGGAATTTGCGGTAGAGGCCCTGAATGAGCACCAGCGGATGCTCCGGATGCGGGGCAGGCCGAAAGTACTTCTGGCAACCACCTTTGACGAGGCCGTCTCGATCTTCCAGAGATACAAATACAACATGCTGGGCATCATTTCGGATGTGAATTTCAAAAAAGACGCCCAGTCCCCTGAAAAAGGCCAACTGGGGATCGAGTTTTGTAAACTGGTGCGGGCTGAGGACGAGTTCATGCCCTTTCTGCTGCAATCATCCGACAATACCATGTCCGGTGTTGCCAGGGAGCTCGGCATAGGGTTCATGCACAAGTACTCGAAAAACCTGATCAACGAGCTTACCGGTTATATCGTTGAAAATTTTGCTTTCGGAGACTTTATTTTCTGGGATCCCAAGACTCGAGCCGAAGTGGGCCGGGCGGGGGATCTCCAGGCACTTCAGAACGAGATCCTGAAGATCCCGGAGCAGGTCCTCGAATTCCACAGCAGCCGCAATGACTTTTCGAAATGGCTGAATGCCAGGGCCATCTTCCCTGTGGCCCAGATGTTCAAATTCCTACGGAGAGAAGATTTCCAGTCCCTCGACGACATGCGAAGCTATATCTATGAATCCATATCGAACTTCAGGTTGAGCAAGGGCAGGGGTATCATTGCAAAATTTAACCGGCAGAAATTCGATGAGTACCTGCTGTTTACCCGGATCGGGGATGAGTCTATCGGAGGCAAGGCCAGGGGACTTGCATTCATAAATTCCGTCATCGAGAAGCACAGGATTTTCAGCAAGTATCCGGAAGTGGTGATCACCATCCCACGAACGGTAGTGCTGAGTACGGACATCTTCGACGAGTTCATGGAAAAGAACAGGCTTTACAGGGTGGCCCTTAAAGACCTGCCCGATGAGAAGATCCTGGAACATTTCCTGGAAGCCGGTTTGCCGGACTGGGTGAAGGAGGACCTCGAAGCCTTCGTGCAGGTCCTGGAGAACCCGGTTGCCGTGCGCAGCTCCAGCAAACTCGAAGATTCGCACTACCAGCCTTTTGCAGGCATTTATTCGACCTATATGGTGCCCTGTGACCGGAAGGACCGGCAGCACATGGTGGACCTGCTGTCCTTGGCCATTAAATCCGTCTACGCATCGGTTTTCTACAAGGGAAGCAAAGCTTATATGGCCGCAACCTCGAATGTGATCGATGAGGAAAAGATGGGCATTATCCTGCAGGAGGTATGCGGGACTGCATACGGTGGAAGATTTTATCCCTCTCTCTCAGGGGTGGCCCGTTCCATTAATTTTTATCCCATACATCCCGAAAAGGCCGAGGACGGGATCGCGGTGATAGCTTACGGCCTGGGTAAGTACCTCATGGACGGGGGGTGCGGATTGAGGTTCTCGCCCCGGTACCCGAAAAAAATCATCCAGCTCTCCTCACCCGAACTGGTACTGAAGGATACCCAGAAGGAGTTCCTTGCCGTGAATCTGGACCCATCCAGTTTCGTGCCTGCGGTCGACGACGGTGCGAACCTGCTGAGATTGAAGTTCACGGAGGCCGAGAAGGATGCCTCCTTCCGGTTCGCTGCCTCGACCTATGACTTCGAGAATGAAATGATCCGGGACGGAATTTACGGCAACGGGAAGCGGGTAGTGACCTTTGCACCCGTATTAAACTACAATAAGGTTCCCCTTGCCGAGATCATATCCGAATTGCTCCAGATATGCCAGAAGGAAATAAACAATCCCATAGAAATTGAATTTGCGCTGAACCTGGACATCCCGCCCGGGGAACCTGCCGTTTTCAATTTCCTTCAGATCCGGCCCATCGTGCTGAACGATCAGATTATTAACTTCAACCTTGACAGGGTGGTCCCGGAGGAAACCATCGTGTATTCCGAATCCGCCCTTGGGAACGGGTCATTCCCGGAATTGCACGACATTGTGTATGTAAAACCCTCGACCTTCGATGCTTCCAGCTCGGAAAAGATAGCGGGAATGATCGAAGAGATCAACGACCGTTTCATCCGGGAAGGGAAGAACTACATCCTGATCGGTCCGGGCCGCTGGGGGTCGAGCGATCCATGGCTCGGGATACCCACCAAATGGGCCCAGCTTTCGGCTGCCAGGGTGATCATTGAGGCGGGACTTGAAAACTACCGGATCGATCCGAGCCAGGGAACCCACTTCTTCCAGAACATCACCTCTTTCAGGGTGGGGTATTTCACCATAAACCCCTTCATAAAAGACGGCTATTTCGACCTCGAATTTCTTGACCGTCAGTCCGCTGAGGAGGAAAATGAATTCGTGCGCCGGGTCCGTTTCGAGGATCCCCTCCGGGTGGAAGTGGACGGAAAATCCAACAAGGGAGTGATCTATAAACCTTCCTTTGTCAAGGAGGAACCTGATAAAAATCAATGATTTAAATCATATGGTTTTTTTTGACGGGAAACCTTTATAAGCGTATTTTTAAAAAACTAAAAAACAACCCGATTAAAAACAACCCGATATGAACGTTGATCTTAAAATGGTTGACCTGGAGAAGAAACATCCGGGTGAACACGAATATCTCCAGGCGGTGCGGGAAGTCTTGGAATCCATCGAAGAGGTCTACAATGCAAACCCCCAGTTTGAAGCTGCCGGGATCATTGACCGGCTGGTTGAACCGGACCGGGTGCTTATCTTCAAGGTTCCCTGGGAGGACGACCAGGGTACGGTCCAGGTGAACCTGGGCTACCGGATACAATTCAACAATGCCATCGGACCCTATAAAGGGGGCCTTCGTTTCCACCCCAGCGTAAACCTGAGCATCTTAAAGTTCCTCGGTTTCGAGCAGATTTTCAAGAACAGCCTGACCTCCCTGCCGATGGGTGGTGCCAAGGGAGGATCGGATTTCAATCCCAAGGGAAAATCCAATTCCGAGATCATGCGCTTCTGCCAGTCCTTCATGCTGGAGCTGTGGAAACTGATCGGTCCGTCGACCGATGTACCGGCCGGGGACATCGGTGTGGGCACACGGGAGATCGGGTATCTGTACGGTATGTACCGGAAGCTGGCCCGTGAAAACACCGGGGTGCTGACGGGCAAGGGACTGAACTGGGGCGGCAGCCTGATACGCCCGGAAGCCACCGGTTTCGGCTGCGTTTATTTTGCCAAGGAGATGCTGGCGACAAAAGGCGAGGGCATCGAAGGGAAAACGATTGCAGTCAGCGGTTTCGGGAACGTTGCCTGGGGCGCGGTAACCAAGATCAACGAACTCGGCGGCAAAGTGGTGACCCTTTCCGGTCCGGATGGTTACGTCTATGACCCGGACGGCGTAAGCGGTGAGAAGGTAGACTATATGCTGGAACTGAGAGCCTCGAACGAAGATATTGTCAAACCGTACTCCTACGAGTTCAGCACTGCGAAATTTGTTCCGGAAAAACATCCCTGGGAGGTTAAATGCGACCTGGCCCTGCCCTGCGCCACCGAAAACGAACTGAACGAGGAAGATGCCGGGCACCTGATTGAAAACGGGTGCATCTGCGTTTGCGAGGGAGCCAACATGCCCTGCACGCCCGAAGCCATAGAGGCGCTGCAGGAGAACAAGCTCCTTTACGCACCCGGCAAGGCAGCCAACGCTGGGGGAGTGGCCACCTCGGGACTTGAAATGTCCCAGAACAGCATGAAGCTGAACTGGCAGCGGGAGGAGGTCGACCGCAGGCTTCACGAGATCATGAACAACATCCACGTGGCCTGCGTCGAACACGGCACCGAAGAAGACGGCTACGTGAACTATATGAAAGGGGCCAATATCTCCGGCTTTATGAAGGTGGCCAATGCGATGCTGGATCAGGGCATAATTTAGAGCGGTTGACGAATGAATACTCGCTGGCTTTTCGTGCAAATAACACGAAAAGAGGCTTCGTATTCATTCGTCAACCTTTGAGCGGGAATACTTGCTGGCTTTTCGTGCAAATAACACGAAAAGAGGCTTCGTATTCATTCATCAACCTTTGAGCGGGAATACTCGCTGGCTTTTTGCGCCCGCAGCCACACCACGATCATACCTCCAGGTTCAGCAGGTATTCCTTGAAGCCATCGAAATCACTGGTAAGTTGTATGCTCTGCTTGTTTTTCGAGAAGGCTTCCAGGAGCCTTTCGGGGATCCCGATCTCCGAACCGATGACTTCCCCTACCGTCTGGCTGAATTTCCCCGGGTGGGCCGTTTCCAGGAACACGCCGGGTGCATCTTTTCGTTCCGCAAGGTTTTCCAAAAGAGCCCGGTAGCCTGCTGCACCGTGCGGATCCAGCAGGTAACCGGTCCGCCGGTAAACATCGCCTATGGTCTCCCTTAACTCATCGTCCGTGTAAGCCAGTGCGCTCATGGTGTTCCGGATCCGGGCGTGGGAATGCCCGTAAAGGTCGAGGATCCTGTCGAAGTTGCTCGGGTTGCCGACGTCCATGGCATTGGCGATGGTCGGGATGGATGGGCGGGGGCGGAAAACGCCGGTCTCCAGGTATTCCGGCACCACGTCGTTAACATTGGTTGCCACGATGTAATGTTTTACCGGCAATCCCATTCTGCCGGCGATCAAGCCGGCCGTCAGGTTGCCGAAGTTGCCGCTGGGGACCGACACGTAGAATTCCCCGTTCTCAGGCAGCCTTGCCCATGCATGGAAATAATAGAACGACTGCGGCAGCAGGCGGGCCAGATTGATGGAATTGGCCGAGGTAAGGACCAGCTTCTCCCGGAGGTCCCCGTCGCGGAATGCCGACTTCACCATTCGCTGGCAGTCGTCAAAGCTTCCGGAGATCTCCAGGGCCGTGATGTTCCCGCCCAAGGTGGTCAATTGCTTCTCCTGGAGTTCGCTGACCCCGCCCGAAGGGTACAGGATGAGAACCCGGATCCCTTCCACGTTCCGGAATCCGCTGGCAACGGCACTCCCGGTATCGCCCGAAGTTGCCACCAGTACATGGATATTCCGGTCCATACCCCCGGTAAAATAACCGAGCATCCGGGCCATGAACCGGGCCCCGACGTCCTTGAAGGCCATGGTGGGACCGTGGAACAATTCCAGTGCATATACGCCGGGTTCCACCCCGACCAGGGGTGCGTCGAAGTTGATGGCTGCATCGGTCATTTCACGGATATCCGCTTCGGGAAGGTCCTCGTGGAACAGGGCCAGGGCTATTTCACGGGAGATTTCCAGGAGGTTCTTATGCCGGAAGGAATCCATTTGTGCTTTCCCGATCACCGGCAGTCGCTCCGGCATATAAAGACCACCGTCGGGTGCGAGTCCCCCGAGAACGGCCTCCTTCAGCGATCTCCTGAGCTTCCGGTTTGCAGTACTGTAGCAATTCATGACTGGGCTGACAAAACCTTGATGCCCTGCTTGTTTACCGGTGATATGAAAATTTCACTGTCAATCCCGGCATCCCTGAAGACCTTTTTCATGGCACTGCCCGTCCGGTCCGCGGTTTCTGCGTCGCTGCTCAGGGCAAAGACGGACGGTCCGGATCCGGAAATACTGCATCCCAGGGCCCCGTTTTGCAGGGCCGTTTCCTTGATGCGTCCGAATTCGGGGATGAGGAAGGCCCGGGCCGGTTCGGCGATGACGTCCTGCATGGAATCCCGGATAAGCCTGAAATCGGAAGTTATGAGTCCCGCTACAAGTCCCGCTACATTCCCGCACTGCGTTATGGCTGATTTCAGGGGAACGCTGGTCTTGAGGATCCTTCGGCTGTCCTCCGTTGCAATGCTTATGTCCGGGTGAACAACGCTGCAGTAAAGTCCTTCCGGGCATGGTATCCTCAGCAGATCCAGGGGATCGTAGCTCCGGACCAGCACGAAGCCCCCGAGAAGTGCGGGTGCGACGTTATCGGCATGGGCCGAACCACTGGCCAGTACTTCCCCCTGCATGGCGAAAGGCACCAGTTCGGTTTCCGACAGAGGCCTGTCCAGCAGAAGGTTTGCACCATAAACGGCAGCGGATGAACTGGCTGCGCTGGAACCGATGCCGCTGCCCAGTGGGATTTTGCGTTTGAAGGTCAGACGGAATTTTTCCCGGCTTCCCAGTTTCCCAAGAAAAGCGTCCAGGGCAACGGTGGCTACGTTTTTTTCCGGCAGCAGGGGAATATCGACCTTCGTTTCGTTGTGGATGAGGTGATGTTGCCCCGGGGTCCTTTCGATCCGGATTACATCTCCCGGTTCATCCATGGCAAACCCCAGGATGTCGAAACCGGGACCTACATTGGCGACGGTGGCCGGGCAGAATATGTCTATGCTTTTCTCCAATGGTTTCAGATGTTGGCGATCCGGATGACATCGGCGAAAATCCCTGCAGCCGTCACATCAGCGCCCGCACCGTAGCCTTTTATGATCATCGGGTGTTCCCGGTAACGTTCCGTGGTGATCATGATGATGTTGTTGCTGCCTTCGAGGTGATAAAGCGGATGGTCCATATCCACTTCGGCCAGTTTGACCGATGCCTTGCCGTCTTTCAGGCGTGCCACGTACCGCCATTTTTTGTGTTTTTCCTCCAGTTTCATCCGCTTCCGTTCAAATCCCTCATCGTACCCGCTGACCTTTTTCCAGAATTCATCCAGGCTTCCCCGGAAGCATTCTTCCGGAAGTATGGGAGTTACCTTTACATCCTTTTCCTCGATCCCGTATCCGGCCTCCCTGGAAAGGATGATCAGTTTCCGGATCACATCGATGCCGCTCAGATCGATCCGGGGATCGGGCTCGGAATACCCGAGTTCCTTGGCCATCTGAATGACCTTGCTGAGCCTGTGCTCCGCATCCAGGGTGTTGAAAATATAATTCAGGGTTCCCGATACCACCGCTTCCAGCTCCAGGATCTTATCCCCGCTGTTTATCAGGTCGTTGATGGTTTTGATGATGGGCAGTCCCGCACCCACATTGGCTTCGTATATGAACCGGACGCCGCGGGACTGCGCCGTTCTCTTCAGGTCCGTGTAGCGGTTGTAACTGGAGGAACAGGCGATCTTGTTCGCTGTCACCACGGATACATAATTGTTGAACAACTGCCGGTAGGTTCCGGAAACCTCCTCGGAAGCCGTACAGTCAATGAAAACGGAGTTCCTTAAGTTCAGCTCGGCAATCTGACGTGTAAACTCCCCCAGGTCGGCGGTAAGTCCCTCGCCCAGCAATTCCCGGTAGTGATCCATGCCCATCCCGTCGGGTTCGATGAGCATTTTCCGGGAATTGGAAAGCCCGATCACATTTACCTTGAGCCTGTGGCTGGCCAGTAGTTTGTCCTGCTGCGTGCGGATCTGTTCGAGGAGCCTGGATCCGACCGTACCCACTCCGACCAGGAAAAGATGGAGTTCCTTGTAATGGGAAAGGAAAAATCCTTCGTGGATGACGTTGAGGGCCTTGCGAAGGGAATGATGGCTGATTACCACGGATATGTTCAGCTCCGAGGAACCCTGGGCGATGCCGATCACATTGATGCCGTTACGGCCGAGGGACTGGAACAGCTTGGCCGAGATTCCCGGGGTATGCCGCATCTTTTCCCCGACAATGGCAATCACGGATAGATCCTTCTCAATCAGGATGCGTATGGAATGCAGGGTCTCGATCTCATGGAGGAACTCTTCGTGAATGGCCTGCTCGGCTTCCCTTGTGCCGGTCGGATCGATGGCAAAACTGATCGAATATTCCGAAGAGGCCTGAGTGATCAGGATGATGTTGATGTTTCGATTTGCCAGGGCACCGAACAGCCGCATGGAGGTGCCCGTCACGCCGACCATACCCGAACCCTGCAGGGTGATCAGGTCAACCCGGTCGATGGATGAGATGCCTTTGATGGGGGACTGGTTCTGCACGTTTTCCTGTACCCCGATCACGGTTCCTTTTTTCTCCGGTGCAAAGGTGTTTTTGATATGGATCCGGATGCGTCTTTCGAGCACAGGCTGAATGGTCGGGGTGTACAGTACCTTGGCTCCGAAATGGGAAAGCTCCATGGCCTCCGCATAGCTCAGGGATTCGATCGCATAAGCCTTGTCAACCTTGCGGGGGTCGGCCGTCATGAAACCGTCCACATCGGTCCATATCTCAAGCACGCTGGCATCCAGGGCCGCAGCCAGGATGGCAGCCGTGTAGTCGGAGCCCCCCCTACCGAGGGTGGTCGTTTCCCCTTTTTCGTTGCTGGCAATGAATCCGGGGACGATGGCATAGCGTTGTAGTGTTTTGAAATGTTCCTGGATGAGCGGATTGCTCTGGGCGAAAAGCACGCCGGCCTTCCCGTAATGGCTGTCCGTCTTGACCAGGTCGCGTATCTCGACCAGGTAGGCATCGTTGATTTTGAGGGAAATGATGAATGCGGACAACCTCTCACCGAAGCTCGATATGGCGTCCTGTGTCTTTGCCGTGAGGTCCTGAAGCAGGAATACCCCGTAAAGGGTTTCCTCGAGTTCGTTGATCAGCACCTTGATCCCGGCCAGGATGTTGCTCTGCTGGTTCACCGGGAACAGCTCCTTGACGGCATCGTAATGGCGCTGCTCGATTTCTTTCAGCAGGGCCTTGTATTCCTCGTCCCGGGAACAGGCCAAACGGCCGACCTTTTCAAGCTGGTCGGTAATACCCTGGAAGGCTGAAACCACGACGATGCTCGGCTCGTTCTGATCCTCCACGATCTTTTTCACTCCCAGGATCCTTTCCGGGGTTCCAACTGACGATCCGCCAAATTTCAATACCTTCATGCCTATGATCCTGAAGCAGGGGACTGCTTTGTATTATAATTTGTAACAAAAAAGCAAATTTAACTAAAAAGCTGGATTAGCTATCCATGGAACTTGAAAAGAGGGATTCCCCTTCACGGTTCAGGCACTACCGGCGGGGATATCCGGGTCAACCTTCCGTATGAGTCCCTGGAGCACCGTACCGGGTCCGACCTCGGTAAAGGACGTCGCACCGTCGCGCAACATGTTCCGGACGGTCTGGGTCCACCGCACCGGAGAGGTAAGCTGCAAAACCAGGTTCTGCCGGATGGTTTCCGGGTCCGTGGTGGGTTCCGCGGTGACGTTCTGGTATACCGGGCAGATGGGTTCCCCAACCGTGGTTGAAAGGATGGCCTCTTCAAGTTCCTTCCTGGCAGGTTCCATAAGGGGGGAGTGAAAAGCCCCTCCCACAATCAGTTTGATGGCTTTCCTGGCACCCATTGCCGAGAGTTTCTCGACCGCTTTGTCGATGCCACGGATCGAACCGGAGATAACGATTTGTCCCGGGCTGTTGTAATTGGCCGGCACGACCACCTCATCGATGCCCCGGCAGACTTCCTCAACCACCTCATCTTCCAGCCCGAGGATGGCGGCCATGGTGGAGGGTTCCAGCTCGCAGGCTTTCTGCATCGCCGCAGCGCGCTGCGAAACCAGGCGGAGTCCGTCCCCGAATGAAAGGGTCCGGTTAGCCACCAGGGAGGAAAATTCCCCGAGGGAATGACCGGCAACCATTTCCGGCCGAAACTCATCCAGGGTCCCGGCCTGAATGACCGAATGCAGGAAAATTGCCGGCTGGGTAACCCTGGTCTGGCGCAGATCTTCCTCCGAGCCTGAGAACATCAGTTCCGTTATGTTGAAACCAAGAATCTCGTTGGCCTCTTCAAATTTTATCCTGGCCTCTTCAAACCCTTCGTAGAGGTCCCTTCCCATACCGGGGAACTGTGCACCCTGTCCGGGGAATACGTATGCCTTCATATGGCGATTATCCAAGCTGAACCCCTATGAGGTGTATGAACTCTTCGCGCGTACTGGTATTGTTCAGGAATTCTCCCGTGAAGGCTGAGGTTGTAGTAACCGAGTTCTGCTTCTGGATGCCCCTCATCACCATGCAGAGGTGTTTTGCCTCGATGACCACGGCCACGCCTAGCGGGTTGAGGGTGGATTGCAGGCAATCCCGGATCTGCATGGTCAGCCTTTCCTGGACCTGCAGCCTGCGGGCATAGGCTTCCACGACCCGGGCAATCTTGCTGAGTCCCGTGATATGCCCATTCGGGATGTAGGCGACATGGGCCCTCCCGAGAAAGGGGATAAGATGATGCTCGCAAAGGGAGAAAATGTCGATGTCCTTGACGATCACCATCTCCTGGTAATCTTCCCTGAACATGGCCGTGGTAATGATCTCCTCGGGTTGTATGCCGTATCCCTGGGTAAGGAACTGCATTGATTTTGCTACCCTTACCGGGGTCAGTTCCAGTCCCTCCCTGTTAGCATCTTCCCCCAATGTATCCAGGACCCCGCGATACAGCTCGGTCAGTTTCCGGGTTCTTGCATCGTCAAATTTATCGACCCGGTCGTAACCTTCGTTATCCGAGGTGCCGAGCCCGTTGTTTATGATTTCCATGAATGATATGCTTAAGGTCCAAAATATTCTACAAAATTATTTTCGGTTTCTTCAAGCCTGATGCTGTGCAGGTCAACCTCAAGCTCCCTGACCTTCGGATCCAGTTGTTCCCAGATGGCAATGGCGATGTTTTCGTTCGACGCCATCTTCCCTTTCATGAAATCCACCTCGAGGTTTATATTTTTGTGATCCAATTTCTCAATAACGGTTTCCCGGATGATCCGGCTGAGCGTCTTCAGGTCCACCACATACCCGAGCTCGGGCTTAAGCTCCCCCTTCACGGTCACGTACAGCACATAATTATGGCCATGCCAGTTGGGATTGGAACATTTCCCGTAGATCTCGCTGTTCTTTTCATCGGACCAGTCGGGCCGGTAAAGCCTGTGAGCCGCGTTGAATCTTTCTCTTCGTGTCAGGAAGACCATGGTTCTTCTTTCAGATTGTAAATTGAGTCATTTTCAACCTTTTTTCCAAAAAAGCAGGTAATTTTAAAGTCATTGGGACAAGCCACCCATTTATAGTCCGGACGGAAAACCCTTTGCCGGAAAGGATGCCCGGATCGATGATCAGGTTTCGTTCCTGCCCGGCTCCATGGCATTCAGGTCCTTCAGGAAACCTTCGATGTCTTTTTCACCGAAACCTTTCTCAAGGGCGGCCTCTTCGAGCGTGCCCCATATCGGCTCCCCGCAGGCAATGCATTTGATCCCCTTGCGGGACAGATAGGAGACCGATGCCGGCAGGATCTCAACCAGTTCTTCGATGGTAATCGATTTCTCGATGACTTTTTGCATACCGAATGTGAATGAATTTCTCCTGCAAAAATTATATTTGTTCAGCAAACTACAAAATGTAAGTCCGACATGAACCGTGAACTGGCCCTTGTACACCTGAAGAAATACGTTAAAAACGAAAAAATGATCTATCATTCCCTTTCCTCCGAAGCCGTAATGAGGGCCCTGGCCAGACGGCTGGGAAGGGATGAGGAGCGGTGGGGCCTTGCAGGACTGCTGCACGACATCGACGTGGAGGTAACCGGGGCTGACCCGGCCGTTCATGCACTCAGGGCAGAGGAATTGCTGAAAGACCTGGACCTGGACGAAGAAATGCTGGATGCCATAAGGATGCACAATGAAATGGCGACGGGCCAACCCAGGTCCACTGAATTCCAGCATGCCCTGGCGGCCGGGGAAACCATCACCGGCCTCATTTATGCCACGGCCCTGGTCTATCCGGATCGGAAAATAGCATCCGTTAAACCGAAATCCATACTGAAGCGGATGAAGGAGAAAGCCTTCGCTGCATCGGTAAGCCGGGAGAACATCATGGAATGTGAAGACATCGGGATACCCCTGCCCGAGTTCGTGGAGATCAGCCTCGACGCCATGAAGGAGATCGGAGGGGAGATCGGGCTCTGAACCCCTCCCGGGCGGATTGCCCGGTGGTATGGTTAAAAAACCGCCTTTAAAATTTCGGCACAATACCGATGGGATGTCGGAAAAGGCGCCTTTTACATTTGCCTCAATTAGTTATTTT
>CAZNQG010000010.1:0-49035 GCA_964575235.1 uncultured Bacteroides sp.
TTAACTTTCCTCTTCACCCCGAGGCAGAGCCTCGAGGAATTCTATGATTAAAAATACATGCTATATGAAATCTTTGCTTAAACTGAGCGGAACCCTAATTTTCATCCTCCTGGCCTCATCCTGCAGGCAGGACAAGCCCATAGACCGTGAGGCAGTGGTGAGCAGGCATAACGTTATAAATACCGGGATGGACACCCTCGGGGCATTGTCCCTCGGAAACGGGGGGTTTGCATTTACCGTTGACATCACCGGGCTTCAAAGCTTTCCGCTGGAATACAGCAGGGGCATACCCCTGGGCACACAGAGCGACTGGGGATGGCATTCCTATCCCAATCCAAATCGCTACGATGTTTCGGAGACCATGGCCCTGTACCCGGTAGAGGGCAGGGAGGTGCCATACTCCATCCAGCTCAGGGAGCCAACCCGGAGCAGGGAGGCCGTGCAGTACTTCCGGGTCAATCCCCACCGCCTTCACCTGGGCATCATCGGCTTTGTTTTCATCGACGAAAACGGCCGTGAAGCCGGTCCGGAAGCCATCGGTTCCGTCTCCCAGGAACTGGACCTCTGGAAGGGCGAGATCCGGACATCCTTCCGGGTATTTGGTGAGCAAGTTGAGGTGCTGACGGTCTGCCATCCCGACCAGGACCAGGTCTCCTTCCGGGTTCGTTCCGATCTCCTTGGATCCGGGCGGCTGAGGTTCCGGCTCCGTTTTGCTTACCCCAGCGGGCAGCATTCCGATATGGCCTGCCGATGGGACCTTCCCGATAAACATGAAAGCCGTCTACAGGAAACGGGCATAAATACTGCGGTTATTTATCGTGTGCTGGACGCCACCCGGTACCAAACAAAGCTGGCATGGAACCCGGGTGCAGGTATTTCGGAATCCCAAAAGCATGTGTTTGAGCTCCGGGCGGACTCGGCGTACATGGATGTTTCCGTGCTGTTCTCCCCGCCCGATGGTAGCGGAAATCCGGCGGATTTCGATCGGACCCGCAGTCTGGCCAACGACGCCTGGAACAAATTCTGGATGTCCGGAGCTGCGGTCGACTTTGACGGAAGCACGGATCCAAGGGCGCACGAACTGGAGCGCCGGGTGGTCCTTTCACAGTATCTCACCAGGGTCCAGTGCGTGGGCGCACACCCTCCCCAGGAAACGGGAC
Organism: uncultured Bacteroides sp.; assembly: GCA_964575235.1. Classification (GTDB taxonomy): domain Bacteria; phylum Bacteroidota; class Bacteroidia; order Bacteroidales; family SM23-62; genus SM23-62. Next base: position 1,161 of record CAZNQG010000010.1, read on the forward strand.
TGACATACAACAGCTGGTACGGCAAGTTCCACCTTGAAATGGCATGGTGGCATATGGTGCATTTCGCCCTCTGGGGCCGAACGGATCTCATGGAAATACCGCTCCAATGGTATTTTGCTGCCTCGGAAAAAGCACGTGAAACGGCCATCCGCCAGGGTTACGAAGGCATACGATGGCAGAAGATGACCGATCCCTCCGGGGCCGATAGTCCCTCTTCCGTCGGTTCCTTCCTGATCTGGCAGCAGCCCCATTACATCTATTTTGCGGAATTGTGTTACCGGGAAACTCCCACCATGGAAGTTCTTAACAAATACGGGGACCTGGTATTTGCAAGCGCGGACTTCATGGCCTCCTATCCATCGTACAATGCTGAAAAAGACCGGTATGAGCTCGGGCCCGTTCTCATCCCTGCCCAGGAATGCTTCGATGCAAGGAGGACCTTTAATCCGCCTTTTGAGCTTTCCTACTGGTATTGGGGACTGAACACCGCCATCCGCTGGGCCGAACGGCTGGGAACCGACGTCCCGCCCCGCTGGCGGGAAGTCCTGGAAAAACTTTCCCCACTCTATGCACACGAAGGATTGTACACCCCGGCCGAAAGCGTTCCTCTTGCATACCCGGAGAGAACCCATATGCACGATCACCCTGCCGTGCTCGGTGCATTTGGAACCCTCCCCGGAAATCCTCTGATCGACACTGCTATCATGCGAAATACCTTTGATTACGTATGGGAGAACTGGCAATGGGAAGATACCTGGGGGTGGGACTTCCCCCTGACCGCCATGGCGGCCGTCCGCCTTGGGGAACCCGGTAAAGCAATGGACGCCTTGTTCATGCAGCCCGAGACCAATACCTACCTGCCGAACGGGCATAACTACCAGGATGGAAGGTTAAGGCTTTACCTGCCGGGGAACGGGGGACTCCTGACGGCTGTGGCCATGATGTGTGCCGGATACGACGGATGCACCATCCCGGAACCCGGCATTCCAAAAGACGGTACCTGGAAGGTACGCTGGGAGGGCCTCCGCCCCATACCCTGATTACCCCGTCATTTTGCCGTAATAAACCGAAATCATATTTTTACGGGCTAATACGTTCTTATCAAAACCATCTGCCAATGAAAACCCTTGCATACAGAAGCCTCGCCGTTATATTATTGACGCTGTTTATCAGCCTTTCGGCTGTTCCACTGCGGGGACAATATACTCTTCCCGATATCCTTAAGACGGGCACCCTGGAGGAACAGCTCGATTACCTGGAGGAAAGGACCCGGATCTACAACGACTTCCGGGCCGTACGGGAAGACATGTTTCAGCAGGTAAAAACCAACTCTCTGGATTCGCTCGAGGCTGCAAAAAACAGCATCCGCCTGCTGGAAGAACGCCTCACGGAAAGCCATGCTACGATCGAAACCCAGCAGGCCGACCTCCAGGATGCAAACAGCCGGCTTGAACTGGCCATCAAGAACAGGGACCGTCTGTTTCTGGCGGGCATCGCCATGCAAAAGACACTTTACAATTCGATCGTCTGGTTGATCATTGCAGCCCTTGCTGCTCTGTCGGCCATTCTTTTTCTTTCAACCAGGCGAAACGTGGCAACTGCCAGGCGCTACCGTAAAGATTTAGAAGAAATCAAGGAAGAATTCGAAGCATACCGTAAAGAATCCCGCGAAAGGCAGGAACAACTGGTTGTACAGCATCACCGGGAGATCCGGAAACTGAAAGAGGGTTAAGCCCTGCAAGAAGCCCCATCCGAACTGACCTGCCTTTCCCTCCTGACCATCCTGATGAATTTCGGCTTCCCGGTATCCATTTTACGGGATTTTTCTAATTTTACCCGTTCAGATACCCATTCCATGAAAATCGCACTTACGGGAGCAAGCGGGCACATCGGGACCAACCTGTGCCGTGCATTGATCGATCAGGGGCATCAGCTCAGGGTCCTGGTCAATCAATACACCGCAAGCCTTCAAGGTCTGGACATTACACCTGTAAAGGGAAACCTATTAAATCCAAAATCCCTTGTGGACCTGGCCGGAGGTTCGGAAGTCTTTATTCATCTGGCTGCTTCCATTTCGATCAACGGGGATCTCCATGTCCTGGAAACCAACCTGGAAGGCACCCGGAACGTGATTCAGGCTGTCCGTCAATCCGGCGTAAAACGACTTGTGCATTTCAGTTCCATCCACGCCCTGGTGCACGATTCCCTGAACGAGGTACTGGACGAAACCCGGCCCCTGGCCCTGAACGACCATATCCTGTACAACCGTTCCAAGGCCCTGGCCGAACAAACCGTTCTCGAAGCCGTTGCCGGGGGACTGGACGCCATTATCATCAATCCCACTTCGGTCATGGGTCCCAACGACTTCAAGCCCTCGCTTATCGGGCAGGCTATAATCCAGCTCTATACGGGCAAATTACCGGCCCTGATACCGGGCGGATACGACTGGGTAGACGTCAGGGATGTGGTGCAGGGAACCCTGGCCGCTCTGGAAAAGGGTCGTACCGGTGAGAGTTACCTGCTGTCGGGCCATTATGTAAGTCTTGTCGACCTGTACCGCATGCTCCGTGAACTCAAGGGCGGCGGCAGGAAACTCCCCGTCCTGCCTTACTGGCTGGCACAGGTTGGTGTGCCCTTTCTCAAGCTCTGGGCCAGGATGACCCGAAGCACACCGCTTTATACCCGGGAGTCCGTCGAGATCCTTAAATACGCGCATAAAAGGATCAGCAACGAAAAAGCCGTTAGGGAGCTCGGCTATTCGTCCAGGCCTTTTTCAGAAACCCTCCGGGATACCATTAACTGGTTCCGGGAGAACCGTTATCTTTAATCCCCGATGACAACCGAGCATTTTTATTTGTTGGTCTGGATCTGGATCGGGATTGCCGTCGTCATGTTCCCGGTACTTCTGAAAGTGACGGCTCCCTATGGAAGGCATTCCTCTAAAGGCTGGGGGCCCATGATCCCCAACCGGCTGGGCTGGGTTATCATGGAACTGCCTTCCCTGATCATGTTCGTTTCGTTTTTCCTGTTCGGCCCCAACCCAATGAGCATCCCCATGCTTATCTTTTTCCTGCTCTACTCCGCACATTACATCAACCGGTCGATCATATTTCCCTACCGCACCCATACCTCACGTAAGCTGATGCCCCTTCTGATTGCCCTGCTGGCCATCTGCTTCAACCTGGTAAACGGTTTCATCAACGGATATTATTTCGGGACCATCTCTCGGGGGTATCCGGTAGACTGGATGTGTGATGCACGCTTTATCATCGGGGTGGGCGTTTTTCTGGCAGGCATGGTCATCAATATCCGGTCGGATAACAGGCTTCTCGACTTGCGTAAAAATACCCGGACCGGATACTCCTTGCCCACGGGGGGATTGTTCCGCTATGTATCCTGTCCTAATTTTTTCGGAGAGATCCTGGAATGGACCGGTTTTGCGATCATGACCTGGAGCCCGGCAGCCCTTGCCTTTGCCATATGGACTGCGGTTAACCTGCTGCCCAGGGCACTGGACCATCACCGGTGGTACCGTAAGACATTCGAGGATTATCCCATGGAAAGAAAGGCTGTTATTCCCTTCATCCTGTAAGGCTCAGGCAAAGATTTTCCCTTCCGGGAACAAACGAAGCCTGTTATTTGCGGTGAATCTCGGAGCCGCCGGTAAGGTTTGCGTCAACATGCGGATCGCCGCTCAGGTATACGTCTCCGCCACCGCTGGAAGACAGTTTCAATTCTTTCTCCACATGTATGTTGGCTTCGGAGCCTCCGCTCAACTCGATGACGGCCGCCTGTATGGTAAAATCCCCGGCATTCAGGTCACCGCCGGACCGGATGTTGCCGGAGAACTTCTGCGCCGAACCGTTCAGGAGGGCATCCCCGCCTCCGCTAACATCAACCGCACATTCCACGGCTTTGATGTCCATATCCAGATCGCCTCCACCACTGACATTCACACTCGCCTGGCTGGTATTGTCCCCTGCATCGATGGTCACGTCTCCGCCACCGGAAACCGTAACCTTGATCTTTTCGCATGCCATATCCAGGTTTAGGTCGCCGCCTCCCGACATGCTGATAATGACAGATGAGCCGGTCCCCGTTGACGATACTGAGGCATCGCCGCCCCCCGACATATTCAGGTCCAGCGTTCCGATATCTCCATCCAGCTCCAGGTCACCTCCCCCGCTCAGAGTGGCCTTGAACTCCCGTATGGAACCTTCCATATCCACATCCCCGCCTCCACTCATACTGCAAATGACCCGGCCGGCGCCAAGCTCAAAATCTAAATCGCCTCCACCACTGATGCTGATGGACAGGTCTTCGGCATTGATCCTGTTGAGGCTTTCGACATCTCCCCCTCCGGAAACACTCACTTTGTTTAGTTCCGAGACCGTCACCCTGGCAAGCAGCTGGGTCCGGTGCTGGATGTTGGTGTTCTTCTTTATGTATATCTTCAGGGTACCGCCCTCAACTTCTGAAATGATGTATTCCTGCAGATTCTCATCCGAAACGATGGTCAGGGCGGGCTGTTCTCCCTGCTGCAAACTGAGGTCTATGCCCCCGCTTACGGATACGGCCGTGAACGGACCTACACTGCGTTCCTGTTCTACCACATTCCCGTTGCCGCGGACCTGGGCAAACCCGGTGGATGAGGCCAGGATCAACAGGCACAGGATGAACATGCTTTTTAAATGGTTTTGTTTCATGATTTTTAAGGTTTTAATGGAAGTGTTCATAAGATTCTGCCGGGTGTTTTGCTGGTCTTCCGGTAATATAAAAAGACGATGATCTTGTCCGCATGCTGCATTTAACCCAAACGCCCGATTACCGAGAGAAGCAGGTGGATATCGTCTTCTCCGAGCAGGGCAATTCGCTCCATAATCCGGTTGTAGAGTGCGGGATTCCGATCCATCCCGATCTTTCTCAGGAGATCTCCGGATCTTTCCATCATGATCCTGAACTCTTTCTGTTCCGGATCCCGAAATCCTGTTTCCCAATGCGGAGAATCATCCATGGATCCCCCGGAAGGTCCAGGATCATCGAATTTTCCGGTTGATTGCATTTCCATTTGCATGGGCGTTTGTTCTGCCGGGGAGAACTCTGCCAGCGTATAGGCGTATATCATCACCGATTGTGCAAGGTTCAGGGATGGAAAGGACTCTTTCAAGGGAATCCCCGATGCAAGATCGCACATCCGTATCTCATCGTTCGTTAGACCGGACTCTTCGCGTCCGAAAACAATCCCGATGTTTTTTACGGTACGGCCTTTCGACCGTATGATCCCGGGCAGGCTCTGTGCCGTATGGAAACGGGTCCGCGCATCCCTTTTTTTAGCACTGGTGGCAACGCTCAGGTCCAGGTCCGCCAAAGCCTCATCCAGTCCCCCGAACAAACCGGCCTTCTCCAGTACGTCTCCCGATCCGTGGGCCATCATTCTTGCTTCCGTACTTAAATGATCGCATGGATTAACCAGCCTAAAGTCCTTGTATCCCATTGTTTTGATGGCCCGTGCAGATGCACCTATATTGCCGGGTACAGCAGGTTCAACCAGGATAAAACTGACCTTCATATTACCTTAAAGATACATAACCTCAGTCTTTTTTTATCTATTTTTGATGTAAATCCCAGCCATGATCAGAATCATCGAATCCCCGACCGTCATCAGCGCTGCAGGGAACCTGCCCAAAAAAATCGAAGAATTCTTCGGCAGGGTAAATTCAGGCAGCAGGGAATTAAGCGTTGCCCGCATGAAAAGTCCCCCCGGATGGCAGGAGCCGGGCCAGACCCCGGAATTCGACGAGTATACCCTGGTCATAAGGGGCATGCTCCGGGTGGAAACCAAAAAGGATGATTTATTCATAAAGGCCGGTCAGGCCGTCCTGGCCGAAAAAGGGGAATGGGTCCGTTACAGCACACCCGGAAAGGACGGTGCCGAATACATTGCCGTATGCATGCCGGCTTTTTCGCCGGAGACCGTTCACCGGGATCCAATCGATCCATAGCAATTTCGGAAGTATGTTTTCAGAAAAGAATCGTAATTTCATAGTTTCAAACCCGGGAGCGATGCACATCAAGGAATCCGATCTTATCCTGCGCCTGGAAAACCGTATACCGGCTTATTATGTGAGCCTGAACAGCCAGCCCAAATTCTATACCCTGGCCAGCATGCTGCTCGAAAGTGCAGCGATCCATTCTGCCATGCACGGATTCGGATATTACGATATGATCCGCAAGCGGGTATACTGGGTGTTGTCCAGGTTCCACGTTATCATGCATGCCTATCCCGTGATGGACCAGCCGGTAGTCATCGAGACCTGGCACAAGGGATCTGACAAGCTTTTTTTTACGCGCGATTACAGGATGTTCTCGGAAGGAGGGCAATTATTTTCTTCGGCAACTTCGGCATGGCTCATTTTGGACGGTGCCACGGGCAGGCCCAGAAAACCGGAAGAGGGCAATGACTTCAATGAATTCGGGGTCCCGGACCTGCATGCCGTTGAAGCCCTTCCGGGCAAACTGCCCGGCCTGAAGGAAGCGGATCGTAAAATATCGAGGACGGCCCGTTATTCAGACATGGACATCAACAAGCATGTCAACGCCATCAAATACATTGAATGGGTACAGGACTTCTACGGTGAAGAAACGTATGCAAATATGAACGTCTGTGAATTCCAGATCAACTACCAGGCAGAGACCCGCTTCGGGGAGGAAGTGGAGATCCGGATAAAAAAAATCCCGGGGAATGATTCCTTCGACCATTTTGAAGGGATCCGGATTCAGGACGACAGTTCTGCTTTCCGTGCCCGGATAAAATTCGGGACCTTGAACTGATGGTCCCAAAAATAATAATCGTATGATCACGAGAACCGTTTCTACCTTCACATTCCTGGGCTTGCTCCTCCTTGTGGCTGGTTTCGTGGAAGAAGGGCAAGAAAAAGAACAGGATATGATTCCGGTACCCGGCGGATCCTTTATCATGGGGAAAGAACCCAATCCGAATGCACACTACATCGACGATCCGGCACATGAGGTCAGGGTCGATTCCTTTTATCTGGATAAATATGAAGTAACCAACTCCCAGTATCACCGGTTTTGCATGGAAACGGGACATTCCCTGCCGGAATTCTGGGGAATGGATGCCTTCTGCAGCGGGCCCTCTTTCCCGGATCATCCGGTGGTTGGTGTTTGCTGGGCAGATGCGGTCCAGTATGCCGCCTGGGCCGGGAAAAGGCTCCCGACCGAAGCTGAATGGGAATACGCGGCTCGCGGGGGACTGGTACAAAAAAATTTTCCCGGCGGCGATTTTCTGGATTCCACGCTAGCCAATTACTACGGAACTTACGGACATGCCCTTCCGGTCGGCAGTTTCCCGCCCAATGCCTTCGGGCTCTGCGATATGGCAGGGAACGTAGTGGAATGGGTTCAGGATTACTACGATAAGGATTATTACCTGGAATCCCCCGGGGAGAATCCAACGGGTCCCCTTGTCGGCAAGCGAAGGGTCATCCGCGGGGGCGGCTGGAGATCCGGCAAAAGCTGTAATTCATGTTGGTTCCGCCAGAGCCTGAGGCCATACTGGGTGGATATAAACGTCGGCTTTCGCTGTGCCAGGGATTTTTGAATATTTTGAATATTTAACCTTTATTCATATGAAGTCAAAATTTATTTACCTGTTGGGATGCCTCCTGCTTTTCCAGCCCGGCCAGCTCAGGTCTCAGGATACCATCCCCCAGACCTGGGACAATGCGACCCGGGCGCTTTACATACTGGACATCGCAAAATACATCGGATACGACGACGAGATACAGTCCCACGCCGACTTTAAGATCGGCGTGCTTGGAAAGGACAGCGAATTCGTCATGGATCTGTACGAAATGGCCAAGACCAGGAAGTTTATCCAGCAAAAACCCATCAAGATCTACCAGTATCCGGGGCTTGACGACATTGAAAAATGCCATATCCTTTACGTGAACAAGGACCAGGGATTTAATATGAAGTCCGTCCTGAACCGCACCCACGGGAATAACACACTGGTGATCGGGGAAGGGTACGATTTCAACGAAGGCATGCTGAATTTCGTCGTCTACGAGGGACAGCCGAGATTCGAGGTAAATGAGCAGCGGCTTAAAGAAGAAAAGCTGGAGGTCTCGGAAGCCTTTCTTTTTACCGCCGTCAAGACCCGCGAAGATTGGGAGGAATTGTTCAAGGTGACGGAAGTCGCGCTGGAAGAGGAAAAAGTAATAACCCGTGAACAGCGGGTCGTCATCGATTCCCAGAAGGTGGAAATCGCCAGGCAGGATCAGAAGATCCGCGAGCAGCAGGAACTGCTCCGCAACCTGAATTCGGAGATCGAGGTGAAACAGAAAACCATTGTCGAGAAAACCGTTGTCCTGGACCGTCAGGTAAAGGAGATAAGCCGCCAGCGCAGCACGATCGCAAACCAGCAGCAGGAGGTGGAAGGACAGAAGGCTGTCCTCGAAGAACAGATTCAGGAGATATCCCAGCAGGAATCCAGGATTGCGGAACAATCCTCAAAGATCTCCGAGCAGGAGACCGTCCTGATCGAACAGCTGCGTGCCATCGAAAAACAGAAAATGCTGATCTGGTTCTTCGTGGTTGCACTGATCCTTGTATCCGGCCTGGGTTACTTCATATACCGGGGTTATAAAATCAAAAAGGAGGCGAACATCCAGCTTGAGGCCAAGAACAAGCTGATCTCGGCCCAGAAGGATGAGATCCAGAAGCAGAAGGAGGTCGCGGAATCACAGCGGGACCAGATCGCCTACCAGAAAAAGCACATCACCGACAGCATCGAATATGCCCTGCGCATCCAGACGGCCCTCCTCCCGAGCCTGGAACTGTTTTCCGACAAGATCGACCACTTTGTGCTCTATAAACCCAGGGATATTGTCAGCGGTGATTTCTACTGGGTGGCCGAAGTGGACGGCAACCAGCAGGTGATCATCGCGGCCGACTGCACAGGCCACGGGGTCCCGGGAGCATTCATGAGCATGCTAGGCGTCAGCTTCCTGAACGAGATCATCCTGAGCAAGGGAATCATCCAGCCCGACCGGATCATGAATACCCTGAGGGAAGATGTAATCCGTTCGCTCAAGCAACAGGAGGAAACCAGCGATGTCAAGGACGGAATGGACATGTGCATCTGCCTGCTGGACCCCGATAAGAGAAGCCTCCAGTTCGCCGGCGCCAACAACCCTCTCTGGATCATCAGCAACGGGGAACTAACTGAAATCAAGGGGGACAAAATGCCGGTGGCCATCCACGAATCCATGGCGCCCTATACGAACCATTGGATCGATTTGAAAAAGGGGGACACGTTCTATGTTTTCTCGGACGGGTACTCGGATCAGTTCGGGGGAGAAAACCAGAAAAAATTCCTCAGCAAGAATTTCAAGAGGGTGCTGGGAGAACTTCAGAAGAAATCAATGCTCGAACAGGGCGCCGAGCTAGACAGGATCTTCGAGGAGTGGAGAAAGGATGTGGAACAGATCGACGATGTTACCGTGATCGGTGTCCGCGTCTGATCCCTTCCGCTTAATTGCAGTCGTAATACGTGTAGGTAGATCCTATGGTCTGGGAGTAGTCTTCCTTTTCCGCCAGTTCGTCCCCGCAGTAAAGGACACCGGGACCCCTGGCCGTTTCAACCCCGTTGGTCAGGGTGACCAGTTCGCATGTCTTGCAGTCCAGCAACTCGCATGAGGAAAATACAAGAGACATCAGGAAGGCCAGTCCAAATGCCTTGAGTATGCTTTTTTTCATAGGTTATGGGTTTGAACCAAAGATAGGCATAAATTCACAATCCGGCAACCGGTTTCAGATCCTTCCGGCTATCGATCAGGCGGCCTTCATATGTCTCCTGCGGAAGGCCCAAACTCCGATGAGAAAATAAAGCAGGGTCAGGACTGTGATGGCAATCATTTCCGTCATGGTATCCCGCATTTCGAGGCCCTTTATCAGCACCTTGTTCAGTGCATCCACGGCCCATGTGGGGGACAGCAGGTCGTTCAGGTAAAATGTAAAATTACCCAGGGTGAGGATTTTTCCGCCTCCCAGCGGGAAAAAGGCCCCGGAGAAGAACATCATGATCATAAGCGGAAAGGTGCCGATGATAGCAACATCCTTGATCGAGCGGCAGACTGCCGCCACGATCAGGCTGAAACTGATCATGGATAGGCTGGTCAGGAAACCGATCAGGAGGATGAAGCCGAACGTGCCCGGTATCACTTCATACCCCAGGGCAATGGCCACCCAGAGCGTTAGAAGCAGGGAGACGATGCCGACGATAACCTGGATCAGGGAAACACCGGTCAGGTATTCGAAGGCACTGAGCCTGGATATCTTCAGCCTTTCGAGTGTGCCCGCCTCGGGTTCGCGGACCAGTGAGGCGGATGCAGTGAACATCATCATGATGATGGCGAAGATCATCAGTCCGGGGACATACAGCTCGAATTCGCTTCGCTGGCCGGAATATCCCAGGGAAGTTTCCTTCCAGCCCAGGGGCATTTCAATGCCGCTTGCCTCAAGGACGAACCCGTTGATCAGCTCTTCCGTCCAGATGGCCCCGACGATGTATCCCATATCCGTCAGATCTCCCACCAGCTCCAGTTCCCGGGAGCCTTCCCCCCGGTAGTCCGGGTTCAGCAGGAAAGGGGTCAGTCCATCGGGAAGCACAACCAGCACATCGGCCTTTCCGGCCAGCAGCATTTCGATCCCATCTCCCCGGTTGTCCGCCCTGCTGAAATCAAGATATACATCTTCGCTGCTGTCCGCGTAGGCCTTCAGGTAATGAATGAGCGTATCGCCCAGGTTCAGGGGATGCCCCAGAAAATAAACGGTTTTGTCCCCGTTCACAAACACCACGTCGTAGGACGGGGTTTCCGTCTGCGACATCAGGTAGTACAGGAAGACAAACGTGGGAGCAAACACCAGGGTCAGGACCAGGATCCAGTAGTCCCTGAAATTTTCCCGGAGGCTTTTTATGAACACCCAGTACCATTTCATGGCCGAAGCCCCCTTCCGGTTAAGTGTATAAAAACATCCTCCAGGGTATTTTCACGCATCTGCATCTGTGAGATGCCCAATCCCTCGGACTCAAGGATCGAATATACATTCCGTATCCTGGGTACCAGGTCCATAGCCTTGATGATCAGGATGGGCTCCTTCTGAAGGATATCGAAACCTTCCTTGACTAATTTTTCCAGGGTCCCCGGGAGTCCACTATCCACCTCCCCCTGCAGGTTCAGCTCCAGGATATCCCCTTCTCCGATCGATCTTTTCAGGTTTCCCGGAGTATCCAGCTTCAGCAGTTTCCCGCGGTCGATGATGGCAACCCGGTCCGATACCCTGTCCGCTTCATCCATATTATGGGTGGTGAAAATCACGGTTTTCTCCCGGGCGGTCTCCTGGATAAACTCCCGGACCAGGATCCGGCTCTGCGGATCAAGTCCCGCTTCAGGCTCATCAAACACCACGATCTCCGGATCGTGCACCAGGGCCATGATGACGTTCATCCTTCGCTGCATGCCTCCCGAAAGGGTATGGGCAAGTTTGTTGCGCTTCTCCCCCAGTCCGATCCTGTCGATCAGCAGAGTGGCCCTTTCCCGGGCTAAGGGTCCGGGTACATCGTACATGCGCGCCATGAAGACCATCTGTTCGTAACAGGTAAGTTTGCTCCACAGGACGATGTGCTGGGGACAGATTCCCACACGGGTGCTCATCCTGCCTTCACCTCTCCCGGAACCGTGGATGATGACTTCTCCCGAACTGGGCCTCATCAGGCCGCACATCATCCGTATGGAAGTGGTTTTGCCGGCCCCGTTGGGCCCCAGGAATCCAAAGACCTCCCCCCTGCGGACGGAAAGCGAGAGACGGTCAACGGCAAGAAGTTCTCCGTAGTACTTGGTCAGATTCCTGATCTCAAGTGCAGCTTCATGAAGTCCGGAAGGTTCTGGTTTATGCATGCTGAAATAAAATTATCAAATCGGTCCCAGAAAAAAAACATATCCGGATTATGTTTTACAAGAGCACAAACTTTAAAAATTCATGTTAATTTTATCCTGCCATTTGTCACGTGAAACCACCCCGTTCATGAAAAAAACCGCGTATGCATCCTCGGCCCTGTCGATCATGTCACTGATCATGGGCCTGCTGTTTATGGTCCACGGCATCCCCTACTTCAATTATATCCTTGCCATCAGCCTGTTCCTGCTGGCCGCCTCCCTGATTGTTTTTTACTCCATTGATAAACAGTACATGTACATTGCAGGGGCCATATTCTGTTTTCTTCCCATGTTCGGCCTGATGTTCCGGCAACTGAACCTGCCGGGTGCCGACCTGCTGGTAACGGTGGGGCTGTTGCTCTTTGCCCTTTTGTTTATTCCCTGGTACGCCATGAAATGCTACAAATCCTGAATATGAACCCGATGAATGCCCTGCGAAACCTTCTAATGTTCCTTTTATTGCTCATCCTTACCCTTGGCTGCGCAGAAAAAGAGAAAACACAGTATTTCGTGTTCCTGAATACAAACCCTCAGGGGGAGGAGCTGCCCGAAACCGAGGTGCAGGCCTTGCAGGAACAGCATATCGATAACATAGACCGGCTTGCAGCTGCGGGCGAGCTGGTTGCTTCCGGGCTTTTCGAAGGAGGCGGGGGCATGATGATACTGGAAACCGAAAGTGAAGAAGCCGCATGGGAACTGGTAAACACGGACCCTGCCGTTCAGGCCGGCAGCTTTATTGCGGAAGTCCTTCCCGTCTCTTTTATCAAGGGCTACGTCTGTCCCTGGTGGGTACCCGTGAACATGGGCACATATGGTTTCTTCCGTTTCCGCGTCGGACCCAATTACAACCCGGAACTTGTCCGGGAACATTTTTACCTGCTGAGCGTACTGGAAGACGAACCGGAGGTGCTGGTCCAGGCTGACTTCGACGACAAAGGCAGCGGCATCCTCATACTGGACCGGCCGCTCAGCGACGAATGGATAGAAAGGGTCATCGATAACCCCGCCATACAGGAAGGAGCCCTGGAAGTCGACATCAAGAACCTCCGGATCGCCCAGGGCACGTTCTGTGATTAATTACCTTTCTTGAGCACGCTCGTGTACCGGGCATGCAATATGGCCCATAAAAGGGCCGCCACCAGCAAGGTGCTGAAGCCGATTACGGGATTTATAAAGGAATTCCTCAGTCCCGTAATGATCAGGGCAGGGGAGACATCCGCAGCCTCGATGATGGCATTCAATGCCTGCACCAACCCGGCTAGCTGTGTGAAGATACCCCATACCAGGCCGAATATCCCGATGAACAGAATTGCATTGTGAGAACGGTGGAAGGGCAGTGCGCGCGGACCCTTTTTCCCGAAATACTCGATGAATTTCACAATGGAAAGGATGAAAACCAGGACCAGGATGATTCCCTGAATCCAGAGGAAAATCCCTCCCAGCATCTGCATGGCCTCTTCTAAAGTCTTCATGATACAGTTTTTAAAGTTAAACAAGAATTCATAAATGTCATGTCAAATCTAGGATGGAAAATCTCAGCAAACCAGAATATTAGACCAGCATCCACGTCCTGTGGATGTAAAAACCCCATGCTGCGACGGGGGACCTTTACCGCATGATCGGTTCACACATCGACAAAGGGCGGTCTTTCTTCGAAAAAGCCTGCGGGAAAGGTGTGGCATTGGGCATTAAACCCTAATTTTAGACCGGAAGATGGCGGTAAAGTGAGCAGATGGCAGAAATTATACCGGAATTCGCCCGCATTCAGGATCCTGCTGCACCTTTTGTACTGGATCCTGGCATGGGGCTTTATGAACCTCCTTTTCGGCTATGGTGGAATGAAGGACCCCTACAGCCTCTTCTATTCCTCCATAATCCTGTGTATTTCTGCAGGCGTCAGCTACTGTATCAGCTATTTCCTGATCCCGCGCTACCTGTCATCGGGAAAGTACACTCTGTTCCTGGTTTATCTCGTGTCCACGGTCATTGTGTCCCTTGACCTGGAATTGATCGCTACCATGCTGTTCATTGTATTCCTGGAAAAGTTCCAGGTAAAAACCTTTTTTCAATACCCGCGGGAGGTTTATTCCCTTCTGACCGGTACCTATTTCGTGGTCTTCCTGTCGGTCGCCATCACGTTGTTCGAATACTGGAACCGGGAACAAAGACGGAAGCAGGCTGCCACGAGGGAAAAGGTTGAGGCGGAATTGAAATTGCTGAAATCCCAGATCCATCCGCATTTTCTTTTCAATACCCTGAATAATATTTATTCCCTGGCCCTGCAGAAGTCCGAGCAGGCCCCGGATGCAGTACTCAAGCTTTCCGGACTTCTCGATTACCTGATTTACCAGGGAGAGAACGAACGTGTGTCCCTCCGCAAGGAAACGGACCTCATCCGGAATTATATCGAACTGGAAACCCTTCGGTACGGGGACAGGCTGGATCTGGATTTCCAGGTTTCCGGCGATCCTGAAAACATCCGGATCGCGCCCCTGCTGCTGATCCCGCTGGTTGAAAATGCATTCAAGCATGGGATCAGCCGCTCGAGGCAGCCTCAGAGCCTGATCTTAAAGCTGGAAATTTCCCGAAGAAATGTTGATTTTTACATAGAAAATACAAAACCCCCGGTCAGGGACCCAAAGCCCGCAACCGGAGGGTTGGGACTGGAAAACCTCCGGAAAAGGCTGGAAATCCTGTATCCCGGGAAGCATACGCTTGAAATTGAAGAGGAGGCTACGCGGTACGCTACGCGACTGAAACTGGAAACCTGAGCAGAACCATGAAAAAGATACGCTGTCTGATAGTAGACGACGAACCCCTGGCGCTGGATGCACTGTCCGTGCTGATTGGAAAAATCCCGGAACTTGAAATAGCCGGCCGCTGCAGGGATGCCGTCGAAGCGCTGGGAATCCTGCACCGGGAGAAAGTTGACCTGCTGTTCCTGGATATCCAGATGCCCGAACTGAGCGGCCTGGAAATGCTGCGTTCCCTGTCCGTTCCCCCTTCGGTAATCTTTACCACCGCCTACCGTGAGTATGCCGTGGAAGCATTCGACCTGGATGTGGTCGATTACCTGGTCAAACCCGTTTCACTGGAACGACTGATCAAAGCGGTCAACCGTTACCACGACCGGACCCGTCACCAGCAAAGGGAAGAAAACCCTTCCGGGGAACCCGGGAGCGGGACCGTCATGATTTATTCGAATAAGAAGACCCACAGGGTCCGCACCGGGGATATACTTTTTATCGAGGGACTGAAGGATTATGCGCTGGTGCATACCGGGAGCGGACGGCTCGTTACCCGGCAAACCATGAAAAACCTGGAAAGCCTGCTGTCACCGCATCGCTTCATCCGGGTCCACCGTTCCTGGATCGTACCCCTCGAGCGGATTTCATCCTGGACCGGTTATTCGGTAAACATAGGTAACAAGGAGATACCCATCGGGAAGACCTACCGCAAATCCGTCATGGATACCCTCGAGGGGAAAAATCCCCGGTCCCAAACCTGACAAGATAACATATTTATGCTGACAAATATTCCCTGCGTCCTTTCTGGCACGGTAAATGTAAACGTATCTGCATATTTCAATATCTCACCCGGACAAACATGAATACTACAGCGGTAACATCGTTGGACGACCTGAAAACGAGGCTCGGGAAGGAGAAGCGCTCATTCCTGCTGGTCTATAAAAAGGGATCCGAGCAGAGCGACAGGGCATACCGGAGCCTGTCGCAGGCGGCTGAATCTGCGAGCGACATCGGGATCTTCACGGCGGATGTAGGTACGGTCCGCGATATCCACCCGGTATATTCCCTGACAACGGCACCGGTCCTGCTCGAATTCTCGGGCCAGGAATTCAAGAATACCTATAAGGGTGCGCACGATCCGTCCTATTACAAGGGATTGTTTGAAAACGCCGTATACGTGGCCAAAGCCGAGAAGGAAGGCCGCAAGGTAAAGCAGGTAACCGTTTATACCACGCCCACCTGCTCCTGGTGCAATACCCTGAAATCCTACCTGAATAAGAACAACATCCGATATACGGAAATCGATGTTTCCAGGAATGAGTCCGCCGCGCAGGAAATGGTGCGCAGAAGCGGTCAGCAGGGTGTCCCCCAGACCATGATCGGAGGAGAGATGATCGTGGGCTTCGACAAGGCAAAAATCAACCGGCTTCTGGAATTACAGGGATAAAAAATATTATTTTTGTCCCCGGCCAGAAACATTCAATTTAATTACATATATAATAAAAAATATTCATAATGAAAGAGTTACAACCCATCAACCAGAACGTTCTGCTGGACATCAGCGAGGAGTCACGCGAACAGAAGACCGCCGGGGGGATCATTATACCCGATACGGCAAAGGAAAAACCCAAAACCGCAAAAGTCGTCGGACTCAGCAACATTGAAAACGCGGAGATTTCCGTCGGGGATGTGGTTCTATTCAAGGAGTTTTCGGGGACCGAAGCCGAATTCGAAGGCAGGAAATACCTGATTCTCCCCTATGCCGACGTACTGGCAAAAGTGGTGGAAACCGAATCGATCTGATCCTGTATTTTCCGGATGATAATGCAATTCCCCACTGACCGGAATATCCTTCCGGAATGCGGGGTTTTTTATTTTCGATGTTTTCGTAACTTTCGGTAGCAATTCCGAAAAACGGAAACATACATGAAAAGACCGATCCCCTTCTTCCGTGTACTGGCTGAAGCCCAGACCTACCTGGACCTCGTCTACATCCTGTTCGCCTTCCCGCTGAGCATCCTGTATTTTTCCCTGGTGGTCACGGGGCTCTCTCTATCGCTGGGACTGCTGGTCATCGTGGCCGGGTTTTTTATTTTCATCGGTACCCTGCTGATGATCCGAGGCTTTCGCTGGCTGGATGTGCAACTTACCCGGGTGTTCCTGGGCCGGACCATCCCTTTGAAGAAAGAAATCCAGGAAAGCGGGAAATTCTCCGCTTTCATGAAACAACTCTTCGGCTCGCCTTCAACCTGGAAGAGCCTGGTGCATTATCTGTTCATTAAGTTTCCCCTGGATACCGTCATCTGGACCGTTACCATAAGTTTCCTGGCCGTGACCCTGGACCTTCTGCTGGCTCCTGCACTGGACCGGTACTGGTGGTTCGACGACGACGGGCTCAACCGCTGGCTTTTGAATCTCTTCGATGATGTGTACGTACTGCCTTTCCTGGGTATCATCTGGGGAATGATCAGCCTTCATGTGGTTCGGGGACTTGCATGGGTTTCCAGGGAGGTCAATTCGGCCCTGCTGGGCGACTGATAAACCATTCGATATGAAAAAATCAATCATCGTCCCGGGCATCCTGGGCATTGTGCTTCTTCTGATCGCCTTCCTGATGAGACGACTCGAACTCCCGAATCAGATCCTGTTCATCCTGGCAGGTGCCGTCAGTATGTTCCTTGTCGGACACATTGCCTATACCGCCCACCGTACCGCAAGCCGGGAAAGCCTTTCCGGCAGGATCTTTGAATGGGCCCTGTTCGCCTGGATGCTGTTCCTGATTGTTTATCTTTTCTACCACCTTTACCGGGACTGGAACCACTTGTTCCTGCTTCCCTGGGGGATCCTGCTTGTCGGCAGCATCCTGGTTTTCCTGGTACCGGCAGTACGGGGAAGAACCGGCGAGATCCGTAACCACATCTGGTTTACGGCAACGTACACCCTCTGCGTCGTACTGATCTTCATGACCAATCCGATTAATTTCCAGCTTCCGGACAGGTCTTATGATCCCCCGATCGATCATCCTGTTTACCCGGACGGAAATGGACCCGTTGTAATGATCGATGAAGCACATCATAATTTCCATACCATGTCCGGCCGCTATTATGCGTTTGCCAGTGTGCTTCGCAAAGACGGATACCGGGTCATGCCACTCCAGGACAGCCTCAGTAAGAATTCTCTTTCGGGCTGCCGGATCCTGGTTATATCCAACGCATTGAATGAAAAAAATCTTGAAAACTGGACCAATCCCGTATATCCTGCCTTTTCAGACCGGGAGATCGATGCCCTTGAAGAATGGGTAAACGAAGGCGGAAGCCTTTTCCTTATCGCCGACCACATGCCTATGCCGGGAGCGGTCAAGGGCATTGGGGAACGTTTCGGATTCACCCTGCACAACAGTTTCAACAGCGACTCCATGCCCGCACCGAATTTCTTCTGCCGTTCGGACAGTACCTTTGTCTCCCCTCTGGCAACCACCCTTGAAGGTGAAGAACTTGACTCCGTTGTTATACTAACAGGCCACGGGTTTGATATACCTCCCGAAGCATCACCGGTACTTAAATTCAAGGAAAGCTCATACATATTGTTACCCGATACGGCATGGCAGTTCCATCGCGGTACCCCCAGGGTCAAAGCAACCGGTATGTCCCAGCTGGCATACCGGAAGTACGGGAAAGGCCGGGTTGTCATCGGGGGTGAAGCTGCTATGTTCACCTCCCAATGTTACGGCGGATTGAGTTTTAAAAAAGGGGGCATGAGTGCCCCAATATCAAAGGATAACTATAAGCTGCTGCTGAACATTATCCACTGGCTTGACGGGCTGTATGGGTGACGGGGCTGCCTGATCCCTTTCGTTGTCGCAAAATCCAGAGATTCCTGCTGGTGACAATCCTACGGGTTCCACCGATCAGAACAGGCTTTTGGCATGTATTGTAAAACACTCGCTTCAAAGCCGGATATTCAAAACAGAATTATAATTTTGGTGCGTCGTGTTTTCAACCATTAACCAATCAATCGTACGTTATGAAAAATATTCTGCCCTTACTGGCCGTGGCGTTCTTGTTTGCGGCCGGCTGCAACCAAACAGGAAAAAAAATGACCGATTCGGAAAACCCCTTTTTCAGTGAATTTAAAACTCCCTTCCAGGTCCCTCCCTTTGACCTGATCGAGGAGGAGCATTTCCTCCCGGCTTACGAAAAAGCCATCGAACTTCAAAAGCAGGAAATCGAAGAGATCGTCAACAACCCGGAAGACCCGAGCTTCCATAATACCATCGAGGCGCTTGACCATTCGGGCCGGATGCTGGACAGGGTGGACAATGTATTCAGCAACCTGCGGTCGGTTAATACCAACGACAAGCTGGACGCCATCGCAGAGCAGGTGGAACCCATGACCGCGGCGCACCGGGACGACATCAACCTGAACCCGGATCTTTTCAGGCGCGTCATGGCGGTTTACGATCAGAAGGATGAACTGTCGCTCAACACCGAACAGGCTTCCCTGCTGGACAGGATCTACAAGAATTTCGTCCGGGGCGGAGCCAACCTGAGCGATGAGGATAAGACAAGGCTCCGGGAGATCAATTCACGCCTCTCGATACTGACCCTGAAGTTCGGGAACAACGTCCTGGCGGAGACTAATAATTATAAACTGTACATCGACAGCAAGGAGGACCTGGCAGGCCTGCCGGAAAATGTAATCGCTGGCGCGGCAGAAGCTGCCAGGGAAGACGGACAGGAAGGCAAGTGTCTCTTTACGACCCACCGGCCCAGCATGTACCCCTTCCTGACATATTCCGAAAAAAGAGACCTTCGCGAGAAACTGCACAAGGCTTACTACCACCGCGGCGATAACAACAACGAATTCGACAACAAGGAGATCATCGAGGAGATCGTTGCCCTGCGGCTGGAAAAAGCCCGTATGCTGGGTTATGAAACCCATGCCCATTACATCCTTGAACGCAACATGGCCAAGAATCCCGAAAACGTCTATAAACTGCTTCGCCCCATCTGGGATGCCGCCCTGCCCCTTGCCAAGAGCGAGGTCGAGGAAATGCAGGAGATCATCGACCGGGAAGGAGGGGATTTCAAGCTGGAGAACTGGGACTGGTGGTACTATGCCGAAAAGGTCCGCAAGGCCAAATATGATCTTGACGACGAGGAAATAAGGCCCTATTTCCAGCTCGAGAACGTCCGGGATGCTTTTTTCCAGGTGGCCAACAACCTCTGGGGACTGACCTTCACCCCCATCCCCGATATCCCGAAGCCTTACCCGGAGGCCGAGGCCTACGAAGTAAAGGAAGCCGACGGTTCGCATGTTGGGGTTCTTTACATGGACTTTTTCCCGAGGGCCAGCAAAAGGGGTGGTGCCTGGATGAGCTCCTACCGGAAACAATACCGGGAAAACGGTGAAAAGGTATACCCGGTGATCACAACCGTATTTAATTTCACCAAACCCGCCGGTGACAAGCCATCGCTGATTAGTTTCGACGAGGCTACCACCATCTTCCATGAATGCGGCCATGCCCTTCACGGCCTGCTTTCGGATTGCGATTACCATACCCTTTCGGGAACAGCGGTCGCAAGGGATTTCGTGGAACTGCCCTCCTCCATCATGGAAAACTGGTGTGCCGAACCCGAGGTCATGAGAATGTACGGGAAGCATTACGAAACCGGCGAAACCATCCCGGATGAACTCATCGAAAAGATCCAGAAATCGGGGCATTTCAACCAGGGATTCGTCAACGTTGAATACCTGTCCGCCGCCTTCCTGGATATGGACTGGCACACCCTGACGGATGCATCGGATATCGATGTAAACCGGTTCGAATCGGATGCCCTCGAAGATATCGGGCTCATTCCTGAAATTGTCGTCCGCTACCGTAGTACCTATTTCAGTCATATATTCTCCGGGGGTTATTCCGCCGGGTATTACGCTTACAAATGGTCCAACGTTCTTGATGCGGATGCGTTCGAGGCCTTCAAGGAAACCTCGCTTTTCGATGCTGAAACGGCCCGCCGCTACCGGGAGAACATCCTTTCCAAAGGGGGCAGCGAGGACCCCATGGAACTGTACAAGAAATTCCGTGGAAGGGAGCCATCGATCGAGCCTCTGCTGAAACGCGACGGACTGGTCAAACCCTGAGCAGGAAAGCAGCACTTAAGACCTGCCGTAATCCTGCCCCGGAAGGACCGAACGATCCAAGATGAAGGGTGTCTCCCCCGGAGAGGCACCCTTTTAAATTAATTTCCTATATTAGAGTCCTGTCCGCAACCTGGCAATTATGCATATCCCTCTCAGGATAAGATTGTTACACAATTTCGGCAGGAGTTCCTTCAACATCGGCTTTCTGTTTGCACTGATTGGACTTATTTTCGTCGTCTATTTCAGCTTTCAATTGAACTGGAAGATCATTTTTGCCGGTAAAGACGACTTCAGATCCACCACCGCCACCGTGACTGAATTTCACGAAACCCAGTACACCCTGAACGACAACACCCTGTTCGAATACCATTACCGGTATACGGTTCCCGGAAGGAAACCGTTCTCGGGTTCTTTCCTGGAATACTCCGGCGCATACCGGAACGGCCAGGATATCCGGATCGAGTACCTTGAGAACGATCCCGGCATCTCCCGTTTCTCCGGGAAAGACCGGCGCAATTACGATAAGGTTATGTTCCTTGCCGGGGTTGGGGGACTCCTGGTTGGTTTTTCCTTTCTATATCCTTCCTGCCGGAAGACACGAAGGGAGAGGAAAATTCTGATTGCGGGACTCCCATCCAGGGGCCGGCTTATCCATGCCGAGCCGACCAACCTGAAAATCAACGAACAGACCGTTTATAACCTGACCTACGAATACGAGACCTACCAGGGGAAGTCCCAGAAATTCTCCCTCCGGTCACATATGATCCGGAACCTCTCGGAGGAACACACGGAGAACCTTGTATACGATCCCGGGCATCCGGATAAGGCTGTTGTAGTGGACACCCTTCCGGGATCGGTAGCCAGGTACGTCAGCAGTAAGATCGGATCACAGGACGACTGATTAGTCCAACGAAACCCCCGCCCGGCGGATGGCAATGCTTCACAAATATTGCAACCTACCCTTTGCCCCGTCAAAGGTTCCCGTTTTCTACGGCTGGATTATCCTTGGAGCCGGAATCATCGGCATCATCATGAGCCTCCCCGGTCAGACCATCGGAGTCTCCATATTTACGGAAAACCTCCTTGCAGACCTGGAGATCAACCGGAACAACCTGAGTCTTGCCTACCTGATCGGAACCGTCGGATCCGGCTTTTTAATCACCCGTGCAGGCAAGCTTTACGACCGCTACGGTGCCCGGACCATGGCGTTTGCCGCGGCCGGCATGCTCGGGCTGATGCTGTTTTTTCTTACCCGCATCGAATACATGATCGAGTTTTTAAACAAGCGGGAGAAAATCCCACCGGCCATAGCTACCTTTCTTCTCCTGGCCCTGGGTTTCTGGGGAATCCGTTTTTTCGGACAGGGATTGCTGACGATGGTTTCACGGAACATGGTTATGAAATGGTTCAACAAGCGAAGGGGATTTGCCAATGCGGTCCTCGGTATTTTCTCCGCATTCGGCTTTTCCATGGCCCCGAAAATATTCAACCAGTTCATCGAGAAACTCGAATGGCAGGGCACCTGGCTGCTCCTGGCCGTAATCGTCGGATTCGGCTTCGTGATATTCGTACTGATCCTGTACCGGGATAATCCATCGGATTGCGGCTGCGTGCCCGATGGTTCCCGCACGGCCAGCAAACCGGTTAAAAGGCCTCCCAGCCTGCCGGACCGGGATTATACCCTGGCCCAGGCCAGGCACACCTGGGCGTTCTGGGCTTTTACCTTCGGGATCACCCTGACGGCACTGTACGTCAGCGGACTTGTCTTCCACGTGGTATCGGTATTCGATTCGGTAAGCCTGTCGAAGGACATGGCGCTCGGTATATTCGTCCCGATGTCCATCGTAGCCATAATGGTACAATTCATCTGCGGGTACATCAGCGATTTTATCCGCCTGAAGTACCTGCTTATGATTTTCATGCTTGGAATGCTTTGCACCAGCGCCGGACTTGTATTTCTCGGCAAGCAGCCCGCAGCTTACTGGTTCCTCATCACAGGAAACGGGGTAGTCTGGGGACTTTATACCGTCCTGATCGCAGTGACCTGGCCGAGATTTTACGGGCTTAAACACCTGGGTGCCATTTCGGGCTTTTCCCTCAGCTGTAGCGTGATCGGCTCTGCACTCGGTCCCTGGTTCTTCAGTCTTTCATTTTACCTGACCGGGAATTACAGGCTGGTTGCCTGGATCACCGTTTCTCTGTCCATTCTGCTTTTTATGCTAGCATTCAAAGCCAATAACCCGAATGAGGTGCCTGGAAAAACCGTAAATTAAGGGAAATTTACCGTCATGAAAGATCTCCGAAAAACAATCCATATCAAGGTTTCCCGCGAAGAAGTCTTCAACGCCATAACCAATGCCCTGACCATAGAACTCTGGTCCGGCTACGAGGCCGAAATGGAATCCGTCCCCGGCAAGGAGTTTTCCA
The DNA here is from genome assembly GCA_964575235.1 of uncultured Bacteroides sp. Classification (GTDB taxonomy): domain Bacteria; phylum Bacteroidota; class Bacteroidia; order Bacteroidales; family SM23-62; genus SM23-62. The sequence goes on from CAZNQG010000010.1 coordinate 24,499, forward strand.
TGTTCGGCGGCGACATTACCGGGAAAATCCGGACGGTCGATCCCCCTTCCCTGCTCGAACAAGTCTGGGATTTCGGTGACCAGGAAGACGAATCCATCGTACGCATAGAATTATTCGAGGAATCAGGCCGTACCAGGCTGGAACTCAACCACACCAACATTCCCGAGCAAGCCTTCGAGAACATCCAGACCGGCTGGAAGCACTATTACCTGGAAGCCCTGAAAAAATATCTGGAAGATTAGTTCCGGTCCGATTCATTTCAAGGGGATGGAAATCCTTCGTATCTTTAGTGCAGAAACCCCTGTCTCCTGAAATGAGAGCGCCGATACGCACTATCGGGATGGCCTTCCATCTCCTTATCCTTCTGACCGCCCCGGTAATGTCACGGGACCTGGATGAGATCAAGAGAAGCGGGAAGATCCGCATCGCCTTCACGGAAACCGATTATACGACCATTAATTACCCCCTCGCGATCGAGTTTGCCAGGTACCTCAACGTCGAGATGGAGGCCGTAACCATCACCTGGGAACAGGCTTTCCAGATAAACGGCAGGATTCCCGACGGGGTCCGCACCAACCCTGAAATTACCTACACGCCGGATATCTTCAAGGACGTCGACGCGGTTTTCAGCACTTTCACCGTGCTCGACTGGAGAAAACGAATATTCGGGTTTGCCGAGACCCTTTTCTCTGCCGAGCTGATCATGATCCACGAGAAGGATGAGTCCCCGAAGAACTACGAAGACCTCAAGGGCAAACGCATCGCCATGATGCGGGGAACCAGTTTTGAAAGCCGGATATCCGAGATCAATGAATCCATCGGCGGGGGCATCACCTCCATCCTCACCGAACGCTCGGACGAAGCAAAATCCCTTCTCAGGAACGGGCAGGTCTGGGGGGTGGTGCTGGATGCCGACGAAGCATTGAATTTCCGCGCAAGGAACAACAATGCCTTTAAGATAGGCATCCCCATCAGTTCGGTCAGCAAAACCGCTTATGCCGTTGAAAAAGGCAATACCCTGAGGAAGGAGATTGAAAACTTTTTCGAAACCATTGCCAGCAACGGGGAACTGGACCGGATCTTCAACGATATGTTCGGCATGACGTATTCGGCCTATTTTCAACAGATCTCCAAGAATTCACGGCTTGAATACCTGAACCGGGACCTGGACGGGATCCTGGAATCCAGGAAACTGGTGGTGGCCTTGCGGGAAAGGAACTTCATTTATAAGCAAGGGGGGCCAAAACAGCTCATGCACGCACTGGCTGAAGAGTTTGCAGATTTCCTGGGCGTACAGATGGAATTTGTGGTTACGCCTTATTTTGCAAAATACTGGGAAACGGCAAACGGGCAGGTCATCCGGGACAGCTCTTACACACCGGAATGGTTCAATTACTTCGATGTGGCCTGTGAAGTCATCGCACCGCTTGACTGGAGGACCAACAAGGTGGACCTCGTGGGCATCTACCCTTCAGAATATACCGTAATTGCAAGGAAAGAAACCCGGATCAACAGCATCGGGGACCTAAAGAACCTTTATGGGGTGACCGACCGGGAAACCGTTTACGAACAGATCCTGCTTGAAAACGGCGCGGACAGTTTCTACTATGCAAAGGTGAATGATTTCCTGACGGATGTGAGGGACGGCAAGGCGGATTATACGATGATCTACAACGCCTTTTTTGAATTGTCCGATTACCCCGGTCTGGAAGTCAAGCTGCCCATGGGGGAGCTGGAAGTCTGCTGGGCACTGAGAAAAGACCAGCCGGAACTGAAACGGGCCCTGGAGGAATTCCTGGAGCGGTCAAGGGATAAAGGCCTGATCAATATCCTGCTGAAAGCGATGAGGGGAGAAACCCTGCAAAGCACCGAAGATTTCATCAGCAGTTACTATGAACGTTTCCAGGCCGGGCAACTTCCATACGTTCTTTACGGCACGGAGGACGGCCTGCCCCAGGAGGATATTTTTTCCATATACCAGGACAACCGGGGATACATGTGGTTCGGCACCAACTCAGGGGTCGTGCGGTACAACGGCCGGGACATGACGGTGTGGGATTCGGACAAGGGACTGGTAGACAATACCGTGCTGGATATAAAGCAGGATTCCGGGGGACTGATGTATTTTGCCACTTCAAAGGGTGTCGCGGTTTTCCAGGACGACAGCATCGTTGAGAACCTGCTCGAAGAAATCTCCTTTACAAACATTTTCGTCGACAGGTACAACAATAAATGGCTGCTCGGGGACGACGGGATATACCTGATCGATCCCGGTTTCAGGCTTTCCCACTTTAACGAATCCTTCCCGGAATTACCCGACAACGTATATGAAGTACAGGAGGACCCCGCCACGCTGGACACCTACATTGCCACTTCCGAAGGGATTTTCATCTATTCCCGCGCCGACCACACCCTCACCCGGGTTTTTGACCAGTACTGTTATTCCCTGTATATCGACGTGAACGACAGCATCTGGATTTCCACACGCGACGGGTTATACATTTCCAGCCTCAGGGATTTCCGGTCGGGTATGATGGGAGAGCGACGAAGAAAACTCAACAAAAGCCTGGACTTCTCGGACAAAATCATCAAGGGCATCTTCCAGAACAGTTTCGGATCCGTCTGGCTGATCTCGGATTCCGAGATCCTGCAGGTCCTTTCCACCGACCAGAAAGCCATCAAGTATGAAAAGGAGATCGGACTAAAAAACAACAACATCCTTTCCTTCTGGGTGGACACGGAGGACAACATCTGGATTGGATTCTCGGGTGGCCTGCAACGCCTGACAAACATGCGGGGATTGCGTAACTTCTACCCGAATACCATCAATTCCTATATATACTCCGCCTTCGAGGATCGTAACGGGAGGATCTGGGTGGCTTCCAACAACGGCATCTATTACTACCGGGACAAGCTTGTGGATTTCACACCACGGCTTTCCTCCCAGACTGAAAAATTCTGCGCATCCCTGTTGCCATCTGGAAACATCCTGGCCGCTTCCTCGGAAGGCCTTTACGAGATCAGTGTGCAGAACCTGCAGGTCATCCGGCGCCGTAAATTCCCGAATTACCTGCTGAGCATTGAAAACATGACCGTATCGGAGAACGCTGAGATCTTCCTGCTGACGGGGCTAAACGGTGTGGTATATTACCTTGGGCATTTCAGTGACGAGCCCCGGGTGATCGAAACCAAACAAACCACCAACATCTACCAACTGATCGACCTGCACGGTACCGTCATCGGAGGGAACAAGAATGAAATCATGGATTTCCGGGATGGTAAATTCCGGACGATCGAAAGGATCGGATGCAACATATGGAGCATGTGTTATTCCAGCGATGTGATATGGATTGGCAGCGATTGCGGATTATGGAGGTACCGGGAAGGGGAATACCAGAAAATGAACGTTCCGGAAGACAATACGGTCGTTAAGGCCATCACGCCGGCCAAGAACAAGAATTATCTATGGCTGGGCACCAACAACGGGGTCTCCTACTATAATACTTCCAGCAACAACATTGAATTCACCATCGATTCAAAAGACGGGCTCCCCGGAAATGAGGTCACCGTCGGGAATCTTTTCATCGATGCAAACGACCTGCTCTGGATCGGAACCTATCACGGCATATCCAATTTCAATCTCCGCGCAAGAGGCTCCAGAACCTTCACCCCGCTCTGCTACATAGAAAAGATCCTGCTCAACGGCGAATCGATTGACAGGGAAAGCGGCAAGGTATTCAGGCATTTCGAAAATAATCTTGTATTTGAGATTTCCGGATTGTCCTATTCGGACGAACGGTCCATTGAATACGAATTTTACCTGAGAGGGGTTGAGAACGAGTATTCTTCCTACAACAAGGGACCCGAGTTCAAGGCCTACTATAACAACCTGCCACCCGGCAAGTATGAGTTTATTTACAAGGCCAAGGGAAAAAACAACATCTGGGGTTATGCCCAGAAATACGAGTTTACCATAAAGAAAGCCTGGTACCAGACCTGGGTGTTCCGGATCGTGATGGTCCTGATCCTCATCGCCGGTGCCTGGTCTTTCTACAAGATCCGGGTCCGCACCATCGAAGCCCAGAAGAAGAGGCTTGAACAGCTCGTCAGGGAGCGCACCCATGAACTCGAGGTAGCGAACATCGAGATAGAGGCACAGCGTGACCTGGCAACCGCCCAGCGCGACAAGATCTCCCAGCAGAAAAAAGAAATCGAGGACAGCATCTATTACGCCCAGCGAATCCAACGATCCCTGCTTCCCACGAAGGACCTGCTGGATCGACTCCTTCCTGAACATTTTATTTTTTTCAGGCCCAGGGACATCGTGAGCGGTGATTTTTACTGGGCTAATTTCATACGGGGAAAACTCATCATCACAGCCGCAGACTGTACCGGTCACGGGGTGCCGGGTGCCTTCATGAGCATGCTCGGCATTGCTTTCCTGAATGAGATCGTCAACAAGCAGGAACAGATTGACGCAAGCGCCATCCTGAACCAGCTTCGCAACGAAATCATCCAGGCCCTCGGGCAGACGGGTGCCGAGGGCGAAGCCAAGGACGGCATGGATATGGCGCTGTGTATCATCGACCGGAAGAAGAATAGCCTGCAGTTCGCAGGGGCAAACAATCCGCTCTACCTGATCCGCAAAGGGGAGCTTGTTGAAACCAAGGGGGACAAGATGCCGGTTGCCATACACGAGTTCATGTCCCCCTTCAGCAGCCACGTTATCCCGCTGGAAAAGGGAGATGCTCTTTACCTTTTCTCCGATGGCTATGCCGACCAGTTTGGCGGGAACAAAGGAAAGAAATTCATGTACAAGGCTTTTAAAAACCTGCTGACCGGTATTTCCGGCAGATCCATGTCCGAACAGGCCCAAATCCTTGAGGAAACCATGGAGGAGTGGCAGGGCAGCTATGACCAGATTGACGATATGGTTATCATCGGCATCCGGATTTGATCCCTGCAGATGCAACCCTCCTCGTTTTCGCCTGTCTTTCCAGATACAAGCGTTCGATACAAAATCCGTCAATATGAAAAAATCGATGAAAAAAATAATGTTCGCAGCCCTGGTTCTTACGGCCGGCGGGGCACTGCAAGCGCAGGAGAGCGATATCCAGACCCTGTTCACGGGGAATACCCGGATCAGCGGTTTCGGGGGTCCCCTGATGAGCTTCACCGTTTTGAACGGCCAGTTTGCCCACATGATGGGCGGGGGAGGAGGCGTCCTGCTGGGAAATTTCTTCCTGGGAGGCTATGGAGAAGGGCTTACAAACCAGGTCCTGGTCGGAGGTGAGCGGCTTAACTTCGGCCACGGCGGATTCTGGACCGGTTATTCCTTTATGGCCAGCCGGGCACTTCATCCCACCCTGTCGACCCAGATCGGCTGGGGAAACGCCGGGGAAGGCGATTTCTACTATACGCCGGATAATATTTTCGTTTTCAATCCCGCTCTCGAACTGGAGATGAATTTCACACGGTTTTTCCGTCTTGGAATAGGGGTGCACTACCGCCTGGTTACCGGGGTAAACCCGGACGAACCGATAACTAATCTCGATCTTTCCGGTCCCGGCGCCCTTTTGACCTTTAAGTTCGGCTGGTTCTGACCGTGCGCCATATCTTCACAGGCATAGTGTGATTGCATCTCGGGGTGCCTTGACTCCGGGGTCCGGCGATTTTTATGCATCCCGCTGCGGATGCATTTTTTTTATATTTTTAGTTCGTGTACGATTACATCATCATCGGATCGGGTTTCGGGGGAAGTGTGGCTGCACTCAGGCTGGTCGAGAAAGGTTATTCCGTCCTGGTGATTGAAAAGGGCAAGCGGTACGCACATACGGATTTCCCCAGGACCAACTGGAACCTGAGAAAATACCTCTGGGTTCCCGCGTTTCGCTTTTTCGGGTTCCAGAAACTTACCTTCAACCGCTATGCCAGCATTCTTTCCGGGGTGGGAGTCGGCGGTGGCAGCCTGGTTTATGCCAACACCCTCTTCCATCCCCCGGATGAATTTTTCAGGCATCCTTCATGGGAACGTTTTGCGGACTGGAAAACCATCCTTCAACCGTTCTATCGCAAAGCCGCCTTCATGATGGGCAGGGAAAAGTACGAGCGCCTGAACCCGGAAGACAGGATCCTGAAGGAAATAGCCTCTGAAATGGGCCGGCCGGATACGTTCGATAACGTCCAGGTGGGGGTGTACCTCAGCGAAGACACCCGGGAAAAGGACCCGTATTTCAAGGGACTTGGTCCCGAGAGAAGACCCTGTACCGAATGCGCAGGATGCATGGTCGGCTGCCGCGAGAATGCGAAAAACTCGCTGGACAAGAATTACCTTTATTTTGCCGAAAAGATGGGGGCGGAAATCATGGCCGAAACCAGGGCCATCAGGACTGAATGCATGCAGGGTGATTACCGGGTTATTGCCCGTTCGTCCACATCCCTGCTTCGTAGAAGAACAAAGGTGTTCGTGAGCAGGGGAATCATCTTTGCCTGCGGGACCCTGGGGACCATGGAACTGCTTCTGAAACAGAAGTACAAGTACAAGACCCTTCCGGCTCTTTCCGACCGTCTCGGATCGGGATTGCTTACCAATTCGGAAACCCTGTGCGCCGTTTCCTCCATCCCGCAGAAAATGAACAACGGGCTTGCCATTACCTCGGTCTTTAACCCGGACGAACATACCCATATCGAAGTGGTCAAATATCCGGACGGTTCCAACGCCCTGAAGGTATTTTTCTGGATGTCTGCCAGGGGGGCAAGCAGCAACCTGGTCCGCTTCCTGAAACTGGTCGCCAACAGCCTGCGTCAGCCCCTGAAATTTCTGCGTATGGCATTCGATTTCAGCTGGTCGACCAACCTGGTCATTTTCCTTGTCATGCAGCACATAGAAAATGCCATGGCCATGAAATGGAAAAATACCCTGTTCGGCGGCAGGATGGTCATTGAAAACAGGGGCATGAAAAAGGTGCCCGCCTACATCGATGTGGGCCAGAAAGTCATGGAACGCTATGCCGAAAAAACCGGCGGTATCGCCCAGAATATATTTCTCGAAGTCATGTTCAACCGGCCAACCACCGCCCATATCCTCGGAGGTTGCCCCATGTCCGAAGGCATCGCATCCGGCGTAGTGGATCCGGCACTGCGGGTCCACGGTTATAAAAACATGTACGTGGTCGACGGCTCGGTCGTCCAGGGGAACATCGGCGTGAACCCGAGTTTTACCATCCTTGCCATGGCGGAATATGCCATGGACAGGATCCCCGAAAAAGAAGGCAACCGGACCATACCCCTTGAAAAACAACTGCAAGAAATTCGATGACCAGCATGTACTGCCCGCTCCGAATCATCTGGATGACCCTGGCATTTATCCCCCTTTTCCTCAACCGCTGCCAGCCGGTCGTTGAGGAAAAGTCCGAAACGGGTTTTTACCAACCGGTCCTGTACCTGGATTCGCTCCGGGTGAACGGGTATGCGGGGGACTGGCAGGGGTCGGGGCCCCCCTTCCGCATTCTGTCCGATGTCTGCGGCAAGGTACCCGGTCCACAGGATCTGCAGGCGCAATTCCGCCTGGCCTGGAACGAGCAGGGACTGTTCATCCTGGTGGAGGTCATCGACGATACCCTGTATGAAGACCCCTTGAAATTCTGGGACGGGGATGGGATGGAACTGTTTATCAGTCCCCGATGCGGATCCTTCGACATCATCCAGATTTCCGTCCGCCCCTCCTGCGAACTTCCCGATTCAATAACAGACGTGGTCTGCTACGATCACCGCAGATCCGATTCCCTCCGGAGGATCCCCCCGAGTTCCAGGTTTCAAAGCCGGTGCACCCCGGAAGGCTACCTGCTGGAAGGCCGGATCCCCCTGGATGCGGTGGGTATCAGCCATCCCTCCGAAGGCCTTGAAATGGCTGCCCAGGTATATATAAACGATGCCGACGCCGTTTATGATTCTTCCGGATTCAGTCTTCCCTGGTATCCCGTGCGAGATTCCTACCGGAACCCATATGCATTCCACAGGATCCGTTTCTGCCGGTCTTTACCCGTGTCCCCCCCACCTGAAATCAGGGCCTGCCTGGTGGACGATCAAACCATTCACCTGAAGGTCCTTTCCCCCACGCCATGCGACGGGGAAGTCCTGTATGTCCGTTCCGGGAAATATAACCGTAAGTTCCGGCTTCAACCGGAAACAGGAGGGATCTGCAGCCATTCATGGGTGCTCCCTGCACGGAAATTTATTTCCGCCGGGCCTGCCTTTCAATTCTTCCTCCGGGACAGTATGTTCTTCAGCCTCCATCCATGCCTGCTTCACCGGGTTTACCGGGAAACGGAAAAACCCAACCGCTTCGAGGATGAGATCAGGATCTTCGAGATCATGGATCATTTCCGTCCCCCTCCCGTTTATGCCATCCTGTTTACGGGAAGTTCAACCATCCGGTCCTGGTATGACCTTGAAAGGCAAATGCCCGGACTGGAAGTGCTGAACCGGGGATTCGGGGGATCCACCATGAAGGATTTGAACCATTACCTGGACCGCATCGTTCTGCCTTACCACCCCTCGAAAATCGTGGTTTATGAAGGCGATAACGATATCGCCCGCGGGGCAAGCCCGGAAGAATTCCTTAAAGACTGCCGCTTGTTCGTTGAGGCCTGCACCAGCGCCCTCCCCGATGCGGATATCTATTTTATCTCGATAAAGCCCAGTCCCGCACGAACCCCCGACTGGCAGGAAATGCACCGGGCCAACCGCATGCTCGAAGAGTTTTGCTCGGACCTTGAGAAAGTCCATTTTATCAACATCTCAGCGCTTATCCTGCAGAATGATGGGATTCCGCACGAAGATCTCTTCGATACGGACCGGCTGCACTTTAATGACAAGGGATACGAACTGCTGGCCCGGGAAATCCGGTCCCGACTATATGAATGAAAAATACACATATTACCATGAATATATCTGAATTACAGGAACTTATCGATGAGCAGGAAAAATTCTTCCGCTCCGGGATAACCATGGGTGCTGGTTTCCGCCTGGATGCCCTTCGGCGGATGAGGGTGCTGCTCAGAAGATACGACGCAGAATTGACCGAAGCCATCCGCCAGGACCTGGGAAAGCACCCTTTTGAAACCTACGCCAGCGAGCATGGCCTGGCCATCCAGGAGCTTGGGCTCATGATCCGGAACCTTAAGCGATGGTCCCGCCCCCATAGAGCATACACACCCATAATTCACTGGTTCGCAAGGAGTTACTATCTGAACCAGCCCTACGGGAGGGTTCTGATCATCTCCCCCTGGAATTATCCCCTGCAGCTCATGTTCATGCCCCTGATCGGTGCGGTGGCCGCAGGGAACTGCGTCCTGTGCAAACCGTCCCGGCATGCCGCGCATACCGGCCGGCTCATGAAAAAGATCCTGGATGAAAATTTTGACCCGGGACATATCGCCATGGTCCAGGGAGGGGACGAGGTGAACCGGATCCTGCTGGATTCCCGCTTCGATTACATTTTCTTTACCGGGAGCACCGATGTGGGAAAGAAGGTAATGGAGGCCGCATCCAGGCACCTTACGCCCGTATCGCTGGAACTCGGGGGCAAATCCCCCGTTATCGTCGAACCCGATGTGAATCCCGTTCTGGCCGCAAGAAGGATCCTTTGGGGGAAACTGCTGAATGCTGGACAATCCTGCGTCGCCCCGGATTACCTACTGGTTCACCGGGAGATCCGTGGTGCCCTGGTGGAGGAAATGAAAAAATACCTGCTCCGTTCCTACGGGCCGGATATAAAATCCAATCCGGACTACGCCAGGATCATCGACCAAACGAATGCGGAAAGACTGGCAGGATTGCTGGAGGGAAAAAACATATTGATCGGCGGTGAGTGCCGGACCGATGAACTTTACATCGCACCGACCGTTGTGCTGGTTGAGGATCCCGGCGATCCGCTGATGCGCGAGGAGATATTTGGTCCCATATTACCCGTTGTGGAATACCGGGACCTCGGGGATGCCCTCAGCCTGGTAAACAGCAAACCGAGACCGCTCGCCCTTTACGTCTTCACCCGCTCGAAGAAAATACGGGGCAGGGTGATCCGCGAAACCCAGTCCGGAAGCGGTGGCATCAATGAAACGGTGGTTCATTTCGTAAATACCCACCTTCCTTTCGGCGGGGTCGGTTACAGTGGAATGGGCAGGTACCACGGGAAATACAGCTTCGAAACCTTTTCGTATAAAAGGTCTTTCCTGGACAAGGCCAACTGGACAGACATCCCTGTGCGTTACCCCCCTTACGGAAACAAGCTCTGGCTGATCCGTAGCCTGATCCGCTGAACCTTGCCTCATACTTCCAGGTCCACCCACACGGGACAATGATCGGAATGCCTGGCTTCGTTCAGGATTCCGGTCCCACGCAGGGCGGGCAATAGCGCAGGGGTTAGCATATGGTAATCCAGCCGCCAGCCCAGGTTCTTTTCCCGTGCGTTCGCACGAAAACTCCACCAGCTGTATTTCACCTCATCGGGATGCAAATGCCGGAAGGAATCCACGAACCCGCTTTCCAGGAACCGGTCGACCCAGGCCCTTTCCTCCGGAAGAAATCCTGAATTGTTCTTGTTCCCGGCCGGATTGTGAATATCGATTTCCCGGTGCGCAATGTTGAAATCCCCGCAAACCAGCAGTCCCGGCCTTTCTTTTCGCAGATGGTTCAGGTAATTGATAAAATCATCCAGGAAGTTCATTTTGATCTCCTGGCGTTCATCTCCGGTTGTCCCGGAGGGTATGTATACATTCATTACAGACAGGTCTCCGTAATCGGCCCGAATGACCCTCCCCTCGGCGTCATACCCGGTATGCCCCATGCCGATTTCCAGGTGATCGGGTTCTTCCCGGGTGAGGATAAGCACGCCGGAATAACCTTTTTTCTCAGCGGAATGCCAGTAATCCAAGTATCCCATCCTGCGAATTTCCTCCAGATCGACCTGTTCGGGCTGTGCCTTGGTTTCCTGGATGCAAAGCACATCCGGGGCCGCCTGCCTGAACCAGTCGGTGAAGCCTTTGTTCATGGCAGAACGAATGCCGTTCAGGTTATACGATACGATGCGTTTCATGAAAAGTCCACTGGGTTTGCCGTCAAAGATAGGGAGATTATTTACTTTTGTAAGCCTGGATCATGAAAGGTAAAGGTCTTGTCATAAAATCCGCCGGAAGCATCTATACCGTTCGTGCCGACACGTCCAAAACCCTCCCCTGCAAACTGGCCGGAAAATACCGCCTGGAGGAACTTAAAAGCACGAATCCGGTGGTCGTTGGCGACCGGGTGGCATTCACCGTCGAAAAAGGGGAGAGGATCGGAAGGATCACCGGGGTGGAGGAAAGGAAAAATTACATCATCCGTAAATCGGCGAAACTATCGAAATCACACCAAATTATAGCCGCGAACATAGACCGCCTGCTGCTGATGGTTACCGTGACGCATCCCGTGACGCATCCCGAATTCATAGACCGGTACCTGGTTACGGCGGAAGCTTATGATGTGCCTGCATTCCTTCTCATCAACAAGGTGGATCTTTACGGTGCAAAGGAATGGAAGATCCTCGCGGAATGGAAAAGGACCTATGAGGCCATTGGTTACCCCTGCATCGAGTGTTCCGTAACCGGGCGGGTGAATATGGAACCCATCAAAGATCTCCTGAAAGGAAAGATAAGCCTGATTGCAGGGAATTCCGGGGTCGGAAAAACCACCCTGATCAACCTCATCGAACCGGAACTGCAATTAAAGACCACCGAAATATCCGGTTACCATAAATCAGGAAAGCATACCACCACCTTTGCAGAAATGTTCGAACTCGGTTTTGGGGGCTACATCATCGACACTCCGGGCATCCGGGGATTCGGCATAACGGATATGGAAGACGAGCCTCTTTTCCATTACTTCCCCGAGATTTTCAGAATCTCCGCGGGATGCAAATACCATAACTGTCTGCATGTAAACGAGCCTGAATGTGCTGTCATAGAAGCAGTTGAATCGGGCGAGGTCAGCTCCTCCAGGTACAACAGCTACTTGAATCTTCTCGAGGAACAGAAGAATGCCTCAAAATACAGGCAATAGCTTATTTGGTTAATAGGGATGATTGTGCTAATTTTCAGCGAATGAGCCGGACCTTTGTTTTCATATTGATCAGCGTCTTTGGTTTTATCGGTGTCAACACGGTACTTTATTTCTCCATCTTTAACCAACAGCTTGAATTTCAAACCCAACTGCTCGAACTCCAGGCGCAACTCTGCGGCAATACCATCGAACAGGAAGGCCTTCGATTCGAGAATGAACTGAACTCCATTCCCTACCAGGATGATTTTACCAAGCTCTTCAGCGACGAGGAGATTAAATTGCGTGGATCGACCAATCTCCAGAAACTTTACACCGGCTACCATCATCTGATCAATAAGATAACCGTATACGACAACCACAGCAACGTTTACAGCCTGATCCTCGACAGTAAGAACAATTTCGTTTCGGATTATTACGAATCACAACAGCAGGTTGCCCTGCACCAGCGGGATCAGCTCCTAACGGAAGGGGAAAAATGCATCCTGACCATTCCCGGATTTGACAAAAACGGTGTGGTGCAATCCAACATCATGGTGGATATGAACATCACCCGTTTCGTCGAGGATATCTTTGAACGTTATGCCCTGGAGCACATCCTTTGGCAGAGCCTGATATCCGAGGACTATAATCTCATCTCGACCGCCAGGAGCAACATCGGAATGGATGAAGGGGATCTGAAGCGCATCGGATCGGATATCCGGGAAGAGGTCCAGGGAAATATGGTCCACACGATCCTGGTGGACAGCATCCCGACCCGTGTGGTTTCGGTTTACTATCCGGTGCGCCTGGTAAAACAGAACCTGGGTATAATTTTTTCGATCAAAACGGGACTGTTCCTGCGTTCCATTATAATTAAGATCGTCCTGATCACCATCTGCAGCCTGGTCTTGCTAGCATTCCTGCTTTATATTCATTTCAAGGTTGTTGGTGTAAAGACCGAACAACTTCGGAACAGCAAGTTCTCAGAGGATTCCCTCCGGAAAACCATGGAAGTGCTTCCTGTGGGAATGATGTTCGTGAATCCGGACGGCACGATACGCCTGATGAACAGGACTGCCAAAGAAATGCTCCTTCATGAAGGGGAGGATGACACCGGACCGTTAACCTATGCTTTGCTGGGGCTGGATGAGGGACCCGAACTGAACGATAGCGGTCTTTATCAGCACGCTCTGGGGCCCGGGAAATTGATTCATTTTCAAAACGAATTCACTTCCCGGTACATATATAAAATGGAGCGGCATAGGGATATCGGGGAAGCGGAAACCAGGATGGTGCTGCTGTTTGATGTGAGCGAATTTGAAAGCATGTGCACCATGGAAAAGGTTACCCACAAGGCCAGGGCCGAGTTGCTCGGTAAAATGGGCGACGAAATCAAGGTTCCCCTTTCCGAGTTGTCGAAATCCATTTCGGAACTCGGCGATGAAAAGTTGACCAAGTCCTTTTCCCTGTTGTCCAACCTCATCCATGCCACCATGGATTTTGCCACCCGGGATGGAGGCACGTCCCTGGTCGAGGAAATCCCCTTTGACCTGAGGAATGAGATCGATGTCGCCCTGGAACCCGTACGTGGGAACCTCACGAACCTGAGCATCATCACCAAGATCCGCAGTGACGTTCCGGATAAGTTGATTGGAGACCCCTTCCGGCTCAGGAATACCGTTTTCAACATAGTGCAGAATGCCCTGGATCTGACCTCCGAGGGAAGGATTCTGATCAGCGCCGAAGTGGTCGAACACCATCCCGGCATGCTGAAAATCCAGTTCAACGTGGAAGACACCGGAAATGGATTGCCGCAGGAAGAGATCGACAGGATCATGGCTGAAATCGAGCCGTACAGGCCTGGACCCATTGAAGGACGGAACGATTTCACCGGCAGGCTGGACATCGCCAGGCAGCACGTTAACCTTATGAAGGGTCGGCTCTGGATGAAATCGCCATCTTCCATCTGCACCAATCCGGAACAGCCCGGACTGAAATGCAGTTTCACCCTCGAGGTCTTCCCGGGGGAAAGCATACGGGAGAACCTGGTCTTTCCCGATGTCCGTAAGCTGGGTGAACTCAAATGCCTGGTGATCTCACAGGAAAAGGATTCGGAAAACGAAAGACTGGGCAACCTGATGGAAGCAGGCATGAAATTCAGCTACCTGATCTACCGCGCGGAAAACACGGATTCGCTTTTCAGCCTGGTAACCGAAAAAGCTCCCTCCCTGCATATGATCCTGGTCATGCATTCCGATACGGAAGATGGCATTCAGGTTTCCAGGGAACTGGTCCGCAAGGGCATCGCCAGGGGACAGATACTGGTCCTGCTGAGCATAGACCACAAGCCGGAATATTTTTCAATTTGCCGCGAGTCCGGTATCGATTATTACATCGAGGGGCCTTTTGAACCTTACCGTTTCCTCCATATCTTTTCCAGGCATTTCCCGGATCTGGATCCAACCGAACTTGAAAGGATCCCGGAACCCGAAAAAATCAACGAAAATCTATCCATCCTGCTGGCAGAAGACAATCTATTCAACCGTAAGGTTATACAGGGCCTTTTTAAACGCCTGGGACTGGAAATCGACCTGGCCGAAGACGGATCACAAGCCGTTGAAAGGGTCCGGGATAAAAAATACGATCTTGTGTTCCTGGACCTGCTCATGCCAAAGATGGACGGATTCCAGGCAGCTGCGGAGCTCCGGAAACTGGGTTATGATAATCCCATTGTTGCCCTGACGGCCGTTAACAGCCTGGAAACACGTAAGGCAGCCATGGAAAAGGGGTTTGACGATTACCTCATCAAACCGGCTACCGTTGAAATGCTCCGTAAGGTCCTTCTGAAAAGCCAACCCAAATCCGGTTCGCAATCCTAATACCTGGATTTATGGATCTGGTACTGGACATAGGGACTTTCCTGGAAAAGGCAAAGACCCTTCCCGTTATAGACGTGAGAACTCCGGCCGAATACGAACAGGGACATATTCCGCGGGCCCGTAATCTCCCCCTCTTTTCGAACGAAGAAAGGAAACAGGTAGGCATAACCTATAAGAAAGCCGGACAACAAGAGGCCATCATGACGGGGCTTGAACTGGCGGGACCCAAGATGAAGAGCATGGCCCGAGAGGTTAGCGGGATAGCCGTCAACCGGCAGGTGCTGGTTCACTGCTGGAGAGGGGGCATGCGAAGCAAAAGTATGGCCTGGCTTTTCGGTACGGTGGGAATTCAAAGCCTGATCCTGGAAGGGGGTTATAAATCCTTCCGGAGGCATGTGCTTGATTTCCTGGAAAAAGACTTCCCGTTCATTGTCCTCGGAGGATTGACCGGATCGGGGAAAACCGATGTACTGAGGGCCCTGGGGCAGATGGGAGAACAGGTGCTGGATCTGGAAATGCTCGCACATCATAAGGGCTCGGCGTTCGGGGGACTCGGGCAACCTCCGCAGAACACGAACGAACAATTTGAGAACGACCTGTTCCGGCAGCTCCACCATATGGACCCTGAAAAAAGCATCTGGGTGGAGGATGAGAGCAGGAACATCGGGAAAAATACCCTAACCGCTGGCATCCATCGAAACATCCGTACGGCTCCCCTGGTACTTCTGGATGTTCCCCGGGATCAACGGGTGGAGAACCTGGTAAGGGATTATGCAGGGTTCCCGGAAAAAGACCTGACCGAGGCGGTCCTCAGGATCCGTCCAAGGCTCGGCGACCGGATGGCACAAGAGGCCGTTGAAAGCATCCGGAGCGGAAAGTTCCGCCATACGGTCGAGCGGGTCCTCCATTACTACGATAAAACCTACCGCTACGGGCTTAACCGCAGGGAAAAGAACCGGGTCTTTTCGATGCTGGTTGAAAACCGTTCCGATCCTGCAGAACTTGCCGGCCGGATTCTGGATTTCATCATGCAGAACCGGATAAAGGAACTAAATTTGTAAATAGTTAAATTATTATATTTGTGGCATGAACAGGATCATCGAAACGATGGGTTACATAGCCAAGGTCGAAAAGCTTGAAACCCTGAATAACAACATTCTCGAAAACACTCTCATACTCGAGGAGATCGAACCCTTCCCGGGTTACCACGGGGCCAACCTTCCGACCGGTTATAATCCCAACGCCGTATACCTGGTGCTGAAGAAGAAGGTATCCACGGTACGGATCATGCGCGTCACCCAGCATATCCATAAATATTTCAAGCACTCTTTCGACGGAACCGCTGCACAGGTTAGCATCAACAACGACCTGTTTAACTGTATCCGTATCCGGAATCTGGATAACTACAGCATCATCCCCGAAATCCAGAGATGTTACATGCACGAGGGATTCAAATTCATGAAGAAGCGGAAGATCCATGGAAACGGTTTGATCGAGATCAAAAAGCATTTTGAGCTTGAGAAGCTGGAGGAAGGGATTTTTAAGGACCTGGAAGATCCTCTGATGTTTTACCTTCAAATCCCGGCTCACCTGAACTGGTCCGTTTTCCTGGAAATAACGACATCGATCAAACACAACCTCGACGATCTGAGTTTCGATGCCGCTCTCGGTGCCATTTACCTGAAGGAAATAACCGAGGTAGTCCGGATATTTACGCGTGATATGGAACTGGATTCCCTTCGGAAAATCCGTGAACGGTACACGGATGAGCTGCGCAAGTATTGATTACCGGATGCTTGTCCGGCCGTTATCCACCAGCTTATAGAGTTTGTCCGAACGTCTGACCATTTCCGGAACGGCCATGGCAAAACGCTGGCCTTTCTCGACTCTTCGGACTTTTCTATGTTCGATCTGCATTTCCCCGATGACCGATTCAATAACTCCGGTGGTGGGCCCGATGATCAGGATCCCGTCTCCTTCCTCAAGAGAGCCCGATTCGACCAGGAATTCCGCCACGCCCAGTTTCCTGAAATAATTCATGCCCTTTCCGACGTATGTTTTTCGCCTGGTGGCACTGGATCCGTAATCCTTGCTCCATTCGCCCATTTCCTGTCCCAGGTAATACCCGTCCCAGAATCCCCGGTTAAAAACCGTGGCAAGGCGGGTTTCCCAGTTCCTGACCCTGTCCTGGCTGAAGCTTCCATCGATGCAGGCTTGAATTGCCTCGCGGTAACATGCGGTAACGGTCCGTACGTATTCCGGACTCCTGGCTCTGCCTTCGATTTTCAGTATGCTCACACCCGATTCTATAATCCGGTCCAGAAAGGATATGGTGCAAAGGTCCTTGGGTGACATGATGTACTCCCGGTCGATCTCCAGCTCCTTCCCGGTTTCCTTTTCGGTGACGATATACGAGCGCCTGCATGCCTGCAGGCATTCTCCCCGGTTCGCCGGATACCCATACTGGTGGAGGCTCATGTAGCACTTACCTGAAATGGCCATGCAGAGGGCACCGTGGACGAAAAGTTCGATCCTCACCTTGTTCCCTGAATGCCCGCGGATATCCTGTCTGTGGATTTCATTGCAGATGTCCCGGATCTGTTCCAGGTCCAGTTCCCTTGCCAGGACAACCACGTCAGCAAATTCCGAATAAAACTTCAGCGATTCAATATTGCTTATGTTGAGCTGTGTTGAGAGGTGTACCTCCAGGTTTTCCCGTCTCGCCATCCGGATGACCGAGTGATCGTTAGCGATGAGTGCTGTGACACCGGCCTTTTTTGCTTGCCGGATGATGTCCCTCACCGGTTCCAGTTCTTTGTTATAGATGACCGAGTTCAGGGCCAGGTAGGCTCGGATCCCGTTTTCCCGTGCTATTGAAGAAATTCTATCCAGGTCCCGCATGCTGAAATTCTGGGAGGACCTGGACCTCATGTTCAGTTTCTCCACACCGAAGTAAACGGAATCCGCCCCACCCTGGATGGCAGCTCTCAGGGATTCATAAGAACCGGCCGGAGCCATCAGTTCTATTTCTGTTCCCGGGACGGGCATTTTCATTTCGCTCGCCGTTACGGTTGGCTTATGGGTTCGGCAGACCGGGCAAAATTACGGTTTTTATGTTGAAACCCGTAGCAGGATCCGGATGGTTGTTCCCTTTCCGGGTTCCGACTGGAGAACGAATATCTTTCCCTGGTGGTATGTTTCAACGATCCGTTTTGCAAGCGAGAGTCCCAATCCCCAGCCCCTTTGTTTGGTTGTAAATCCGGGTTTGAAAATGGTCTTCTGCCGGTTTTTTGGAACGCCTTTTCCGCTGTCGTCAAAATCGATGGCGATCTGTCTTGCCAGGCTTTTTACCGAGATCTTAAGCGACCCGGTCCCGTCCATGGCATCGATGGCATTCTTGCACAGGTTCTCCACAACCCATTGGAAAAGGGCCTTGTTTATGGGTGCCGTGATGCCTTCATCTTCAGTTTCCAGGTCGATCCGGATCTTCTCCGAGGTCCGGGATTTCATATAATCCATCGAATCCTGAAGGACTTCCCTGATGTTCTCGTCTTCAAGGACCGGCTTGGAACCTATTTTTGAAAACCGTTCCGTGATTTGTTCGAGCCGTCCGGCATCCTTTTCAAGCTCGTTAACCAGCTTTTTATCCGGATGTTTTTCCTTCAATAATTCCACCCAGCCGATCAGGGATGACGTCGGGGTCCCGAGCTGGTGGGCGGTTTCTTTTGACAGTCCCACCCAGACCTGATTTTGTTCCGCCTTCCTCGAGGCGCTGAAAGCCAGGTAAGCTACCAGGATGAAAAGCAGTATGACCCCCAGCTGAATATAGGGGTAATAGGTCAGCTCTGTAAGCAGAGTCGAATTGCGGTAATATACATAATTGACCAGTCCGTCCCCCAGGTCTACTTCGATGGGCTGGTTTTCGTCTTTCATTTTCTGTAACTGCCTCTTGAGATAGTCGGGGTTTCCCATCTTCAGGGAGTCCAGGTTACGTTTTTCAATGATGTTCTCATCCTGGTCTGCCAGGATCACCGGGATTGTTGTGTTATATTGGACCACATGGAGTGGAAAACCGAAATCCTGTCCCGTGAGGCTGATATCGGCAAGCTGCCGGGTTGCTTCAGCCCAAAGTTCGACCTTCTTTTTTTCTTCGACGGAGAGCTTTTTCACCAGACGGTTGGTATAAAGCAGAGATCCGATGCCGATCATGGCGGCAAACAGAAACAGGTAAAGTTTCCATCTTTGTTTCCGATAGTAGATGTCCATGATTGATTATCCTTTCCTTTTTATTCGTTTTCGTTTTTTGTCCTTTACAGGTTCATCCGGTATATCCTCATCGCCGTTCTCATCCCACTCAATGATAAACCGATCCGAACCTTGAATATTGTCTTCTTTAAGATCCTCTTTTTTAACGCTGTCCCGGTCTTCTTCCCATTCGATGATGAAAGCAGGGAATTGGTCATCGCCATCCTCGCCCTCAAGGGCTGAGTCTTTTTTAAACCATCCGAATTCCTCCCTCAGGATTTCTTTCAGTTCCTGTTTCTCACCGCTCAACTGCTCCTGTATATTCAGGATTGCGCCACGCCGGTCATATCGGATATCCGTTCCATCCGGATCGCCTTCGATGATCAGGTACAGGTAAACCTTACCCAGGCCATCGTCCTCAATGGGCCCGAATTCCGACTCCTGCTGCGCGGCCCTGGCCGACTTACTTGCCAGGAATTCTGAAAGGGCTACTTTCAGCTTATAGGTAAAATGCCTGTCGAAGCCATGCACGCCCGAAGCCGAAATCTCAAAGGCAGAAGAACGGATGTCCATCCGGGGTATCACCACCTGCTGGTTCCGGATGAATACCTCATTTGTAAGGGTTGAGAACTGTATGTTCTCCAGTTCGGCAACGTCGATGAACTTTGAAAGCTTCAGCATGGGTTCAAAACCCGACAACTGCCCGTTCCGGATGGCGATATCGCAATCTGCCAGTATGGTTTCCTTCTTGATCTTCATTCGTTCATCCAGTCCCGCAGAAAAATTGACCGTGCCGTCCAGGGTCCCGCTGAGATGCTCATCAACCAGGAACTGCTGTCCGAAGTTATCGAAAGCCCTGAACGCCCCGGTTATATCCACCGAGCGGATCCGGTAATTGCTTCTGACCAGGAAATCCAAATCCTGCTGTTGTTCAAGTATGCCTTCCGATTTGATCCTCCCGTTCATGGAAAGCAGTTCCAGGTGTGTAACCTCGAGCCTCCGGGGTTTGTATACCAGGTCTCCGGTCAACAGTGTTGCCCGGAAATTCTTGATTTCCAGTTCATCGAACCAGAACCTGGATCTCAGGAACAGCCTTTCGGGCAACATAAACGGATGGCTATTTCCCGCACTATGGTTTGAGGGTTCTATGGATCTCAGGTAATTCAGATCCATGCGCTCGGAATAAAAATTAAGATCCATCCAGAGGTTCCCTTCGGGTGTGAGAAGGAACTCCAGTAAATTGTCAACCCTGCCGCTCAGGCTCACCCGGTTACCTTCCAGCATTCCGCTCATACTGCGGACCTCCAGGTGGTCTGTGAATTCCGCCTCTCCGGAGAGATCGCTGAAATTCAGAGGGATTTTTCCCATTTGCATGTTCAGTCCCTCAAACCGGATTACTGCATGAAATTCATAATGCAGAAGATCTTCCTTGTTGAAATGCCTGAGAAGGGCCTGGTCGCCTTCCATCCGGACCTCCGCCAGCACCCTCCCCTGGAGTGTTTTAAAAGGGGAGTCCTGCGGTATAAATTGTTGTATATCTGCTAGATCCAGCTCTGTTTTAATGTTATAATTGAAGTCTGGACTTGCGAGGTTGTATACGGAAGTTTCTCCTCCCAGACGGGAATTTCCGTATCTCAGGGACAGGCCGCCCAGCCGGATCGTGGTAGTTGACGAACTATGCCTGTTCCCGTTTGAGTATGTTCCGCTGACCTTCAGGTCACGAACCTCATCTTGCAGGATCGGAGTTTGCAGCCATCCCTCATCCAGTGAGAATTCGGCTTCAATCCCCGGCATCCTGGTACTGCTGGCAATACCCTTTATCCTTCCCCTGAAATCCAGCTTTCCTCCAGCACGGAGATCCTCCGGGTATTTTTCGCTGATCATCAGCACATGCTTCAGCAGGTATTCCAGGTCGAGTTGTTTGCCTTCCAGGCTGATTTCCAGGTCCGGGGGACCCGGTCTCAGGATACGGCCCGAGGCGATCAGGTGCTGGCCGGCCAGAATAAGGTTCCCGTCCACGATTTCTATGACCCGGGGATCGATGGAAAAGGATGCGCCCGCCTGGATCTTCTGTTTACTCAGGAGGACCTTACCCTTGTTGCTGTATTCCAGCACCATACCCTCCAGGCCCGTGGACATACGGTAGGATTCCATGGAAAACCGGCCTTTCAGGTTGCTCCTGCGAATGAGTCCATCCAGTTCGATCCCCAGCGCACGGTTATCATATTCCACATGTATTTCAGCCAGCCTGACGTTTTCCAGTTCAATCACGAAATCTTTTTCCCCGGTCCCTTCCTTTTTCTCCCAGAACCGGTAATTCCCGTTCCCTTCAGGGTCGACCAACAGGTTCAGTCTGCCGGAACGTACCTGCACTTCCCTGAGTATGTATTCCCGTTTCAGCAGTTTAACGACGTTGAAGCTCAGGAACAGGTGCCCCGCCGATAGCAGGGTATCCGTGTTTTTTGGCCCGAATGCATTCTCCTGGAAATCCGGGACCGAGGCGATGAAAACATCCCTGAACTCAACACTGGCATCCGGAAATTTTTTCAGGAAGGAAAGTTTGACATCCTCCACCTTCACTTCGGCCCGGATGTGCCGGTTCAGTCCCCCGATCACATACTGCGTCAGCTCATCCTCAAACACCCTTGCCAGGATGAAGGCTGCGGCCAGGAGGATCGCGGCAAGCATCAAGGCAATGAAGATTATGTTCCTGAGTACCCGCATCGGGAATAGACTAATGCATGAAACCCCGATCGCTACAGCAAAAATGAAGCGTCGGTTCCGGGTTCCAGCTCAAAGGCTTCTTCTCCCTTCCGGAAGATCCGGGCTGGCCGGGGACCCAGCAGGCTCATCCTCCCGTCCTCCACCAGCAACATGGTTCCTTCCCTGAGCCCAACGACGAAGATACCGGGATTGGCTTCGATGAATTCCTCGATCCGCATTTCCCGTGTTTCTCCGGCATGGCCTTCGGGATTTGCATCCAGGTAATGGGGATTGATCTGGAAGGGGACCAGGTTCATGGCACTGAAACTGCCGGGTTCCACGATCGGCATATCGTTGGTGGTACGGATGCTGGGGCATGCAACGTTGCTGCCGGCGCTCCATCCTATATAGGGGATCCCCTGGAGCACCCTGCGCCGGATGGCATCGGTGAGTCCCAGGTCCTGCATCCATTTGACCAGATTCCAGGTATTCCCCCCTCCGACCACGATGGCCCTTGCATTCTCCACCTCCTCCAGCGGGTCTTCAGCATGGTGTACGGAAACAATATCATGGCCTGCCTCCCGGAAACGTTCCCGTACCTTTTCGGTATAATCGTCGAAAGAAATGGTCACCCCGGCATAGGGAACGAACAGGGCTTTAACCGGAACCGGTCCGAGGAAATCCTTAATTTGGGTGAGCGGATGCTCCAGATAGGCTTCGCCCGCATTGGTGCTGTTGCTGATCAGTAATAATTTCATGCAATGTTTTCCGGTAAAATTACGAAAACCATCGAAGCCCGGTGCAGAAAAATCTCAACAGATCGCCTTATCCTGCGGGGCGTAAATGCACTGCCGGGAACCGGTGGGAGGGATTACCTGAAATTGATCAGCGTCAGCCCTATGGTCACCGGGTATAGTTCAGGTCCCATGTTATGCTTGAAAGCGGGCACCATACTGTAGTTGGCGAATATCTTCACAAAGCTGTATCCGGCTCTTGCCGTGAGATGGTAGCGGAAGGGAGAGAGGTTGAAATCGTTTTTGTTTTTTTCACGTTGCTTCGAACCCCCCTCGTAATATTTCAGCTTGGTATTGGAACAAAGCTTCATGTCCCCTATAACCCCTACTCCGAAGAACCCTTTTTTCTTGGGACCGAAATGTACTTCAAAGATCAGGGGAACGGTCAGGTAAAAGGTATTCAGCTTTGATTTGGTATAGGATATACCCGCCGTTGGATAACGTGGAACGATCACGGAGCTCACGGGGTCTTTCATAATGCTGTTGTTCCCGTTGAACCAGTAATTGTTCCACTTAAATCCCATCCCGGTTACCATTCCGACAGGTCGTCCGAAGGGGAGGTTGAATTGCAGAAAGTTTAGGTCGTACTCCCAGGACCTGCCTGTGTTGAGGTCCATGAACAGGTTTCCCGGGTCGGTGCCGGCCAGCCGGAAATCACGGTCGACCCAGTTGTTCAGTCCCAGCTCAAATCCGGCCCAGTGACCCTTGAAGCGGGATGGTTTCTTCCTCCACCCGTGCCTGGGAAAATCATTCTCCTCAATGATGTCAACATGGGTCCGGTTCCCGTCCTCCGTGATGCTGATGGCCTTATTGCCCAGTTTCACCCTCACGGTATCATCCATATCATCCACGATTATAAAATCCTCTTTCACATTGACGTTGGTGCCGCGGTCGTCTTCGGTAACGGTTACGATGTTCTTTTTCCCGATGCCCACTTTTGTCGTATCGGCCTCCTCCTGTGCCTTCAGGTTCACAACTAAGGCAAGGCCAAGCATAAGGGTAACGATCTTTTTCATTTTGACTGAATTCTTTTAAATAATACTGGTTTTGTGAATAGGACGGAGGAAAGGCCCGAAAAGTTACCGGGGCAGATCGGTATTTCTCATGGGTACGGATATTCCGAATACAGGGGTTTCAAAGGTAACCCTGTGGGTTCTCCCGGAATCGTCCGTTTCCCTGACCAGAAGGTATTCTTCCTGGCTCACCTCGTTGATCCTCTCGATCCCTGCATCGGCTATTTTCCATAAGTTTATTTTCCTCAATCTTCTGTTTCCGGGATTTCTCCTTTCATCCTCCGGCAGGTCATCCCCTTTAGTGGGATGCATTGTTGCTTCCTGCACTTCTGAACGATATGCCAGAAAAGAATTCCCAGCACCGGCCGGGCATTCCAGCAGCTCAGCCCCGATCGGAACAAGCTTTGCAAGGGAAAGTGCCGGCCGGGAGGGGATTCCCTGTTCGGACGCAGGTTCCGGGGGAGATCCTTTTGTTACGCCACCCCGTACCGTCTCAATATCTTCAAGAGGTTTCCCGTTTTCATCCGGTCCGGAATGTTGAATGACTTCTGCGACATCCTCCGGAATGGCCGGCTGAAGGCTCTCGGGATCCTCAACCGGCAGGATGGTTTCGGTCCGGCCTTGTTCCGGAAATCCGGATTCCCCCGCAATCATATCTCCTGCGTCGGGCCTTGTTAAGAACCATGCCAGGCTCAGCCCCAGCAGGACGGCCGCTGCAACCGAAGAGACGGCAATCCGGACCCTGGGCAGGTCGACGGTTCTTTTCTTTAGCCTCGACTTCCTCGGGAAGCACAAGTTTTCATCGGCCTTCAGGATGGTGGACCGATA